>CAZCQM010000095.1:0-11097 GCA_964500785.1 uncultured bacterium
CGAGCGCGTCCTCAATGACTACGAACTCGAGACGCGGCTCCACGCCTACGGAACCAACATCGAAGGGGAATGGGACACCGTCTTCGCCGCCGTCAAGCGGTGCCACGAGGTGCTCCACGAGATGGGGGTGCCGCGGGTCTCCTGCGTCATCAAGGCCGGGACGCGCACCGATCGCGACCAGACCATGGACGACAAGGTCCGTAGCGTCGAGGAGAAGATGGGCGGCTGAGAGCCCGGTCCGCGACGCGGCCATTTCGACCGCGGGCGTCCCAGGGGATAACCGCCCCCCACCCGGCCCGAAACACGGAGGACCCCGCCACCCGGAGGTGACGGGGTCCTCGTGATGTCAGCCTGTCGCTACGACCAGCCTACCAGCGATCGCGGCTGCGGAAACCGCCGCCACCACCGTTGCGGGGCTTGTCCTGCGCCTCGTTCACCTTGAGCGCGCGCCCGTCCATCTCGTAGCCGTCGAGGGCCTTGAGAGCCGCGTCCAGGCCGCTGTCCTCGATCTCCACGAAGCCGAAGCCCCGGGGACGACCGGTCTCGCGATCGGTGATCAGCGCGACGGACTGCACGTTGCCGTGCTTTCCGAACAGTTCCTTGACTTGCGATTCGGTGGCGCTAAAGGGCAGGTTGCCCACATAGATCTTCTTCATATCGTCTAGTTCTCCAAAATGCCGGAGGTCCGGCTTACAGAAGCGCGCAGGATCTCCGGCTAGTTCCGGGGCATCCGTTGCACTCCACCTGTGGCCCGGCAACGTGCCGGACCGCAACCCCTCAATCGTCTAAGGATCCTCAAAAGTTAAGCGACTCTGAAAAAGGGAGGCTGAACGAGATTGGCCTGTCGTCGTGGAGGATGGTCGGAAGGAAGCATACGCAGGAATCGTGCACAAGTAAAGAACTGTTTTCGTGCCCGGCCGCCTTTTCCGGGTTTCATTTCCCCCTCCCGGTCCGGGGCGGCCGCCACCCCGGTCACCCGTCCAGCCGCCCGAACCGCCGCTCCGCCTCCGCGACCAGGTGTCTCCCGATCGCGAGCGACGCCGTCGCGGCCGGCGAGGGGGCGTTGCGGACGTGGAGCACGCGCCCCGATCCCCCGAAGCTGAAATCGTCCAGAAACTTCCCGTGCGAATCCACCGCCTGCGCGCGGACCCCGCTGGGGCCGAAGGTGAGGTCGTCGTCCGCGATGTCGGGGATGTAGCGCCGGAGCGACGCCGCGAAGGCGCCTCGCGAGACGTCGCGCCAGGTCTCCTTCACGCCCGTCGCCGCATGCTGCCTCGCCATGCGGTAGAACCCACCGAAGGTGAGCATGTCGCGCAGGTCGCGGATGGACACGTCGCCGCGCCGATACCCCTCGCGCGCGAACGCGAGCACGGCGTTGGGGCCCGAGTGGACGTGGTCGTGAATCGTGCGCGTGAAGTGGACGCCGAGGAACGGGTAGTTCGGATCGGGCACCGGGTAGATGAGCGCGCGCACTTTCTCGCCCGCCTCCGGTGTGAACGAATAGTAATCACCGCGGATCGGAACGACGTGGACACCGTCGCGGTGACCGGTCATCGCCGCCAGGCGATCGGAGTGGAGGCCGGCGCACGTGACGAGCGCCCGCGCAACCACGTCGCCTCCCGACGTCACGATCACGACCTCGTCGCCCCGCGGCGCGATCGCGGTGACGCACCGCCCCAGCAGCACGGCGCCGCCCCGTTCCCCGATCTCGCGCGCCAGTGCGCGGGCGACTTCCGGGAAATCGATGACTCCGGTGCCGGCCGACAGGAGCGCGCGCAGGCCACGCACCGAGGGCTCGATCTCGCGCATCTCGTCCGGGCCGATCATCTCGAGTCCTTCGACGCCGTTCTCGGCGGCGCGCTTCGCCAACGCCTCGAGATGCGGAAGCTCGTGCTGCTCAACGGCGACGACGATCTTCCCGCAGCGGCGGAACGAGATGTCGCGCTCGGCGGCGAACTCCTCCATCTCGCGCTTTCCCTCGATGCACAGGCGCGCTTTCAGCGTCCCGGGCTTGTAGTAGAGACCTGCGTGCAGCACGCCGGAGTTGTGTCCGCTCTGGTGACCCGCGACGTCGGATTCCTTTTCGATCACGACGACGCGAAGGTCGGGATGGCTCCTCTGGAACTGCCACGCGGTGGCCAGCCCCACGATCCCGGCCCCGATGACCGCAACGTCGGGACGCGACGCCTCGGTCCCGGGACTCGCGGGGACCCCGCCGCCGGATGGGCCCGAAGAATGACACGCACGCACTATTCACCCTCCTCGTTACCGGACGGAACGCGGGCGGCAGCTTCCACGGAAGGAGCGCATCTTCATTTCTTGACCTCGAACTCCCGGACCACTTTCGAACCGGCACCGTCCGCGCCGGTCGGCAGTCCGCACCACATGACATAGCGCCCGGGCTCGAACGTCGTCTTGAACCACACCGTCCGCCCGATGTCGTGGCTGTCGAGGATGCCGCCGATGGCCACGCCCGGCACCGGCCCGGCCATGCCGTTGCTCTCCCAGGCGCGCAGATCATCGGCCGTCTTGCCCTCGCCGAGCCGGAAGATGTCGACTTCGTGCATCGACGGGTCGACGGCCTGGACCCGAAGCACCTGGTCGCCCTTCGCGATCGGCCGGCTCAACTCCAGCCCGGAGTCGATCAGCTTCAAGACCGTATCCGCGTCGGGCGCTGGCTCACTGGACAGGGTGTCGCGAACCACCAGCGTGTGGAGCGGCCGGGTGGTGATGTGGTCTCGGAACCAGCACGCGAGCACGTAGCGCCCCGGCGGCAGGTTGATCCAGACATCGGCCCGCCTCCCGGGCGATGTGAGCCCTACGCCGGAATAGTCCAGCCCTCCGTGCGGAAAGTCGCTGCCCGCCTTCACCGCCGCGACGTAGTCGTCGGGAGACATGCCCGCCGGCAGCTTGATGAACATGACCTCGTGGATCGTCGACCCGTGGTTCTCGAATGCAACGTGGGACCGTCCCGATGGCAACGAATCCGGCGCGACATAGGCGCTGTCGGTGGCGATGATGCGGACCGGCGCCGTGCGCACGTTCGTCGCTGCAGCCTGTTCGTGCTTCGAGGAGCACGCGGCGAGCGGGATCAACGCGAGAGTGACGAGGAACGCGCCTCTACTTCTTTTCATAGGTGTAGGACGTTCCTCCTCTTACTTCGGCGGAATGGCGCCCCCGGCCGGCCAGTCGGTATCGCCGATGCGGGTGAGGTTCATCTCGAAGAAGCGGACCGGGTCCTGGCCGGGCACGATCCGATCGCCGACCTCCTTCCACGCCCCGTCCCGGATGGTCGCCGAGTAGCGGATCGTCATGGGGCCGGCCGGGATCTCCCACACGTAGCCGTCGGGGGTCGGTGTCAGCGCGAAGTCACCGGCGTTGCCCATCGCGTGGGAGTGCAGCGTGTACGCCTTCTTTGCAGGGTCGTAGGAGATGATGCCGAACGCGTTGAACGCCACGTTGCCCTCGGCGTCGTATCCGCGGCCTTCGATCACCCGGATCGAGCCGTCGAGCATCGTTCCGATCCGTTCGGTTTGCGTGACCGTGTGCTTCTCGCCCGAGGGAAGAAGGGTCCAGGCGGGTCCGCGCCACACCCCGTCCATGACCGCGAGCTCGGTCATCGCGTCGCTCTGCGCCGCAATCAGCTCCACGGGGTTTGGTCGTCCCTGAGCGCGGACGGCGGGCGATGCCGCGGTGATCAGGCAGAGAGCAATCGTGGCGATATGAGACGTGCGCATCGGGACCTCCTGGTTGGGTTAGGGGTGATTTAAACACACTGCCGCGATGATTTCCCATGTCTTCCCGTAGATATCGGGGTCGTTGCTCGCGCGCGGGCCGGCGACGTTGAGTGTCTCCCCCTCCAGCATCCCGAGCCAGGCGCGCACCGCGGCGACCGCCTCGGCGACGGTCATCACGGCCAGGTCCACGTGCCGGACCGGCTTTTCCAGCGACCGCGCGATGTCCCGGGTGAGTTTCGACCCGCCGGTGAGGGGGCCGTGGGACAGGATCAGCGTGGCGTCGGCATCGCGGACGTTCCAGCGCGTGCGCGTCTCGTAGTCGTCGCCCGGGGTCTCCTGGAGGTTCGGGTAGCGGTCGGGTACGCGCCCGTCCTCGGCGAGCCGGCCCCGGGGCACCCATCCCCCGACGGGTACACCCGCCTCGAGCGCCGCATCCAGCGCGGCACGATCGGCACCGGTCTGGGCGCCGGAGACAATTCTGCGCGGCTCCAGGCTCATGGGACCCCGTCCTGCATGATCTCACGGGGACCCGAACCGCCCGCCCGAAAAAAACCCGTTTGACAGGCCCCGGCTTCGATGCTAGTTTTCCAGCACATGCTAGAAATTCAGCACGTGCCCCGCCGGCCCGGGGCACCGGAGGAAACCCGTCATGAAATCACTGCGTACATTGAGTCGTCGTGAACGCGAGATCATGGATGTCCTCTACCGCCTGGGCAGCGCCAGCGCGGGCGAGGTCCACCGGCGGATCCCATCCCCACCCAGTTATTCCGCCGTGCGGGCCACGCTCGGCGTCCTCGAACGCAAGGGACTCCTGGCCCACGAGCACGACGGGAAGCGCTACATCTACCGCCCGACGGTGGACCCGAAGAAGGCGCGGCGGAGCGCACTGGAACACGTACTGACCACCTTCTTCGACGGCTCCGCGGCGGGCGCGGCCATGGCGCTGCTGGAATCCCCGGGCGCGGAACTGACCCAGGATGAGCTGGATCAACTCGCGGCGCTGATCGAACGCGCGCGCAAGGAAGGACGATGATGAACCCGATTCTCAGCCTCCCATCGTTGATAAATTCGATCGCGCCGGAGTCGCTCGCCTGGTGGCTCGCCCGTGTCACATTGATCTCCGGGATCGCCTGCGCACTCCTCGCTGCGGCGCGCAACGCCCGCCCCGCCCTGAGGCACCTGGTCGCCGCGGGCGCGCTGGTCTCGGTCGCGCTGTTGCCGGCCGTTTCGGCGCTGCTTCCGTCGTGGTCGCTTCGCGTTCTGCCCGCGCCCACCCGTGAAGCCGTCGCCCCGCAGCGCACCGCGCTGGCGATCCCCGCAACCATCGACGCGTCCCCGTACGTCGCCCAACGGGCTCCGGCGGAACCGATCGGGCGCGCGACGACCGGCGTGGCCGGTCCGTCGGTGCGCTATGGACCCGCCGCGCCCACACGGGCCACGATCGGGGCGCCGGCCGACTGGAAGACGATCGCGTTCATCGTCTGGCTGAACGTCGCGACGGCGCTGCTGCTCCAGATCGGCCTCGGCGTCTTCGGCATCCGCCGCCTCCTGCGCCGGTCCATCTCGACCACCGACGAACGGCTGGCGCACGAATGCGCGCGCGCCCGAGCGTTGCTCGGAATCCGCCGTCCCGTGGACGTCCTGCTGTCACCCGACGTGACCATCCCGGTCGCGGTCGGCGTGTGGCGCCCGCGCGTCATTCTTCCGACGGTTGCGTTGCACTGGTCGCGCGAGCGCCTCCACGTCGTCCTTCTGCACGAGCTGGCGCACGTGCGCCGGGGCGACGGGCTGTGGATGATCGCCGCGCAGGGGATCACCGCGATCCTGTGGTTCCATCCGCTGGTGTGGATGCTGTCGCATGGCGCGCGCCGGGAGTCCGAACGAGCCTGCGACGACGTCGTGCTGGCCAGCGGCGTTCGCGGCTCCGACTACGCCGGGCACCTGGTGTCAATCGCACGGACGGCGATGGTCCGCGATCCGCTCGCGCACGCCGCCCCCGCGTTCGCCACGCGATCGGCCCTGTCGGGACGCGTGGCATCGATCCTGGCCACGGATGCGCCGCGCGCCGCCCTGACCCGGCGGGCGATCGGGTTCACCGCGTTCGCGACCGCGGTGGCCGTGGCGGCCATCGCCGCCGCGCGTCCCGCCGCGATGGCGCCACATGCGACGTCGAACCACGCCGACGCGGTGGTGGCCGCCGCCACGGGGGATGGACACACCTCCCACCGGACAACGTGGTCCTACTTCGGCCAGAATCACAACTTCAACTTCAACGGCCGGACGCGCTACCACGTCACGAGAGGCGACGAGGACGACTCCGGGAGCGACTCGTACGACCGCGCCGGCGACCTCTACGAGCGCGAGCGCTACGAGAGCGCGGCGGAGGCGTTCCAGAAGGCGGCCGACGCGGGGTACCATCGCGCGACCGCCCTCTACAACGCCGGGTGCTCGTACGCGCTCGCGGACAAGCCGGGTGAGGCGATCGACGCGCTCAAGGCGGCGTTCGATGCAGGATTCGACCGGCCCGACATGTATGCATCGGACGAGGATCTGAATTCGCTTCGCGGGGACGCGCGCTTCCGCAAGCTCCTCGATGAGGTGATGAACTCCGACGAGGCCAAACGGATGCGCCGTGCCGCGACGCGTGACTTCGAACGCCTCGAGGGCGACAAGAACGTCGACGAAGACGACTGGAACTCCGTGGGCATCGACCTGTTGCGCTCCGGCGATTACGACAAGGCGGCCACCGCGTTCGAGCGCGAATACAAAGTTTCCGAGAGCACGACGGCGCTCTACAACGAGGCGTGCGCACGCGCGCTGGCCGGCAAGTCGAAGGACGCCCTCGATCTGCTCGAGCGGGCGATCCTCTTCGGGCCGGTGGACGCCGATCACATGTCGGAGGACGCCGACCTGATCTCGCTCCACGGTGACAACCGGTTCAAGGAGCTGCTGACCCTCGCCGACGATCTCGAGCTCAACACCGGCGACTGGGTGTGGGGCGACTGGGGCTTTGGCCGCAAGCGAAGCGAGAAGAAGCGGTGGGGCAAGTCACTGCCGCATTTCGAAGAGGTCACGAAGAGTCACCCGAAGGTCGGGCGCGCGTGGTTCAACCTGGGCTTCGCACAGCTGATGGCGGGCGAGGCGGAGAAGAGCACGGCGTCGTTCAAGAAGGCGCTCGATCTCTCCTACCGGCCGGGGCTGACCATGTACAACATGGCGTGCTCCAGCGCCCAGTCCGGCGACATCGACGGCGCGTTCAAGTGGCTCGAGCAATCCGCCGACAAGGGCTTCGAGGTGGACCGGCACGCCGGGCGGGACGTGGATCTCGAGCCGCTTCGCGACGACCCCCGCTTCGAGAAATACGAGAAGGCGTGGAAGTCACAGTGGCGAGACGAGGCGTCGCATCGACACCACTGGAAGTTCGATTGATCGAGTAGTACCAGGGACGTCAGTCCACCAGGACCAGCCGCGCCGGCGCCGTCAGCCCCGATGCCGTCCGGGCTCGCACGAAGAACACGCCGGCGGTCCCCCGCGGCGCGGCCCAGGTGACCCGGCTCGCGCCGGCCGGCAGAAACTCGGCGGGACGGCGCGCCACGCGCGCGCCGTCCACGCCATACATCTCGAGCGTCACCCTTTCCGCATTCTCCAGCACGATCTCGAACGTCACGACTCCGCCCCGCGGGCTCGGATTCGGATACACGCGGGCGACCTGAAGGGCCACCGCCGGGGTTCGGCTCGGGCTCACGGCCGTCGCGGCCGGAATGTCGTTCCCGAGCGCGACTACCGAGAGCTGATTGATGGCGCCGACGAACGTCCACGCCGTTGCGTCGTTCGATGCCGCCACCAGTCCCTCGGCGGTGGCGGCGATGAAGTTCGTCCCGTCGGTCGTGATGGCCGCGGAATTGACCTGCGAGATCGTCCCGATGAACGCCCACGTGGCGCCGTCGTCATCGCTGCGGGCGACGGCGCCGGTCTCCGCGAGCGCGTAGACATCTCCCGAACGGACGATCACCCCCCGGGCATCCGGAATCGTGATCACGCCAACCACGTTGAAGCTGGCGCCGGCATCGGTGCTGCGCGCCACCTCGCCGGTCTGCGAGAGCGCGAAGATGTCGCCCGACCACGGGTTCACCGCGAGTGCAATGTGGTTGTCCGCGATCGACGTCGTGGAGACCGCGTCGAACGTGGCGCCGTCGTTGCCGGAACGCCACAGGGTCCCGCTTTCCGACAGCGCGATGACGTCGCCTCCCGGCTCGATGGTCATCGCCGCAACGTCGCTCGCCGTGACGACCCCGACACCGCTCCAGGTAACCCCGCCGTCGGAGGAACGGAAGACCGATCCCGACCGCGTCGCCAGATAGAGCTCGTCGCTTGTCTCCGCCGCGGCGATAGCCACGGCGTCGGGAGCGGGAAGGGTCGAAAGGACGCCCCACGAAACGCCGCCGTTCGCGGAAGCGAACAGCTCCCCCGTGTCCACCAGCGCGAACAGCGTGGTCGCCGATGCCGGTTCCGCGACGGCGAAGCCGCACAGCGCCACGAACAGCGCCGGCCATGCGGACCAACGCATCATCGAACGACCAGCACCTTTCGGGAGTGCGTTTCCCCGCCCGTTGCCGACCGCACGAAGTACACGCCGCTCGACACCGGTTCCCCGCGCAGGTTGCGCCCGTCCCAGGTGACGCGCTGGACGCCGGCCGCGTAGGCGCCGCTTGCCAGCGTGCGCACCAGCCGACCCGCCACGTCGTAGATCGACACCGTCGCCGACCCGGCCGAGCCGCCCAGTCCGCCCGCGGTGGCGAACAACACGGTGAGGTCGCCGGTCCGGAACGGATTGGGAAACACGTCGAGTGCGCTGACCGACGGCGTGTCCCCGGAGCGCGTGCTGCCGAGCAGCAGCTCGTTGCCGAGGCCGTTCACCGCGAACAGCCGGTACTCGTCTCCGGCGCGGCCGTCGGCATCGAGATAGCTGGTCCCGGTGACGAGCGCATTCAGCGTCGTCCACGAACCCGCCTCGCGCCGGCGATCGACGCGATACCCGGCGAGATCGTCGGGGCCCGGGTTGGTTGCCCACGAGAGCCGTACGCCCCCGCCGCCCGGATTGCTCGCCACGAGGTTGAGCAGCGCCACGCTCGCCTCGATCGTGAAGAGCGAATCGCTCAGCGAGGCTGCGTACGGGGTCCCCCGTTCCAGCTTGATCTTGCAGAAGCGCGACGGACGGTGCGGCACGGTGAAGGTGTACGTGCCGGCGCCGTTACCATTTCCGGCGAGCCCGCTCGCGAGCGTCTGGTAGGACGCGCCCCCGTCCGTCGAGAGCATCAGGTCCACCGCACCCACGCCGCGCCACGTGATCGTGCGCTCGCTCCCCACCGGCCACGTGGCACCCGACAGCCCCGTGGAGAGACGCACACCGGAATCCACGAACCACGCATCGCCGTTGGTCGCATCGTAGAAGACGCCGAGTGGATTTCCGTACGGATCGAGGGCGATGTCGTTCTTGTCGCCCACGTCGACGTCGCTCCCCGCCAGGACCACCGGCGACTCCGTGGGCACGCCGTCAAACCCCTCGGCGTAGTAGAGCTCGTTGGCCCCCGAGGTGATCTCCTGGTAGAAGAGGTGCCCCATGCCGTCCGGGCCGATGACGAGGGCGCCGTCGACATCGCCGCTGGACGTGAACCCCCCCGGCGTGGTGAACACGCCGTCCACGCGCGCGTTGAGAAGGACGTATCCGCCGGTCCGGAACAGCACGGTGGGATTGCCGGCCGGGTCGAGCGCGATGCCGCTGTAGTCGGTGGCGCCCGTGCCGATCGTGGTGTTGTACCACAGCGCCCCGATCTTGGTGGCGTAGAGGAACTCACCCGTGAATTCCCAGTAATAGGCGATGTGCGGTCGGTCGGCGGCGTCCAGGGCCAGGCTCGCGAACCGGCCCACGTCGGCTCCCGAAGCCGCAAACTCGATCGACCAGCCGCCGGTCTTGACCGCATACTTCAGGTCCGTCGTGGTCTCGTCCCAGTAGACGATGTGCGGGCGATCCTGCGAATCGATCGCGATTGCATTGTACTTGCCCACGTCGTCATTGGTGGGGTCGACGTCGACCACGTTCCACACGCCACCCGTGCGCACGCCGTAGCGAAGTTCGTCGATACCGCTCGCAGTAAAGTTGTGGAAGCTCACGTGCGGCACACCCTGCGAATCCACCGCGATGTCCGTATCCGTACCGACGTACGCGGTCGCCTCCACGACTTCGTAGATCCAGGCACCATTGACCCGCGTGGCGTACCAGAGGAACTGGTTGCTGTAGTCCCAGTAGACCACGTGCGGAGTGCCGTTGTGATCGACGGCGATGCGGATGTAGTCCCCGACGAATCCACCGCCCTCGATCATTTCGGTGTACCAGGGCGGCGCCGCGCCGGCCGGCGCCGCAGCGCCGAGCAGGCCGGCCAGCGTTGCGATGAGAATCAGAGATAGAACGAAACGGGGGGTGGGAAACACGCTGTCCTCCCGGGGGTTGAAGGAACACGTGCGGGACCGGCGGGGCGGCCACCGCGGGCGACCTCGGAGGCGAGGTTCGCGGCATTATAGCACACGGATAACTGTGAAGAAAATAATTCAAGGCGAGCCCGGGTGGGCCCGCCTTGAAATGATGGGTGGATCGCGGGTCGCGGCTAGAAGCAGATGATGAGGCCGCCGCCCACGTCGAACTGAGAGATCCCCGTCCCAGTGACTCCCACGCCAGCTCCGCCGGTCCCGACGGTGACGCCACCCCACACGTCGGTCCACGTGAAGGCCCAGTTGCCCTGGACCATCAGGCCGATCTTCGGAGACATGTAGGCCTTCACGCCGAGGCCGAGAATGGTGGAGAACTTCCAGCTGTCCTCTCCGCCCGCCATCAACCGCGTGGCGCCCAGCGTGAACGAGGCGTAGGGCAACGTGTTACCCCGGCGAACCCCGCCGAGACCGCCGATGTGCCAGTACTCGACGGACGCGTCCTGATCGACATTCTTCGAGAGCGAACGATACTGTACCTGGGAGTTGGAACGCCGGTACAGGAGCCGCAGCTGGCCCTCTTTTCCGGATCTGTTCATCGTGTTCACGTCGAGGGCAACACCGAAGAACCCGGCATCCTTGAAATCGAGGACGCCGTAGGTCAGACCCGAACGGACGTCAATCGACGTCGTCCACGCGTAGCCGCCGAGCGGAATCAGTTCCGCGCGGTGATCGGACGTGGACCCGTAGGAGCTTGTGCGCGAATTCCTCTGCGCCGAAGCCACCGAAGCCACACACACAATAAACAGAGCGCACACCATTACTCGCTTGATCATCAACACGACCTCCTCCGGTCCGTTGCGGCTAGTGGATAGAC
>CAZCQM010000096.1:0-10984 GCA_964500785.1 uncultured bacterium
AGACCGTCTCGACGAGGAGGATGTCGGCGCCGCCGTCGATCAGCCCGCGCGCGTTGTCGCGATAGGCCGCGCGTAGCTCTTCGAACGTGACGTTGCGCATCCCCGGGTCGTTGACATCGGGGGAGATCGACGCCGTGCGGTTGGTGGGTGCGAGCGACCCGGCGACGAAGCGGGGACGCTCCGGGTCGCGGCGGGTCATCGCGTCCGCCTCAACACGCGCGATGCGCGCGGCCTCGCGGCAGATCTCGTAGGCGAGATGGGACAGACCGTACTCGCTCTGTGCGATCGCCGTACCGTTGAACGTGTTGGTGGTGGCGATGTCCGCGCCGGCCTCGAAATAGCCGCGGTGGATCTCCGCAATGATGTGCGGTCGCGTCAGGCAGAGGATGTCGTTGTCGCCCTTGAGGTCGCGGGAATGGTCGCGGAAGCGATCGCCGCGGAACGCGGTTTCGTCGAGCGCATAGGACTGGATCATCGTGCCCATGGCGCCGTCGAGCACCATGATGCGTCGGGCCAGGATACGCTCCAGCTCGCCCGAGCGGTCGCGAACGGCGCTAGGCGTCGCGGGAGCGGCGGGGGAGAATGTCACGCGGTGGAACGGAGAGTCGAATGAGCTACCTCGAACGTCCGATTCGGTACTGCAACGCTTCCATCTTAGGGCGGGGGGGGCGCCGAGTCAAGAAGGCGCCGCTTGCCCCGGGGACGGCCCCGGGGTATGGTGGCCCGGGCGCCATTCACTCATAGCATGCTCCAGGCCATCCCCTACCATCTGGGCGCGTTCTTCGCGCGGTTCACGCCGGACTGGTTTTGCCGCGCCATCGCCTGGACGCTGGCCGAGGTGAGCTGGTGGACGCGGTGGGGGACCCGGCGCGTGCTGGACGAGAACCTGCGCATCATCCACCCGGAATGGAGCCCGCTGGAGCGCCGGCGCGCCGCCCGGCGCACCATCCACAATTTCGCCCGCAGCATCCTGATCTTCCTCCAGCTCCCGTTTCTCGACCGCGAGTGCCTCTTCGCCCGTTGCGACGTCGGACGCCTCCGCGAGGAGGTCGACCGCCTGGCGGGGCAGCCGATCATCGTGGCGTCGGCACACGTCGGGCCGTGGGAGCTGGGGGGCTACTGCCTGTCGAACATGGGACGGAAAGTGCACACCGTCGCCCTCGACCACCCCACGCGCCAGGTGACGGACTTCTACAGCGCCCGGCGCCAGTACCTGGGGCTCCACGCGCACCCCGTCGGCGATTCGTTCGCCAGACTCAAGGACGCCCTCGACCGGGGCGAGTGCGTGGCGCTTCTCGTCGACCGGGCGTACGGGAAGGCGAAGAAACGCTTCGCCCTCTTCGGCGTGGAGTCGGAGTTTCCCATCGGGCACCTGGTGCTATCGGCGCGGTGCGGGGCGCCGGTGATCACGGGCGCCCTTCTGTTTGACGGGGCCAGGGGCTTTCGGTACGTTCACGGCGGCACGCACCTTCCCGACGATCACGACGACGAATTCGAACGCATCGAGCGGCTGCAGGAAGCGTGCCTCCGCGACCTGGAGCGGATCATCCAGGCCCACACCGACCAGTGGTTCAATTTCAGGCCGCTCGCGCGGACGGAGGCGGATGAATAGCCCGGCGGCACCGTTTGCGGATGTGTCCGCCGTCATTCCGGCGTTCAACGCCGCCAGCCACCTCGCCGCCGTCATCGACCGCGTGGCCGCATGGGTGCCGCGCGGGCGCATCGTGGTGGTCGACGACGGGTCGAGCGACGCCACGCGCGACGTGGCGGAGCGCTCGGGTGTGATCGTGGTCGCCCATCCGCACAACCGGGGCAAGGGAGCTGCGATCCGCACGGGGATCGAGCGCGCGCAGAAGCTGGGCGTGCCCTACGCGATCCTGCTCGACGCCGACGGCCAGCACAATCCGGACGAGATCCCGCGTTTCGTCGAGCGCGCGCGGGAGACCGGAGCGGACCTCGTGGTGGGGAACCGGCTGGAGAACGCCATACGGATGCCGTGGCTGCGTAAGGGGACGAACTACGTGACGAGCGCGGTGGTGTCGATTCTGGCCGGGCGCCGGGTGCCGGATTCGCAGAACGGCTACCGCCTGGTCCGCCTCGAGCACTTCCGGAAGTTCCCGCTGACGACGTCGCGCTACGAGATCGAGTCCGAGATGATCATTCGCGCGGGCCGGACGGGCGGACGGATCGCCTCGGTCCCGGTGGAGACGATCTACGCCGGCGAGGAGAGCTTCATCAATCCGTTTGTCGATACGTTCCGCTTTTTGCGCATGGTCGTGAAGTCGTTCTTCTGGTAGACTGCGGTCTCCGGACCCGGGGTATCTACTGTCGTCGCGCCGCCGGCCGACGTCCCGATGAAGAAGCGCATCCTCATCTCCAACGACGACGGCTTCGACGCGGTCGGAATCGGCGTGCTCGAGCGGGCGCTCGAGACCGTCGGTGACGTATTCGTGGTCGCGCCGGACCGCGAGCAGAGTGCCAGCAGCCACTCGCTCACCGTGCGCCGGCCCATCGAGATCAAGAAGGTCGACGACCGCCACTACCGCGTGTGCGGCACGCCGACCGATTGCGTAACGCTGGCCCTGCAGGTGATCCTGGACGAACGGCCCGACCTGGTCGTGGGCGGGATCAACCACGGTCCCAACATGGGTGAAGACGTGACGTACAGCGGCACGGTGGCCGTCGCCTTCGAGGGGACGATCTACGGCATCCCGTCGGTCGCGATCTCGGCGCTGCAACGCGACGTCGCCGACGCGGAGACCAACGGCCGCATCGCGCGCACCGTCGTCGAACGGGCGCTGGAGCACGGCATCCCCGCCGACGCGCTCCTCAACGTGAACATCCCCAACCCAACCGTCGCCCCCATCCACGGGCTGCGCATCACCAAGCTGGGGTCGCGCCACTACGAGAACTTCATCGAGCCGGCGGGCGGCGAGCTCAAGTCGCACTACGTCATCGGCGGGCAGTCGCCCATCTGGCGCGACGACGAGGGCTCGGACATCGCCGCCGTGCGCATGGGCTTCGTGTCGGTGACCCCGCTCCAGCTGGACCTCACCCATTACCGGGCGATCGTGGACATGGAACGCTGGCGGGTCGAGCTATGAGGTGGCGACAGTATCGCATCGCGCGCGAGCGCATGGTTCGCGATCACGTCTACGGGCGCGGCATCCGCGACCCGAATGTGCTGGAGGCGATGCTCCGCGTTCCCCGGCACCTGTTCATCGACAGGGACGCGGGTGTCGAAGCCTATGCCAACCACTCCTATCCGATCGGCTTCCAGCAGACGATGTCGCAGCCGTACATGGTGGCGTATCTCAGCGAGAGCCTGCGCCTGGACGGAGGCGAGCACGTCCTCGAGATCGGCACCGGCTCCGGGTACCACAGCGCGATCCTGGCCAGCATCTGCCGCGAGGTGAGCAGCGTGGAGCGCGTCCCCGAGCTGGCCGAGCGCGCCGAGAATGTCCTGCGCGATCTCCTCTACCAGAACGTGCGTATCCGCGTCGGGGACGGGGCCGATGGCTGGCCCGAGCGGGGCCCCTTCGACCGGGTGCTCCTGACCGCCGCCGCCGATCACATCCCCAGGGCGCTCCTCGGGCAGCTCGCCGAGGGCGGATTCTTCCTGGGACCGGTGCTGCGCGCGGACGGACACCAGGAGATCGTGCGCCTCACGCGTCAGAGTGAGCGCTTCGCAATCGAGCGCCTCATCGAGTGCTCGTTCGTGCCGCTGGTGCGCGACGGGCGTCGCGCGCCGGCGAGAGAGCGGCAACGGGACGTCCTCGAGGGCGAGGCAGGTGCCTAGATGAATGAGCTCCTCTGGGGCTCTCCCCACGTGCTCACGACCTTCCTCCTCGCCATGGCTCCGATCTCGGAGCTCCGTGGCGCGATCCCGTACGCGATGACGGTGGGGAAGATGTCGTGGCAGAGCGCGTTTTTGATCTCCGTGGTCGGGAATTTCGTGCCGGTCATTCCCATCCTCCTTCTCATCGGACCGCTGTCGGAACGGCTGCGGCGCTACCCGGTATGCGACCGGTTCTTCCAGTGGCTCTTCGCGAGGACGCGCCGGAAGGGGAAGCTGATCGAGCGCTTCGAGGCGCTCGGCGTCTGCCTGTTCGTGGCCGTCCCGCTCCCCATGACGGGCGCTTGGACGGGGGCCGCGGCGGCGTTCGTATTCGGCGTCCGCCTGCGGTACGCGATTCCGGCCATCGCGGCCGGGATCCTGATCGCGGGGACGATCGTCACGCTGGTCGTCACGGGCGCGATCTCCTTCGTGGGCGTCCACACGCCCGTCGCTCACTAGACCCGTCTTCGCGGCCAGGCCGACAACCACTTCGGCCCGCGGCCGGATTTCGGGTTGATTCGGGTCCAAAACATGTTACGATGAATTTACTTAGGTTTGGCCCGCGGGGAGTGCCTCCGGGCCCGACGACGAATCACGTTCGGGGCGTAGCGCAGCCCGGTTAGCGCGCCTGCTTCGGGAGCAGGAGGTCGGAGGTTCAAATCCTCTCGCCCCGACCATGCACTCCACCTATGAGCCAGGACCGTGTGAATCCGGCACCCTTGGACGACGAGCGCGCCGCGCCGTCGTACGACATCCAGGCCCGGTATCTCGCCGAGATCGGCCGCTATGGACTGCTCACCGCCGAGGAGGAGCAGGAACTCGGGCGGCGCCTCGCGGAGGGAGACGAGGAGGCCCGGCGCCGCCTTATCATCTCCAACCTGCGTCTGGTGGTCACGATCGCGCGCCGCTATGCGCGCGGCGGTCAGGGTCTGCTCGACCTCATCGAAGACGGAAATCTCGGCCTCATCCGCGCCGCATCGAAATTCGACTACCGCAAGGGATTCCGCTTCAGCACCTACGCCTCGTACTGGATCAAGCAATCGATCCGGCGGGGGATCGCGAGCCAGTCGCGCGCGATCCGCATTCCCGTGCACATCTACCACCTCATCAACCGCTATGTGCGGCGCGAGGAGGAGATGCGCAAGGCGGGGATGGCGACCGACGACCAGGCGATGGGCGAGGCGCTGGAAGTGAGCCTGCGACGCGTGAAGCTCGTGCGCACGCTGATCGCCGGCATCCGCGACGCCGACCCCGGCGCGAGCGCGGAGGCGTTGCAGCGCCTGTCGGCCGATCCGAGGCACCACGGGCACAGCTCGCCCGAGGCCATGGTGACGCTGCAGCTCGAGCACGAGGAGATGTCGACGTTGTTCGATCGGTGCCTGAGCGCCCGCGAGCAGGAGGTCCTCCTGCTGCGCTACGGCCTGGACGACGGCCAGCCGCGCACGCTGGGTGAGACGGGGCACGTGGTCGGGGTGTCGCGCGAGCGCGTGCGTCAGATCGAGAAGCGCGCGCTGCAGAAGCTCAACCTCGTGCTCTCGGGCCGGCGGCGCCTGCCGGACGGAAACGCCTGACCGTGCCGGCCGTCGATCGCATCCGCGCCGCGATCCGGGACGTGCCCGACTTTCCCAAGCCCGGGATCATCTTCAAGGACATCACGCCGGTGCTGAGCGATCCGGCGCTGTTCGCCGCCGTTCTGGACACATTCGCCGACCGCTACGCGCCCCTGGGGATCGACAAGGTGGCGGGCATCGAGTCGCGCGGGTTCATTTTCGGCGCGCCCCTCGCCGCGCGCATCGGTGCGGGATTCGTGCCGCTGCGCAAGTTCGGGAAGCTCCCGCACCGGACCATGTCGCAGAGTTTCGAGCTGGAGTACGGGAGCGAGACACTGGAGATTCACACGGACGCCGTCGTGCCCGGCGAGCGCGTCGTCGTCGTCGACGACCTGCTCGCGACGGGCGGAACCGCCGCCGCCTCGGCCAGGCTGGTGCGGCAGATCGGCGGGGAGGTCGTGGAGCTCGCGTTTCTCATCGAGCTGGCCTTCCTGTCCGGGAGGAGCCGCCTCGAGGGGATTCCGGTATACTCCATGGTCCGCTTCGATTAACCTCGCCGCGGCGGCCCCGCGCCGTCCATCCTCATTTCGTGGCCCCGTAGCTCAGTTGGATAGAGCAGCGGTTTCCTAAACCGCGTGTCGGACGTTCGAATCGTCTCGGGGCCACCACTCCATCCAGCCCGGGTGCCCGCCGGCCCGCTCTTGCCCGGCGCCCGCGAATTGCCGTAGTGTTAGGCCCGTTCAATTGTCCACCCGCAGTGTCAACGAGCTGGAGGTATCCGCCATGAGCCGCCATGTGCGTTTGTTTGTCCTGTCGATCGTTGCTCTCTCGTCCGCGCTCGTTCTTCCGTCGAATGCGGAATGGTCGATCGCGCTCAGAAACGACCTCGCCGTCTACCACCACCGCGTCACGACGAAGTCGATCGAGGCGCAGAAGTGGTTCGACCAGGGACTCGTCCTCGACTACGCGTTCAACCACGAGGCGGCCATCGCGTCGTTCCAGAAGGCCGCGGAGCTGGACCCGTCGCTCGCGATGGCGTTCTGGGGGCAGGCCCTGGCCGCCGGGCCGAACATCAACAACCCGCACATGGACGACGACGCGGCGAAGGCGGCGTACGAGGCGGCGCAGCACGCGCTCGCGCTGGCGAAGAAGCCCGAGGTGTCGCAGACCGAGAAGGACCTGTGCGTGGCCATATCGAAGCGCTACGCGTGGCCGAACCCCGAGGATCGCTCGCAGCTCGACCGCGCCTACGCGGACGCGATGCGCGAGGTGTGGAAGGCGCACCCCGACGACGCGGACGTGGGCGCGCTGTTCGCCGAGTCGCTGATGGATCTCCGCCCCTGGGACCTGTGGTCGCCGCAGGGGGACCCGCGCCCGGAGACGAACGAAGTGATGGAGACGCTGGAGACGGTCATCGCCGCGGTCCCCGATCACCCCATGGCCAACCACCTGTACATCCACACCATGGAAGCCTCGTCCACGCCGGAGAAGGCGCTGCCGTCGGCCAACGTGCTGCGCGACCGCGTCCCCGGGGCGGGGCACCTGCTCCACATGCCGGCGCACATCGACATCCGCCTCGGCCACTACAAGGACGCGATCGCAGCCAACCAGAAAGCGATCGAGGTCGACAAGAGCTGGGCTTCGGAGGGCGGCTTCTACACCATGTACCGCGCCCACAACTACCACTTCCTCGCCTATGCCGCGATGTTCGACGGCCAGCGCGACGTGGCGATGCGGGCGGCGAAGGAGATGGTGGCGACGATCCCGCTCGAGATCGTGCGCACGTACCCGGATTTCCTGGACGGGTTCATGTCGGTGCCGACACACGTCATGGTCCGCTTCGGGCTGTGGGACGACCTCATCAACGCGCCAAAGCCGCCCGACGACCTCGTGGTGACGGTCGCGTTCTGGCGCTACGGACGCACCGTGGCTTTTGCGGCACTGGGTCGCGTGGACGAGGCCAGCGCCGAAATGGCGGCGTTCCGGAAGGCGTGCGACGCGGTCCCGGAGAGCCGGCTGGTCGGCAACAACACCGCACGGACGGTGCTCGATATCGGGCTGCCGATGGCCGAGGGAGAGCTCGAATACCGCAAAGGGAACTACGAGCGCGCGTTCGATCTGCTGCGCACCGCGGTGGCGCGCGACGTCGCCCTGAAGTACGACGAGCCGTGGGGATGGATGATGCCGGTGAGCCATTCGCTGGGCGCGCTGCTCGTGGAGCAAAAACATTACGACGAAGCGGAGCAGGTGTACCGCGCCGACCTGCGGCTCCATCCCGGCAACGGGTGGGCGCTTTACGGGCTCGCCGAGTGCCTGCGCGGCATGGGCAAGGAGAGCGAGGCGGCGGCGTGTGATACGCGCTTCAAGGACGCGTGGTCGCGCTCCGACATCGAGATCAAAGGGTCGTGCTACTGCAAGAAGAGCTTCTGACGCCGCGGGGCGCGGCGGCGATCGCGAGCATCATCTCACGGAGCGGCGCCTTCAGGGACTGATGCCGGGGCGCGCGCACCGCGGGCGGGACGCGAGGAGGGCGACGTCCTCGTCGCTGACCACCCGCAGCATCTGTCCGGTGCCGGTGTCCACCGCGGTGAACTCGGCGTGGACCTGGCTGTGGAGCATGCCGCAGGCGGAATACCAGAACAGGCGCCGGTCCAGCGCGCGCATGCCCGGCTGGTGGAACGACACGCGAAACGCGCCGTGCACGTCGCCGGGAACGCCGACGGGTTCGTAGGCCTCGACGGTGGCGGTCGCCGACGGATTGCCCTCGTGGAGCTCCCACGACGCCCCCACCTCGACGGGATAGGCGAGCCGCCGCGTCTCGGTCAGGCTGTCCAGGTCGGCGAAGCTCCCCGGCGGCGCGTCGTCGTCGAGGTCGGCGGTGTAGAGGCCGGTATCGTCCTGGCGCAAGCGGCGCCAGGTGCACGCGGTATCGGCGGACCCGATGACGAAGAAGCAGTCCCTCTCCACGGCGTAGTCGACGCCGGCGATGCGCTCGACGGCGACGATCTCGCGCCGCGACTCCGCTGCGAATGAAATTGGGGCGCGGACGTCGGAGCCGTTCGAAGCGAGGAAGTGCGTCTCGCGCCAGTGGTGATACGTCCAGGAGTCTCCCACCGAGAGCGGAGTGAACGCCGCAGCGGAAGGAGGCGGCGGTGTTACGGGCGTCCCCGGGGTGTCGGAGCACGCTCCGGCGGCGGCGATCGACGCCGCGCAGGCCGCGACGAGCACGAGGCGTCCCGGAAGCGTGGGCATGGTACCGCGATGGTAACGAATTGATGTACAGGCCGGCAACGGCAATCGGGGCCGGGCGGGCGCGCCGCACGGGTTGCCTTCGCGCGCGTCGCATCGTAGAGTCGCGTGCGTGGTGAACGGATGAGACGGATCGCGTGGCGCGCGGCGTGGGTCGCGCTCGTCGTCGTTGTGACGGGGGGATGTTCCCGGCTCGCCGCGCCGGACCCCGACCTGTTTCCACCGCCACCCCGCGACGCAATTACCTTCTGGGGCCATGCGTGTTGCTACATCGACGTCGCCGGCGAGGGGGTCGTCACGGATCCCGTGTTCCGGCAGGTGCTGCTTTCGCGACACCGCAAGGTCGGCGCGCCGCCCCCGTCGGCGTACGCGGCGACGCGCGTGATCCTCCTCTCGCACGCGCACCCGGATCATCTCGACCCTCCCACGCTGCGGACCTTTCCGGACCGCGCCGTCATTCTGTGCCCGGAGCCGGCGGCCGCCTACCTGCGCGACGCGGGGCACGAGGTGCGGGTGATGCATCCGGGGGACGTCGAGGACTTCGGGGCGTTCCGGATCGTGGCCGTGGCGGCCTTCCACATGGGCGGGCGCTGGGGCATCCACGCCGAGGCGGACGGCCGGGCGCTGGGCTACGTCGTGGAGGCGCCGGACAACGTGATCTATTACAGCGGCGATACCAACTTCTTTTCGGGCATCCCCGACGTCGGGTGGACCTACGATCCGGACATCGTGCTGCTCAACGTCAACGGCCATCTGCCGGGGACGGAGGCCGTGCGCGCGGCGTGGGCGACACGGGCGCGCATCATCGTCCCGCTGCACTGGGGGGCGTACCCGTACTGGCTCTTCGGCGGCAACAGCCGGCCGCGGGACGAAAAGACGCTGATTCGGCTCCTGGACGACCGCCTGCGCATCCTGGAGGTGGGGCAGAGCCTTCCCCTCGCGGAGGCGCCGCACCGGCGCATCGCGCTGCCGTGAGTTCCGCTGGAGTGCGGGCTTTCCCACCGGGGGACATGGGGCGTATACTGCGCGCATGTGCCGGGCCGCCGGAACCCTCAAACCCACTGGAAAGAACCACATCAACCTATGAGTGCATTCGACAAACTGGTCACGGCGTCCCTGCCGCTCGTCCCGAAGCCCATCGTCCGCCGCGTCGCCGCCCCCTATATCGCCGGGGAGCACCGCGACGACCTGTTGCGCGTGGCGGCGGACATGAACCGCAGCGGCTACGCGGTAGCGGCCGCCATCCTGGGTGAGTTCGTCGATCGGCGGGAGGAAGCGACCCACGCCGTGGAGGAGTACGCATCGCTGCTGCGCAGCCTGAGTGAGCACTCCATCGACGCGTACATCCACGTCAAGCCCACGCACCTGGGGCTCAAGATCGACCGGGAATTCTGCCTGGAGAACGTGCGCGCGCTCCTCGACACCGCGAAACCGCTGGGGTTGTTCGTCCGCCTCGACATGGAGGACTCGCCGTGTACCGACGACACCCTGGCGATCTACTACAAGGTCCGGGAGGACTACGACAACATCGGCGTCGTCATTCAGTCGCGCATGCGCCGGAGCCTGGACGACGTTCGCGAGCTGGGCAAGGTGAAGGCGAACATCCGCCTGTGCAAGGGAATCTACCTCGAGCCGCACGCGATCGCCTACACCGACCCGGAGATCATCCGGCGCAACTTCACCCTCCTGCTCGAGGAGATGCTCGATGCGGGGTGCTACGCCGCCATCGCCACCCACGACGAGATCCTGGTGTGGGAGGCGTACCGGCTGCTCGAGCGCTACAAGGTCCCGCATGACCGCTACGAGTTCCAGATGCTGCTCGGCGTTACCGCACCCCTGCGGCAGCTGATCCGCGACGCGGGGCACCGCATCCGCATCGCGGTCCCCTACGGCCCCAACTGGCACGCGTATTCACTGCGCCGCCTGCGCAAGAACCCCGCGATCACCGGCTACGTACTCAAGTCGTTCCTTAGCGGAAAGGGGTAACCCGCTACGGCGCCGCAGGATCGATACGTCCACGGGACCGATCCCGGGGAGCAGGGGCGCCTCTCCCGGCTCAACGACCTGCTCAACGCCCGGGCCATGACCCGGCTGCGGATCCGGCCGGGCGACCGCGTACTCGACGTCGGGTGCGGGCTCGGGCAGCTCTCGCGGGCGATGGCCCGGGCCGTCGGGGATGGCGGGGTCGTGGTGGGCGTGGAGCGCGACGCGGAGCAGCGGGCCGAAGGGGAGCGCCAGGCGCGCGCCGCGGGAGAAGCCGGCCGGGTCGAGGTTCGCCCGGGCGACGCCCGCGCCCTGCCCCTGCGCGACGACGAGTGGGGCACCTTCGACGTGGCCCACGCGCGCT
>CAZCQM010000097.1:0-576 GCA_964500785.1 uncultured bacterium
CTTCGAGCGCATTGCTGAAATCGAGCTCGCAGTGCGCGTCCGGGTACGCCTTGTCCAGCTCGTCGAAGAGTGCGAGCGCACGCTGGCGCAGCGCGGGGGTCACCGGCACCGAGGGCCCGCCCGTCCTCCCGGAACGGGTGGCCGTCTTCCGCGCCGGTTTCGAGCGCGCCCTCGCGGGCTTCGCGCGGACGGTGCGCTTCTTCGACGCCTTCGCCCGGGACGTCTTCTTCGCGCCCGTCTTGCGCTTCGCGGCGGCCTTCTTCTTCGGGGTCTTCTTCCCGGTCGCACGTCCCGAGCGACTCGTCTTCTTGCGCGCGCCCGCTTTCCCGCGCGCGGCCTTCTTCTTCCTGCTGGTACCCATATACCTCCGTTTCGCCCTGGCCTACGGCGCCTATGGTGCGGTTAATCTACCTTCTTGACAAGTATGTAAGTATGCACTAACATTAAGCCGTGACTTACGGAGATGTCATCCGCGCCCTCGCCGATCCGACCCGCCGCGCCATCTTCGAGCGGCTCCGGCACGGTCCCCGGCCCGCCGGGAGCCTGGCCGAGGGCATCGACGTCACGCGCCCCGCG
>CAZCQM010000097.1:586-5152 GCA_964500785.1 uncultured bacterium
CGCGGTCTCGCAGCACCTCAAGGTCCTGGAGCAGGCGGGGCTGGTGCGGGCCCAGCGGTCGGGGACCCGCCGCATCTACTCGGTCGACGTCGCCGGGCTCGAGGAATTGCGCCGGTATCTCGACCAGTTCTGGACCGACGCGCTGGAGGCATTCCGCCGCGAAGCCGAGGGTGGGGCGCGCCCCCGCCGGAAACCTCAAGGAGCAAAGAGACATGGAAAACGCTGAACGCTCGATGCCGAACGTCGAGCCCGTGCGTAAGCACGTCGTGGTCGGCCGCCGTCCCGAAGAGGCGTTCGAGATCTTCACCGAACGATTCGGAACCTGGTGGCCATACCGGCAGTTCTCGATCAACCAGGCGGACACGCAATCGTGCGCCATCGACGGCCGGATCGGGGGACTGGTCTACGAGGTGTCGAGGGCGGGCGAGCGCGCGGTATGGGGCACGATCCTCGAGTGGGATCCGCCGCGGCGCTTCGTGATGTCGTGGCACCCGGGCCGCACTCCGGAGACGGCGCAGGAAGTCGAGGTGCGCTTCACCGCCGTCGCAGACGGAACGCGTGTCGATCTGGAGCACCGGAAGTGGGAGACGCTCGGTGCGGACGCCGCCCGGACGAAGAAGGACTACCAGAACGGCTGGGCGGTGGTTTTCGAGCAGCGCTTCGCGGAGGCGTGTCGATGACAACGAACGGGGCTAGCGCTTCCTTGCGCGGCGAAACGCCTTCGTGATCTCCGCGACGTCGCCCGTGTTGAGGACGTCGTCCTTCGTCAGCCAGCCCTTGCGCGCCACGCCCACGCCGTATTCGAAGTAGGCGATCTCGCTGGTGTGGTGGGCGTCCGGGTTGATGACGAACATGACGCCCATCTCCTTTGCCGTCTTCACATGCCGCCAGTCCAGGTCGAGGCGGTAGGGATGCGCGTTGATCTCGATGAAGACGCCGTGCGCGGCGCACGCCTCGAAGACCGCCGTCAGATTGAGCGGGTAGCCGTCCCGCGAGAGGAGCAGGCGTCCCGTCGGGTGACCGAGCATGGTGGTGTGCGGGTTCGACACCGCGGCGACGATGCGCTTCGTCATCTGCGCCTCGGTGCCGGAGAACTGCCCGTGCACGGATGCGACCACGTAGTCGAACGACGCCAGCACGTCCTCCCCGTAATCGAGGGAGCCGTCCTGGAGGATGTCGCTCTCGATCCCGGCAAACAGCACGAACGGCGCCAGCTCCTCGTTGAGCTTCTCGATCTTGCGGCGTTGCTTCTTGACCGCCGCCGGCGTGAGCCCGTTGGCGTAGACGGCGGTCTGGCTGTGGTCGGCGATGCCGAGGTATTCGTGCCCCAGCGCCTTTGCCGCCTCCGCCATCTCCCGCAGCGACGACCGCCCGTCGCTGTCGGTGGTGTGGCAGTGGAACACGCCGCGCACGTCGCCAGGCTCGATCAACACCGGCAGTTGGTGCGCCGTCGCGGCTTCGATCTCGCCCATGTTCTCTCGTAGCTCGGGTGGGATGTAGTCCATGCCCAGTTTCTTGAACAGCGCTGCCTCGTCGGCGGTCTTCACCAGCGTCTCGCCCTCGCCCTTGAACAGGCCGTACTCGTTGAGCTTGTAGCCCTTCTTCTTCGCGATCCCGCGCACCTCGGTGTTGTGCTCCTTGTTGCCGGTGAAATAGTGCGACGCCGCGGCGAACTCGGCGTCCTTGACCACGCGCAGGTCGACGTTGATGCCCGTTTTCAAGACGACGCTCGACTTGGTGGGACCATGACCGATGACGGTGGCGACGTCCTCCATGCCGACAAATGCGTCCATCAGCGCCGTGCCGTCGGCCTCCGAATTCACCGTGGCCAGGATGTCGATGTCGCCGATGGTCTCGCGCCGGCGGCGGAGGCTGCCCGCGATCATGCTGCGTTCCACGCCGGATACGCCGCGCACGACTTCGAGAATCCGCGTGGCGTCCGCCAGCGCCGCGCTGTAGAGGAAACGCTGCGAGTACTTCCGGTAGCGCGCGATCCCCTTGAGGATGTTGGTCTGCGTCTTCTCGCCGAAGCCCGGCAGCACGGCGAGCTTGCCGTCGCGCCCCGCCTGTTCCAGCTCTTCGAGGGACTTCACGCCCAGTTTGTCGTACACCGCCTTGACCTTCTTCGGGCCCATGCCGCCGATGCGGAGCATCTCGAGTACGCCCGACGGCACCTTCTTGCGCAGCTTTTCGTACTCGTCGAACGTCCCCGTCTCCAGCATCGACTTGATATCGGCGAAGATGGACTTGCCGATGCCGCGCACCTCGAGAAGCTCCTCGTTCTCGACCATGGTGCGCAGGTCGCCGGAGAGGTCTTCGACGGCGCGCGCGCCGTTGTAGAAGGCGCGGATGCGAAACGGGTTGTCGCCGAGTATCTCGAGCATGGCGGCGACGTCGTCGAGCCTGCCCGCGACGTCGGCCCTGGTGAGCGGGGTGGTGGGCGGCGAAGTCTTGCGCGCGCCTGCCATAACGGGGGGTCAGGACGCCTGTGGCGGGGCGCCTTCGGGTTCGTGGTCGGCCGTCGCCTGGCCGCGCTTTTCCAACGCGCGCTCGCGGGCGATCAGCTTGTCGAAATCGACGCGGTCGCTGTCGATCTCGGGCGCGCGCGCAAAGTCGAAGCCCTGCTGCTCCGCGGGCTCGAACACGCCCGGGCTGCCGGCGGGGAAGCGAACCGCGTCAAAGCTGACGCGCGCGTCGATCCCGTTGTCGGAAGCGATCCTGGCGGCACGCTTCATGTGCTTGAGCGTCCCGATCATGACCAGACGCTCGATGTCGCGATGGGTCTCGCACACGCCCTGCAGCACCGACGTCACGCGTCCCGAGATGCCGAAGGAGCCGTCGGTGGTGACGACGTAGAGCTCGTTGGCGACCGCGGCGAACTCGTTCTGCCAGAACACGCGATCGCGCGACGCGAATCCCAGGATGATGATCACGTACGCACCCGCATTACGGAACTCGCGGGCCCGCCACAACAGCGACGCCACGCCCAGGTCCTCGCCCACCAGCACCACCTTTCCCTCCGCATCCTGCCGGCTGGCGGACCCCAGCGGGCCGCGGATCTGGAACACCTGGTCGTTCTCCGAGAGGACCATGAGTCGCTCGCTCGGGAGATCGCGTCCCTGTTCGACCACGGCGAACGTACCCGCCCCGGCGTCGGCGGCGGCGACGGGAAGGGTCACCACCGGACCGTCCGGGTTGACGTGGATGTCGACGTACTGCCCGGGGCGCGCTTTTTCGGCGATCGCCGCCAGCTTGAACTCGAGCAGGAACGTGTCCTCGTTAAACGATTGCTTACGTGTAATCATGAACATGGGTGCTCCATCCGCCAAACCTAGCGCAGCGGGGCTCGTAAACGCAAGCATTACAGCGAGCCAGCGCCCGTGTGGATAACCCGCTCCGGACGCCTGCGGGCGCCCGAATCCCGTTGACGACAGACCCCCGGGACGGATACATTAATAGCGGTAATCCCAACCGGTGCCGCGCGTTATTTATCCCAACCTTCAGGACGTGTAAATATGAAGGAGACCATGCAGAAAGCGGATCTCAAGTGGAGCGAACTGCCGTTCGACTACGTTCGAACCGACTGCCACGTTGTGTATTCGTACCGCGAGGGAAAGTGGGATGCGGGGGAAGTCGTCGAGGGCGATGAAATATCGTTGAGTATCGCCTCGACGTGCCTGCACTACGGGCAGGAATGCTTCGAAGGCATGAAAATCTACGAGGCCAGGGACGGCCGCGCCATCGCGTTCCGTACCGACGAGAACGCCCGGCGGATGGTCTACACGGCCAAGAAACTGCTCATGGTCGCGCCGCCCGAGGAGATCTTCATCGAGGCGGTCGACAAGGTGGTCCGGATGAACAAGCGGTTCATCCCGCCCTACGGCAGCGGTGCGTCGCTCTACGTGCGCCCGCTGCTGATCGGAACCACCGGGACGGTCGGCATCAAGCCGTCACGCGAGTTCAAATTCATCGTGTTCGTGACCCCGGTCGGCCCGTACTTCCGGACCGGGCTGAAGCCCGTGAAGCTATGGGTCGAGCGCGACGTGGATCGCGCCTCCCCCGGCGGCGTCGGTGACGCCAAGACGGGCGGCAACTACGCGGCCGGGCTGCGCGCCACCTGGGGCGCACGCGAACGCGGGTACGCCGAGTGTCTCTTCCTCGACGCACGCGAAAAGAAATACGTCAACGAGTCCGGAAGCTCTAACTTCTTCGCCATTACGAAGGACGGCACGTACGTGACGCCCAAGTCACCGTCCATTCTCGCGAGCATCACCAACAAGAGCCTGATGCAGATCGCGGAGGACATGGGGATGAAGGTGGAGCGCCGGGTCGTCGAGGTGACCGAGCTGCCGACGTTTGCGGAGGCGGGACTCATCGGGACCGCGACCATCATCGCACCGGTGTACGCCATCCAGAACGGCGACAAGCTGATCGAGTACGGCGGGCCGGACTTCATCGGTCCGGTGGGCGCGAAGCTCCGCTCCGCGCTTCTCGCCATCCAGATGGGCGATGCTAAAGACGCACACGGTTGGGCGCGCAGCATCGAACTCGACTGAGAACGCTCGA
>CAZCQM010000097.1:5162-10653 GCA_964500785.1 uncultured bacterium
GCTCGAGAAGAAGCAGCTCACGTTGACCTGCGAGGTCGACCCCTACCGCTCGGGGTGGACCATCGTCGAGTTCCTCGCCCATCGGTTCAAGTATCACACCGCCGAGGGCTGGGAGCGCCGCGTCCGCGACCACTGGGTCCGCGTCAACAACGCCGAGGTCGATCCCGTGCACGTGGTGGCACGGGGTGACGTCATTCATTACACCATCTGGCACGCGGAGCCGCCGGTCGACGACGACTACGCCGTCCTCTACGAGGACGACCATCTCCTCGCCGTCGCCAAGTCCGGCAACTGCCCCGTGCACGCGTGCGGGATCTACATCGTCAACACTCTGATCGCCCGGTTGCGCCGCGACTTCGGCCCGCGCGTCACGCTGGCGCACCGGCTGGACCGCGAAACCAGCGGCGTGGTCATGCTGGCGAAGAACCGCCTCGCCAACCGCGGGCTCGCGGGCATGTTCGAGCGCGGTGAAGTGGCGAAGTCGTACCTCGCCGTCGTCTTCGGCCGCGTGGCCGTGCCCGACTTCGTCGTCGACGCCCCCATCGGCAAGGTGGACGCGCGCTTCCAGTACCCCGTGGAGTACGCGTGGGGAAAGGAGCACGACCTCGCGACCTATCTCCCCAAACGCCGCGTGGACCCCGACGGCAAGCCCGCCCGCACGCGCGTCGAGGTGATCGGGCACAGAGCCGACTTCACGACGCTGCGTCTGACGCCGGAGCAGGGACGCACCAACCAGATCCGCGTCCACCTGGCCCACATCGGCCATCCGCTGGTGGGCGACAAGATCTACGGGCTCGCGGGTGACGTCCGCGACGAGCAGGTCCGCCAGGGCATGACGGACCGGGTCCGCGAGGCGCTGGTGCTGGAGCGCCACGCGCTCCACGGCGAGCGTCTCGCCTTCACCCACCCGGTGACCGGGGAGCCGCTGGCGATCTCGGCACCCGTGCCGGACGACCTGGCGGGGTTCTTTCGCCTTTGCCCCCCCGACGCCTGACCGACTATGATCCTCCCGTACCGGCTCCCGCGGAAAGGAGGAGGTTCGTGCGGAGATTCGTTGTAGCGTTCACGGCGCTCTGTGTCGGTGGTGTCCTGGCGGGGTGTGGTGGCGGAGGCAAGGGGATGTCGACCGCGCAGGTCACCGGAACCGTCACCTACCTTCAAAGTCAGACGCTTCCCGATAACGCGGAGATCCACGTCGTCCTCGAGGATCTCTCGCAGCAGGGCATGCCGGAGGGCGTGCTCGCCGAGCAGTCGATTCCCGCCGCCGGCAAGTCCGTTCCCATTCCCTTCGCACTTGACTACGATCCGAAAGGTGTCGACGAGAATCGCGCGTACTCCATACGCGCGGAGATCCGCGTCGACGGGGAGACGCGCTACATGTCGGGCCAGAGCTATCCCGTGCTGACGCACGGTGCGGGGTCCACCGCCGACGTCGTCGTGATGGCCGTCCAGCGCAAGGAGTCCGCGTCGCTCCCGCTCGTCGGCACCTACTGGAAGCTCACGTCGCTGGGCGGGAAGCACATCATTGCGGTGGGTGACGCCAAGCGCGAGCCACACCTGACGCTCGTCACGGAGATGACCCGCGCGGTGGCGACCGGCGGGTGCAACCAGCTCGTCGCGGGGTATGTGCTCTCGGGCCGGAACGCCATCCGGTTCTCCGAGTTCGCGTCGACGCGCATGAACTGTCCCGACGTGATGGAGCAGGAACACGCGCTGGAGACGGCCCTGGTCGCGACCAAGGCCTATCGCATCGGCGGCACGCGCCTCGATCTCATGGACGGCGACGGGACCGTCGTGGCGCGGTTCGAGGCCGCGACGCCGGAAGAAGACTAGATCGCGCGCGGGAACGCATGCCGATTGCCGCCGATCCACCGACCATCGCCGGCCGCCGCCGGCTCCGTGGCCGGACCGAACGCCGCGGAACCGCGACCGGTATGCCGGTGTGGGGCACCTTCCTGTTCGGGCTCATCTTCGTCGCCACCGGCACCGGTATCGGCCTGGTTGGTCTTCGTGTCATCTCCGTCGATCCATCATCGGTACACGCGCCCTACTGGGTGATCGCCGTGTGCGGCCTGTGCTTCGCCGGTGGCGGGCTGGCCGTTTGGGGGATGGCGGTGACCCAGTTCAGGGACGAACGCCGCCGCCGCGACGCGATGCGGCGCTACGCCGGCGCCGAGGCGCTGGCCGACCACGCCTGGGACGTACGCGGGTTCACGCCGCCCCGCTGGGGGCGCGCCGTGAAATCGGTGATGGGCGCCGCGTTCTTCACCGTCTTCATATCGGTGTTCAACTGGTGGGCATGGGGCGCGCATGGTCCGGTGATGGTGAAGATCATCGTCACCATCTTCGACCTCGTGGTCGTGCTTGTGTGGTGGCAGGCCGTGCTCACCGTGGGGCGGGCGGTCAAGTTCGGCGGGTCGCGCCTGGTGTTCGATCACTTCCCGTATCGATTGAATGAGACGGTTGCGCTTCGGTGGGTCGCGCCGCGCGGCATCACGCAGGCGGACAGGGGATCGGTCACGTTCCGGTGCGTCGAGGAGTACTACGAGGAGCGCGGCTCGGGCAAGGACCGCAACCGGTGGCTCGTCCACGACGAGTTGTCCGCCGAGGCGCAATCGTTCGACACGCCGCGGACGTTCCCGCCGGGACGCCCGGTGGAGTTCCGCTACGAGCTGCCCGAGAACGCTCGCCCCACGAAGCTGTCCGCGGATCGGCCCGTGTACTGGGAGCTCGAGGTGAAGCTCTCGATGCCCGGCCTGGATTTCGAGGAGTGGTATCTCGTGCCGATCTACGAGCGGTGATCGTCGACTGCCCGATCCCTACTTCAGCGGCAGCTTGAGAATGGCGGGCTCGTTCAGCTCGTCCATGGGCTTCAGGGTCCCGTCCTTCCGGACCGCATCGAACTGCCCGTTGGCGATGTAGAAGAAATCATCGCCGACGAGGACGCCGGTGGTGGGGATGTCGTAGAGCGGGTGGTTTCGCTCCAGCACCTCCGTCAACGTAACCCGCGTCATCGCCTCGTCGAGCATGTGACGGCATACGCTGGCGGTATGCACGCCGATCAGACTCCCCCGGTACCAGCAGAGCCCGTCGATGCCGCCCAGATCGTCGCCCTCGGACACCTGGAGTCGCCGCGACACGCGGCTCTCGCGGTCGATGACGACGACCCCGGTCGCGTCCGCGACGAAGAGCGTCCGCTCGTCGGGCGTGATTGCGATGCCGTTCGGTTCCTTGAGTCCCTCGGGGTGGGCGAAGACGCTCAGCGTCTGGGTTGCGTTGTCGATGGTATAGACCGCGGCCTCATCGATCATGTGCGTGATGAAGACATCGCCGCCCCGCGTGACCACGAGATCGTTGAAACCGTGGACCACGCCGGGCTCGTCGAGGACCCACTTGCGAATCAGCGTCCCGGTGTCCAGGTTGAACGCGAACACGCCCGTCGCACGTCCGTCGTGGGGTTTGAAACCCTCGAGATCTTCACCATCGGCGCTGCACGCCCACAGCATGCGACGTGTCGCGTGGATCTTCATCCCGATCACCATCCACAGCCCGTCCTGCCGGGGCGCCACGAAGTCGGTGACGGTGCCGGCTTTGTCGATGCGGACGATCTTCCCTTTACGTGCGCTGCCGACGTAGAACGATCCGTCCTTGAGATCGAAGGCAACACTCTCCGGAAGCAGGTCCTTCTCGGGGATGAAGAAGGCGACGGCGCTGCGCGGCCCGTCGTGGACCGCGCGGATGGGAGCGGTGACGGAGTCCACCAGCTGCGCGAACGACGGCGTGGTGAACGCGGTCGACACGACCGCGGCGGCGGACAGGGCGAGTATGCGGCGTCTCTCCGGCATGGCGACCGAATGGTAGCAAATGCGCGTCTGACTTTCCAGATGACGGCCGTCGGACCCCGCCACAGACGCGCTTGAAGGGTCGCATACGCGTGTGTGACAATGCCGCCGACACTCCCATGATCGGCCAGACCATCGATCAATTCCGCATTACCGCCCGGCTCGCAGAGGGCGGGATGGCCGAGGTGTACCTCGCCGAAGACACCGCGCTCCAGAGGCGCGTGGCGCTGAAGTTCCTGCCGCGCGACGTGGCCGCAGACACCTCCGCCGTGGAGCGCTTCCGCCGGGAGGCCCGCGCGGCCGCCGCGCTGGAACACCCCAACATCGCCGGCATCCACCACATCGGAACGCACGACGGGCGTCCGTATCTCGTCATGCCCTACATCGAAGGGGAAACGCTGGAAGATGCACTCGCCGCGGGGCCGTTGCCCGCGGAGCGCGCACGGTTCATCGCCGGTGAGGTGGCGCGCGGGCTGGCCGCGGCGCATCGCGCCGGCATCGTCCACCGCGACATCAAGCCGAGCAACGTCATCCTCGCCGCGGACGGCCGCGTGCTCATCCTGGACTTCGGTCTCGCCAAGCTCCAGGGAGCAAGCCCCATGACGCGATCCGATACGACGATGGGGACCGCGCAGTACATGTCCCCGGAACAGGTGCGCGGGGAGGACGTCGACGCGCGCGCCGACGTATTCTCGCTCGGCGCCGTCCTCTACGAGATGCTCGCCGGGCGACGCCCGTTTCGCGGCGACCACCGCGAGGCCGTGTTCTACGCGATCCTGAACGAGACGCCGGTGTCGCCGGCGCGCGCCGGTGATCCCGCGAGTGAAGCGCTCGCCGCCGTCGCCATGCGCGCGCTGGAAAAGAACCGCGACAATCGCTTCGCCACCATGGACGACATGCTCGCCGCGCTCGGGGGCGGTGCGACGGCCGCGGCGCCGGATGAAGGCGCCGGGCCCTACCGGTCCCGGGCGTGGATCGTCGGCGCTGTGATCGGCGTGATCGCGATGATCGCCTTCTTCGTCGTGCGCCAGTCTGGACACGGCGGGGACGAGACGCCGGCCACCGGTGCCGGTTCCACGCCGCCGCCGGCGGTGCTCACGATGACGCAGCTCACCGTCGATCCCGCGCTGGAGCAGTGTCCGGCGTGGTCACCCGACGGCGAGAAGCTGGTCTACGCGATCGAAGCCGCCGACGGGTTCAAGAAACTCGCGATCCGCAACGTCGCCGGGAGCGGGGTTCGCTTCGTCACCACCGGAGGCATGGACGACATCCAGCCCGCCTGGTCGCCGGATGGAAAGTGGATCGCATTCGTGCGCGCCAATCTGCCCACGGGGCGCCTCGCTCCGAGCGACGTGCAGGGTTTCTACTACGAAGGCGGCGACATCTACCTGCTCGACGTCGCCACCGGGGAGGTCACGAAGATCATCGACGACGCGTTCAACCCGGCGTTCTCGCCCGACGGCACGCGCATCGCCTTCGATGCGACGCGCGCCGGGCCGCGTCGCATCTGGGCCACCGACATGCGCGGGCGCAACCCGCAGCAGCTCACCACCGACGTGTCCGAAGCCGTGTCGCACGTCGGCGCGCGCTGGGATACGAGCGGGACGCGCATCGTCTACCGCCGCGTCCAGAAGACGCGGGGCGACATC
>CAZCQM010000098.1:0-10565 GCA_964500785.1 uncultured bacterium
GTCGCGGACGACGCGTCGAGCGTCTACTGGAACCCCGGAGCGATGGCGGCCGTGCTGGGCACGAACGTGACGCTGGCGCATATCGCGTACTTCCAGTCGTTGCGTTTCGAGCAGGCGGCGGTGACGCACGAGACGGCATGGGGGACGCTGGGCTTCATGTTCAGCGGCATGTTCATGGACGACATGGAGCGCCGTGACGACGTGCCGTCGGCGATCCCGCTGGGCACCTTCGGAGCCTACGACGTCGCCTTCGCGGCGGGTTTCTCCCGCTACGTCGTTCCCAACGTCGCGGTGGGCCTCACCGTGAAGCCGATCTACGAGCGCATCGACGAGTTGTCGGCGTCGGGCATCGGCGTCGACGCCGGCATCTACCACGTGTCGAAGGTGCGCGGTCTGAAGCTGGCCGCCGTGGTGGGGAACGTCGGTCCGCCCATGAAATTCGACACCGAAGAGTTCGCGCTTCCGCGCTACGTGAAGGTGGGCGGCGCCTACGAGCGCGAGGTTCCCGCCATCGAGGGACGCATCCTGGTGACGCTGGACCTGATGTTCCCCAACGACGACGATGCGCGCCAGCACGTCGGGTTCGAGTATTCCTACCGCCGGATGGCGGCGCTGCGGGCGGGGTACAAGAACGGCTACGATACCCAGGGAGCGACGTTCGGTTTCGGCATCAACTACCGCGACGTTGCGGTGGACTACGCCTTCCTGCCCGTCGACAAGGACCTCGGCGACAGCCACCGGTTCGGGGTCGGCTTCAGCTTCTGACCGTCTCCAGCCGCAGGCGACCGTTGGAGAGCCGCCCGTAGGTGAAGTGCTCGATCCAGTCGCCGAGGATCATGAACTCCCGCCCGTCGCGCGTCTCGTGCAGCGGATAGTGCACGTGACCCATCACGAACGCGTCGTTTCCCCGCTCGAAGAATCGCGTCCATGCATGCTCGGCGACGGCGCGCGCCCGCTTCTCCTGCGGGACGCTGAAATACGCGCGGCTGCCGTGGGCGACGCCGCGGGCGATGGCGTCGAGCAGGTCGGGGTGAATCCAGCGCGCCAGCTCGATCACGACCGGGTTTCGAATAACGCTCTTGAGCATTTTGTACCCGTAGTCGCGCGGCATGACCAGGTCCCCGTGCGCCAGGACGACGCGCCGCCCCTGGGCGGCGATGAGAATCTCGCGGCGATGAACGACGATACCCAGGTCCCGGGAGAAGAACTCGCCCACCCAGTAGTCGTGGTTGCCCCCGAGGAAGTGGACCGGGATCCCGCGCCGGCGGCACCTCTCGATGGCCTCGAAGATGTCGAGGTAGCGACGGGTGACCACTGAACGGTACTCGAAGTAGAAGTCGAAGATGTCGCCGAGGAGGACGAGGAACGTCCGTGGGGGCAGGGAGTCGAGGAAGCGGATGAACCGGTCCCGGCGCTCGGGCTCCCCGGCGGCCGAACGGTCGCGGAAATGGGTGTCCGCGACGATGCGGATGTCCGTCGCGTCGAGTTCGAAAAAGCCGTCTGGTGTCGCCCGCATGGTGCCCTGAGTCCCCGAAAGCCATCCCCGGGAACGCGTGGGAGTGTGTGGGGCGTGATGATGCCCCATTGGCAGGGTGCATGCAACCCTTTTGCTGATACCCTGTTGCGGGGAGGAACCTGGACCCCCGCCGGCGCGTACAATGAGTGTCGGCATGGCGGGGCCGCCCCGCGGGCCGGACGCCGGAACACGTTGCAGGGACGAGCGTTCGGGTGGAAAGGGGACGATTGACAGTCGGGCACAAATGGGGTAAACTCATCAGTGCACTGGTCGAGAGTGCACCCCTCACATCGCTGCTGACTGCACGATTCCCCCTGCCAGGAATGTGATTTGCGTTCGCCCGGAAGGGACGATCTTCGAGGAGCGCCCTGCGACAGATCGAAACGTTCCGGGATGGAAGTATCCCCGCGGGAACGGCCCGCGGAAGCGCCGGGGACAACCGGCACCGGTAAGAACCAGCAAAGGAAGGCCGATGACCTTACGCTCTCTCCTGTGGTCTGCAGTCCTCGCCGGCGCCGTCGCGGTTACGGCGGTGCCGTCGCCGGCGGCCCCCCCGGATCCCAGTCGGACCATCCGCTCCGACGGCAGCTCCGTGTTCGCCGACGTGGCCGAGAAGGTCCGCCCGGCGGTCGTGTTCATCCGCACCGAGCGCGACTTCAGCTCGCAGCATGACCAGGGCGAGACGCCGTTCGACTTCTTCCGTGAGTTCTTCCCGGACGGCGATTCGCGCCAGCACCCGCGGCACATCCCGGGTGGCGGATCGGGCTTCATCTTCGACCACGAGGGCCGGATCCTGACCAACTATCACGTCATCAAGGACGCGGATAAGATCACGGTCACGCTCGACCACTCCAACGACGCGGACGAAGAAGAGTACGACGCGCGTGTGGTCGGCTACGACCGTCACACGGACATCGCCATCATTCAGATCGACGCCCCGAACCTGCCCGTGGTCCCGCTCGGCAACTCGGACGCGATGCGCGTGGGGGACTGGGTGATGGCCATCGGGACGCCGTTCGGCCAGCTGCAGGGCACCGTCACGGTGGGGATCGTCAGCGCCAAGGGCCGGAGCGATCTCAACATCGTGGGCGGCGAGGCCACGTATCAGAACTACATACAGACCGACGCTTCTATCAACTTCGGCAACAGCGGCGGCCCGCTGGTCAATCTCAAGGGCGAGGCGATCGGGATCAACACCGCGATCAACCCGTCGGGGCAGGGGATCGGCTTTGCGATTCCCATCAACATGGCCAAGGGCATCACCCAGGAGCTGATCGCCAGCGGGCGCGTGCGTTACGGATACCTCGGTATCGTCCTCCAGGAGCTCGACGAGACGCTCGCCCAGGGCATGGGCCTCGATATCAAGCACGGCATCGTCGTGCGCCAGGTGCAGTCCAATACGCCGGCCGACCGCGCCGGGCTGCAAACCGGCGATGTGATCGTGAAATACGACGGGGAGGACGTAAGGGACGACAGCAAGTTCCGTCTAAAGGTTGCATCCACCCCCGTGGGCCAGACGGTCCCCATGGTGGTCGTCCGGGACGGGAAGCAGCGTGAGGTCAAGGTGACGCTGGGTGAGCGGCCGGACGACGAGGTCGTGGCCTCGGCGCCGCCCAGAGAGAGCCAGTCGTGGCTGGGGCTTCACGTGGAGGAGGCGCAGAAGACCGATATGCGGCGGGCGTACCACCTCGACCGCGGGCAGCGCGGAGTGGTCGTCATCGACGTCGAGGAAGGCAGCCCGGCCGAAGATGCGGACATCCAGGAGGGCGACATCATCACCGAAGTGTATTCACACGAAGTTCAGGATCTGGACGATTACGTCGCCGTATCGAAGAAGCTCAAGGATCGAAAGGATCCCATTGCTTTTCTTGTGAAGCGGGGCAGGAACACGTCATTCGTAACCGTTTTCCCCCAGGGAAGGTAGGCGAAAATGGACCGAGCCAGGAAGATGACAACCATGGAACGCGAGACCGACGAGCGCAGTAATCGCCGGGACAAGCGCGCGGACAAGCGCGGCGGCGAGACGGGTGCGGGTATTCGCAGCCTGGACATCTATCTGCATGAGATCAACAAGACCCCGCTGTTGACCCGCGATCAGGAGCGCGCGCTCGCGCAGCGCATCCGCAAGGGCGACAAGAAGGCGCTGGACGGGCTGGTGCAGGCCAACCTGCGCTTCGTGGTCTCGATCGCGAAGCAGTACGCCAACCAGGGGCTCTCGCTGGAAGACCTCATCAACGAGGGCAACCTCGGCCTGATCAAGGCGGCGCACCGCTTCGACGAGGAGCGCGGCTTCAAGTTCATTTCCTACGCCGTGTGGTGGATCCGCCAGGCGATGCTGCAGGCGCTCGCGGAGCACTCCAGGATCGTGCGGCTCCCGTTGAACCGGGCCGGCACGCTGTACCGCATCGGCAAGGTCTCGCGCCAGCTCGACCAGGAGCTGGGACGGGCGCCCAGCGCGGACGAGATTGCGGCGCGCCTCAACATTTCTCCCGAAGAGGTCGAAGACACGATGGTGATCGCGAACACGCACGTGTCGCTCGATGATCCCTATTCCGGGGACAAGGACGACACGGCGCTGGTCGACTACCTGACCGACGAAACGCAGGCATCCCCCGATCAGGACACCTACGTGTCGGCCCTCAGCGACGACCTCGAGCGGGCGCTGGGAACCCTGACCGAGCGCGAGCGGCTGATCCTGTCGCTCTACTTCGGGCTGGGGGGCGAGGAGCCGATGACCCTCGAAGACATCGGCAAGCGCCTGAAGCTCACCCGCGAGCGCATCCGCCAGATCAAGGAGAAGGCGATCCAGCGCCTCCGTCACTCGAATCGCGCCCGATTCCTCCTCGGATACATCGAGGGGTAGGCGGGGCGTTTCGCGCAGAGGCCCAGGGATTCGGGGCCGGGTCGATGCGACCCGGCCCCTTCTCACAGGGTTGGTACGGACCTTGCCCCCAACGCGGTGAATCGCCTTGACGGCCCCCGGGCGGGTCCCGTAGCCTCCGCCGAGCGGCCCGGAGAAGTCCCCGTGATCAAAGACAAGAAGCTGACATTTCTATACTTGCCCGAGGGCAGCCAGGAGCCCCGGTCGTTCCAGGTGGGACGGAACGCCCTGGTGGGCCTGGTGCTGACGGTGCTCTTCGCACTGGGCATATCCGGAGGCGTGGTTCTGCACTACTCGAACCGCCTGGCGGACACCTACCGGGTGGAGGATCTCGCGGCGCAGAACCGGGACCTGCGTCAGGAGCTCGACGTCCTGACCGGCGACGTCGACCAGCTGCGGCAGCAGGTGGCCCAGAACTTCGATTTCCAGCAGAAGGCGCGCATCCTCGCCAACCTCGACGCACTCGACGAGGACGTGGCGCAGGTGGGCGTGGGCGGCCCGGGCGTATCCAGCCGCACCATCATGACCCACGTCGACCCGGCGACGCGCTTCCGCCTCGAATCCGCGCGGCAGGACATCGAGAAGCTGCTCCGGCAGGCGCGCCTCCAGAGAACGGAGTACGAGGAGATCGTTTCGCGCCTGGAGGCGGCGAACGAGAAGGTCCGGACGACGCCCTCGCTGCGGCCCGTGAACGTCGGCTTCGTGTCGAGCCGCTTCGGCTGGCGGATGGACCCGCTCAGCGGCCGCCGTACGATGCACCGCGGCGTCGATTTCTCGGCCCGGCTGGGCACCCCGGTCGTCGCCACCGCCGACGGAGTCGTGACGTACTCGGGCGTGTGGCAGATGTACGGCAACGTCGTCGAGATCTCGCACGGAAACGGCTTTGTCACGCGGTACTGCCACCTGCAGCGCCGCCTGGTGTCCAGGGGCCAGCGCGTGACCCGCGGCGACGTCGTGGGGCGCGTGGGCTCGACCGGCCGCTCCACCTCCCCGCACCTCCACTACGAGGTCGAGCAGGGCGGCGAGCGCGTCGATCCGATGCGCTTCGTTCTGGCCGAATAGGCCGCCTCTGTTTTTTCTTGCCATCCCCCCGCCCTTCTCGCTAACGTCCTCGTCTGGTGCATGCCCGTTTATCTTATTTTTTGGGAATGAGTTATCGTTCCAGCTTCGGGCTCTTCATCGGGGCTGTGGCGGTTGGCGGCGTTCTGACGCCCTCGCCGCCCGCCGCCGGCGCCGCCGGCGCGCCCGTCGTCCTCGCCATCCGTCACTCGGCGACACCGCAGCGGACCCGGGTGGTCGTGGACGTGTCGCAGTCGTGCGGACACCGGGTGAGCCTGCTCCCGGACTCCTCGGGACTGGTGGTCCGCGTGGCAGGTGCGTCCCGCGCACCCTCGGTCGGCGCCCGCGCGGTCGACCGCAACCACGTCCGGTCGGTCAACGCCTTCGACACACCCTCGGGGGTCGAAGTCGTCCTCGACCTCGATACCCCTCTGGAATGGAAGGACTTCGTGCTCCCGGCGACGGCCGGGCAGCCCTACCGGATCGTCGTCGACCTGTCCACGGAGCCGGCGCGCCCGGCGCCGCCCGGACCCGGCGCCGGTACAGCCGCGGCGACCGCGCCGCCCGTGCGGGAGCGCGTGGAACCGCGTCCGCTGGTCGTGGCCATCGACGCCGGCCACGGCGGCCACGATTCGGGGGCGATGGGACGCGGCGGGTTGGTGGAGAAGCGGCTGACGCTGGACATCGCGCGGCGCACGGCGGAGGCGCTGAACCGGGAGGGGGCGGTGCGCGCGGTCCTCGTCCGGGATTCCGACGTTTACCTGACGCTGCCGGCGCGCAACGAGGTGGCGAAGAAGAAGGGCGCCGACGTGTTCGTGAGCATCCATCTCAACTCGGCGCCGAGCCGGTCGGCCCGCGGCGCGGAGATATTCTTCGTCGCGCCGGGGGGCGCGAAGCGGGCGGCGAACCAGGCGTTGTCGTCGGGCGCGGCTGCGCACGAATTCGGGCTCGAAGGCGACCCCAACGACGACATCGTCCACATCCTGCTCGACGTCAACCAGCAGACGGTGCTCACGCGAAGCGAACAACTGGCCGAGTCGATTCTCGAAGCGGTGCGGTCGCACCGGTTGATGCCCACGCGCGCGGTCAAACAGAAGTCGTTCTCGGTGCTGCGTACCATCGAGATGCCGTCGGTGCTGGTCGAGGCCGGGTTTTTGACCAACGCGTCGGATGCGAAGCTCCTCTCCGAGTCCTCGGGGCGCGAACGCATCGCGCGCGCGATCGCCGAAGGCGTCACGGCGTTCTTCCGTACGCATCCGCCGGTGCGCGACGACAACGGGCGCACGATCGTCCATCGCGTGCAGCGCGGGGACACGTTGTGGGATCTGTCCCGGCGTTACCAGACCACCATCGCGCGCCTGCGCGAGCTCAACGGGCTACGTGCGAGCCAGTCGCTGCGCGTCGGCCAGGAGATCGTCGTCCAGCCCGGACGCTAGCGCGGACGCGGCCGACGACGCGACCCCGATGAACGTCGCGCGTGCCATCACTCACAACCTCGGCGCCAAAGTGCTGGCGCTCCTCGTCGCATTACTGGTGTGGTTCAATGCGAGCGGCCAGCAGGAGGTCGTCCGCGTGCGCAGCGCCGCGCTCGTGGTCGAAGGCGTGCCCGACTCCCTCGCGCTCGCCAGCGCGATTCCCTCGTCGGCGCAGCTGCGGATCACGGCCACCCGCCGGCAGATGCTCGTCCTCGGTTTCAAGCGCCTGGTCGTCGCGGCGGATCTTTCGGGTCTGGGGCCCGGCCGGCAGCGCGTGCCGCTCACCGGCAACAGCGTGCGCGGCGCCCGCGGCCTCGAGCCCGGCCAGGTGCAGGTGATGAACCCGGGCTATCTCGACGTCCAGCTCGAGCCCCTCGCGACCCGCCGCCTGCAGGTGTCGCTCGAGACCGTGGGGACCTTGCCGGGCAACCTGGTGCTGCTGGACGGGGGGATCACCATCGACCCGGCCTGGGTCACGGTCCGTGGGCCGGTGTCCGACGTGGATCGACTCCAGCACGTGTCCACCGAGCCGGTGGACCTCGGTCGCGTCCGCGAGACGGGGACGCGCGAGGTCGCGCTGAAGGGCAGCCGGCACGCGATGGTCTACGAGCCCGACCGGGTGGCGGTGACGTTCCGCGTGAGCCCGCGCGGCGAGCGGGTGCTGCCGAACGTGCCGCCGACGGTGCTCCTCGACTCGGACGACGTCGACGCGTTCGTCCGTCCGCCGACGGTGTCTCTGACCCTCGAAGGCCCGGCCACCGTGCTGGACACCCTGTCGTCGGGCGACGTATCCGTCCTGCTCTCGGTGAGCGGGCCGGGCGACAGCACCTATCGGCTGGTGCCCGACGTGATCCTGCCCCCGGGGGTCCGTCTGACGGCGATCAGCGCGGATACGTTCGACGTGCACGTCGTGCCGGTAGAGCCGTGACGTGGTTTCGTCGGCGCTTGACACCCGGGGAGGGGGCACCTATCGTTGATCGCTCGATCATGCGTTTGCACCGCCCGGGCCCCTCGATGCCATGCGACTGACCGAACTATTCGTTCCCGAGACCGTTGTGACGGACCTCGCGGCGGCTCCCAGCGAGCAGTTGCTGGACGCAATCGTCGCCGACCTGGACTCGAAGGGACTCATCGTCGACCGGGCGCGCGCGACGGCCGACGTCATCGCGCGCGAGCGGGTGATGTCGACGGGCGTGGGGAACGGCGTCGCCATCCCGCACGCGTACACACCGGGCGTCGATCGCCTCGTGGCGGGCAGCTACCGCACGACCGAACCTGTTGATTTCGGGTCCGTGGACGGGCAGGACGTGGACCTCATCTTCATCATTCTCGGCCCGCCGGAGAGTCGCCGGGAGCACATCCGTGTTCTCGCCAAGATCTCCCGGTTGCTGAGTCACGCGGAATTTCGCGCCGACTTGCGCCGGGCCGCGGATCCCGATGCGGTGCTGGCGGTATTCCGCCGCTTCGGCGAGCGCTGACCGCCGTCCGGCCCTCTTCCACAGGACTTTTCCAATGCTGCTCGGCCGCCGCTCGTTGACCGTGATCACCATCGCCTATGTCGCCCTTATCTTCTTTCTCTCCTCGCGCCCGTACCTTCACCCGCCCGGGCCCGAGTTTCATATGAAGGACAAAGTCGCGCATTGCCTGGAGTACGGGACGCTGGGGTTCCTGCTCACGCTGGTGGTAGCGGCGCCGCAGATGCGAAGCCGGTGGGTGACGTTCTTCCTGGTGCTCGCGATCGGCGCAACCATCGCCGCGACGGACGAGCTCTACCAGGGCACCGTGCCCGGCCGCCAGAAGGACATCGCCGACTGGCTTGCCGACGTCGCCGGCATGGCCATCGCGTCCGGGCTGGTGCTGCGGACGTTCGGCCGCGAGCGAACGCGGGAAGGCGAGGACGCGGCTTGATGAAGTACTCGCGTCCCCGCGGCACCCACGACGTCCTCCCGCCCGACTTCGAGCGCTGGCGCGCGGTGGAGTCGGCGTTCGAGCGCGCGTTCGACCGCTTCGGCTACCGCGGTATCCGCACGCCGATCTTCGAGTCCACCGACCTGTTCGTGCGCGCGGTGGGCGAGCAGTCCGACATCGTGACCAAGGAGATGTACACCTTCACCGACCGGGGCGGCCGCAGCGTCACCCTTCGACCGGAAAACACGGCGTCGGTCATCCGCGCGTATCTCGAGAACGGCATGCAGCGCTGGGGCGGCATCCAGAGACTCTGGTACCACGGGCCGATGTTCCGTTACGACCGCCCCCAGGCGGGCCGGTACCGGCAGTTCCACCAGGTCGGCGCCGAGGCCATCGGCGGCTCCAGTCCGGCGCTCGACGCGGAGATGATTCAGCTCGTGTTCGAAGCCCTGGCCGGCCTCGGGTTCGACGCGCTCGACGTGCGCGTCAACTCGGTGGGTACGGAGGCGTCGCGCGGGCCGTACCGCGCCGTGCTGCTGGATGCAATTCGCGGCCTCGCGTCCGAGATCGACGCCGACGCGCTGGAGCGTTACACGGCGAATCCGCTACGCATCTTCGACTCCAAGGACTACGGAGAGAAACTGAAGGCGCGGCTGCCGCGCATCTCCGACTACCTGGTCGACGGCGACGCGGAGCACTTCGCGCGCGTGCGCGAGCTGCTGTCCGCGCTCGACGTGCCGTTCCACGTCGATCCGCACCTCGTCCGCGGGCTCGACTACTATACGCGCACGGTGTTCGAGATCTATCACGGCGACACGGGAGCGCAGAGCGCCCTGTGCGGCGGCGGACGTTACGACGAGCTCGTGCGCGAATGCGGCGGGCCCGATACCCCCGCCATCGGTTTCAGCGCGGGGCTGGAGCGCATCATCGGCGCGCTGCCCGACGCCGGCGGCACCACCGCGGGACGCGGCGCCGAGACGCCCTTCGTGGTGGCGTGCGTGGGCGAGGCGGCGGAGGCGCGTGCGCTGCGCGCGGCGTCGGCGCTGCGCGAGGTCGAGGCGACGCAGGTCGACCTCTCGGGCCGCTCGCGCAAGACGCAGGTCGAGTCGGCGCGCAAGAAGGGCGCGCGCGTGGCCGTGGTGGTCGATGCCGACCGTCCGGACGACGTGGAGTGGATCGAATTCGCGACGCGCACCGAGCAACGCGTGCGCGACGGCGAGCTTCCGGCATACGCCCGCGGGCGCGCGGGGAATAAAGGAGAGACACGGTGACGACATCGGGCTACTGGCTTCCGTTTCGACGCACGCATCGTTGCGGGGATCTGGACGCGACGGCGGTCGGTACCTCGGTCCGCCTCATGGGATGGGTGGCGCGCGCGCGCGACCTGGGCGGCGTGCGCTTCATCGAGATGCGCGATCGGTACGGGCGCATTCAGCTCGTGGTCGATTCCACGTCGGTGGAAGCGGGTGAGATCGCCGCGGCGCTGCGCATGGAGGACGTGATCGCGGTCGAGGGCGAGGTTCGCGCGCGTCCGAAGGACATGGTGCGCGACGATACTCCGGCCGGCGGTATCGAAGTGGCCGTGAGCCGGATCGTGGTACTGAACGCGTCGGAGGTGCTCCCGTTCAACATCGCCGACGACGTCAAGGCCAGCGAAGAGCTTCGCCTCACGGACCGCTACCTCGACCTGCGTCGGCGGCCGCTGCGCGAGAACTTCGAGACGAGG
>CAZCQM010000099.1:0-10429 GCA_964500785.1 uncultured bacterium
CGCGGCGCACGCCCGCGGCATCCCGGTGCTGGTCGACGGCGCCCAGGCCGCGCCGCACGTGCCCATCGACGTCCGGGCGCTCGACGCGGACTTCTACGTGCTCTCCGGCCACAAGATGTACGGTCCGACGGGAATCGGCGCGCTCTATGCGAAACGCTCGATTCTGGAAACGATGCCTCCCTATCAGGGCGGCGGCGATATGATCTCGTCGGTCAGTTTCGAGAAGACCACCTACAACGTGCTGCCCCACCGCTTCGAGGCGGGCACGCCCAACATCGCGGGGGCGATCGGGCTGGGCGCGGCGATCGACTACATGAACGGTATCGGCATCGAGGCCATCGGCGCCCACGAGCACGACCTGGTCACCTACGCGGTGGACGCCCTGTCGTCGGCGCCCGGGGTGACGCTCGTGGGAACGCCGCGGCACCGCGCCGGGGCCGTGTCGTTCACAGTGGACGGCGTCCATCCGCACGACGTCGGGATGATCCTGGACCACGATGGCATCGCGATCCGCGCCGGGCACCACTGCACGCAGCCCGTGATGGATTTCTACGGGGTGCCGGGAACGAATCGCGCGTCGTTCGCCGTCTACAACACGCGCGACGAGGCGAACCGCCTGGTGACGGGCCTCGCGAAGGTGAAGGGGGTCTTCGGCGGATGACCGCCGGCGCACCATGAGCGACAGGAACGAATTGCGTGAGCTCTATCAGGAAGTGATCCTCGATCACCACAAGCACCCGCGTAACTTCGGTCGGCTGGAGGGGGCAAATCATCAGGCGGAGGGATTCAATCCGCTGTGCGGCGATCGCATCAAAGTATACGTCCTAGTGGAAAACGATACCATCCGTGATGTCGCCTTCGAAGGCAGCGGCTGCGCCATCTGCACCGCGAGTGCGTCGGTGATGACCGACGAGCTGCGCGGCAAGACCGTCCAGGAAGCCGAAAAGCTCTTCGGCGAGTTCCACGATGTCGTCACCGGCGACTCGTCGTCGGAGGTCGACATGGAGGCACTGGGCAAGCTGGCGGTGTTCGTGGGCGTTCGCGAGTTTCCCGTGCGCGTGAAGTGCGCGGTGCTCCCCTGGCACGCGCTCAAGGCCGCGCTGGAGAGTAAGGATGGCGCATCCGTGACGACGGAGTAGCCATGACTGCGACGCTGCGCGAGAAGATCGTTGAAGCCCTGAAGACCTGTTACGACCCCGAGATCCCGGTCGATATCTGGGAGCTGGGTCTCATCTATGACATCGATATTTCGGATTCGAACGACGTCACCATAACGATGACGCTGACGACCCCCCACTGCCCGGCGGCCGAGACGCTGCCGATGGACGTGGAACAAAAGGTCGCTGCCGTCGACGGGGTGGCGTCGACACGGGTCGAAATCACCTGGGAGCCCGCATGGTCGCCGCAGATGATGTCGGAACTGGCGAGGCTCGAGCTCAATCTCTAAGGAGGAAGAGGAGCGATGCTGTATCCACCGGAAATCACTGAACCCTGCCGCCAGGACCTCATCCAGGCCGGCGTGACGGAGCTGCGCACACCCAGCGACGTCGACATGGTGCTGAAGAACGCCCGGGGCACCGCCCTCGTCGTGATCAACAGCGTATGCGGTTGCGCGGCGGGCATGGCCCGGCCCGGCGTCAAGATCGCGCTGCAGCACACCACGCTGCCCGAGAAGATCACCACCGTGTTCGCCGGCGTCGACCGCGAGGCAACGGAGCAGGCGCGGAAGTACATCCCCGGCGTACCTCCTTCCTCCCCGTCGATCGCCCTGTTCAAGGACGGCGAACCCGTGTTCATCCTCGAGCGCTGGCAGATCGAAGGCCGGAGCCCGCAGGAAATCGCATTCCAGCTCGTGGAAGCCTTCGACGAGTTCTGCCAGCCATGAACACGCTCTTCCCCGAATTTCCCGATGACGCGAGAGTCTGGGTGTATGCCCTCTCCGAACCGCTGTCGGACGACGCTCGCACGCGCGTGAGTGAGCGTCTGGACGCCTTTGTCGGAAACTGGCAGTCGCACGGAGTTCCGGTCACGGGCGCCTATGCGATTGCCGAGAATCGGTTCGTACTCATCACGGGATACGTACCGGACGGTATCTCGGGATGTTCCACCGATTCGAGCGTGCGCGTGATGAAGGAACTGCGCGAGGAGCACGACATCGACGGCTTCGACCGCTCGCTGGTCTTCTTTCGCGACTCGAAAGGAACCGTTCAGGCGGTGAAGCGCGCCGATTTCAAGGCGCTCGTCGACGCCGGCCAGGTAGACGGCAACACCGTCGTGTTCGACACCACCATCCAGTTCATCGGCGACCTGCGCCGCGGCGGCTTCGAGACGTCGTTCGGGAAGTCCTGGCACGCCACGGCCTTTTCCTAGGCGCTGGCACGATTCGCGGCATCGACGGCGGGCGGCGATGCGGCTATACTTATAACCGTATCGCAGTGCACCCTCCCCATCGGAGGTGACCTCATGGCTCCAATCTCGCGGCGAGCGATAGGCGGTTTGGTGCTTCTCGCGGCGCTGTCACTATCCCTTCCGGCCGCTGCCCAGCAGGCCCGCCTCGACATCACGATCGATAATGTGCAGGCGTGCGACTTCTACCGCGAAATAGGCGTGGGCACGGCGACCGTCCGCGTGATCGCCTCGTTTCCATTCCAGACCCTGCGCTTCAAGGCTCCGGCCCCGTGCGGCCTCGTCTATCTCGATGCGACGAGTCCATACCCATTCGCTGGAGACCCGCAGACCGGCGTGACGATCTCGATTCCGGCCTGCACCGGCGCGCCCGTCGACGTGCTGCAGATTCTGTTCTTCGCGACGGCGCCGGTCACCGGCTGCTCGTGGGACGTGGCCCCCGCCGACGGCGACACAGACATCCTTCTGACGGACTGCGACGGGTACACGATGAAGGGCGCCAGCGCGCGGTCGATTTACTGTGGAGACATCAACCCGTTCATCGCACCGTACCGGCCGGACCCGCCGGACGGCGCCACCAACGTCCCGACCAACACGCTGCTTTCGTTCATCGGTGCGGCCAACGAGATGTATCTGACGGATACCGGCAGCTCGAATCTCTACAACTACATCGTCTGCTCCAACCCGCTGGGAATCGACTGCAGCAACCCCTTCGATCCCGGTATGCTCCAGCCCAACACGACGTACTACTGGCAAACCGTGTACTGGTGTGGCGCGGCCTGCCCCGAGGGCGAGGGAGCGGGCAGCGACGTGTGGAGCTTCACGACGGGCAACGGACCGGTCTCCGCCAAAACGTCGACGTGGGGACGCGTGAAGTCACTGTACCGGTAGGGGGAGCCGTTCGCGCGGGTGAGTCCAGGCGGGGCTATACGCCCAGCTCGTTGATGCGCCAGATCATCTCGATCAGGCGCGACGGGCTCTGCCGGTTGAACGAGAAGACAATGCGGGGCTTGTCGATGAGCTCGGGCTCGTTGGCCTCTTCGGGCAGAGCCCGCGTGCGTTCGATCGTTCCCTTCTTCACCAGATCCGAGAACTCCGAGCTGAGCGTGCGCACGGCCGCGTCGGTGAGGTCGCGCTCCAGGCGAATGACCAGCCGGTCCCGCACCTGCCGCGTGGAGTGATAGACCGAGTAGAAGCGCTTGAGATAGTCGACGCCTTCCTGGGGCGAGTGGACGATTCGGTACAAACGCAGGTCCTTCTCGGAGATGAGCCCCCGCGCCAGCAGCTCGTTGCGGATGAACCGGTCCCAGCTCTCCCAGTAGGTCTCGCCCGGCAGCTCCATCAGGAGCAGCGGCATGGGCGGCGCCTTGCCGGTTTGAATCAACGTCAACGTCTCGAAGCCCTCGTCGTGGGTGCCGAAACCGCCCGGGAACAGCGCCACCGCACTCGCCTCCATCAGGAAGAAGAGCTTACGCGTGAAGAAGTACTTGAAGGTGATGAGCTTGGGGTCGTCGCCGATGATGGTGTTGGCCGCCTGCTCGAACGGCAGCAGAATGTTGACACCGAAGCTCGCGTCCGCGCCCGCCCCCGCGTTGCCCGCCTTCATGATCCCTTCCGCGGCGCCGGTAATGACCATGAACTGGTTCTCTGCCAGCAGCCGCGCAAACTCGACAGCCGACTGGTAGTACGGGTCCGTCTCCGGGGTCCGGGCGGAGCCGAAGATCGAGACCTTGCGCCGGTCGCGGTACGGCTTGAACACACGCGCCGCATACCGGAATTCCGCCATGGCCCGGCTCAGCACCTTGAGGTCGAGCACCTCCAGCTCGTCGCGGCGGCACTTCAGTGCGTGCACGATGAGCTCCCGCACCAGGCGCGTGGAGAGGTCGGGGTCGGGATCGGCGTAGAGGGCGCGTATCTCGTCGAGCACGCGCTCCGGGGTATCGAATTCTTTCTTTGCCATGCTATCCGATCAGATCGAGAAGTCCCGCCAGGCTGGGCCCGCGGATCACGTGCGTGGCTCGACGTTCGAGCTCGACACAGCGAGGATTGAAGGCTACCACGCAACCGGCCACGCCGACCATCGGAACATCGTTGGCGCCGTCGCCCACGAACGCGGAGCGGTCCATCGAGACGGAATGCTTCTTCGACAGCTCGCGGAACGCGATCGGCTTTCCCTCCAGGTCGAACGGAGTGGCACGCCACCCGGTCAGGACGCCGTGCGAGTCGAACTCCAGCCGGTTGGAGTAGACGTCGTCGAACGGGTGTTCGGGAAACAGCGTGTCGATTACGATATCGAGCGTCCCGGAGATGATGGCGAGGCGGGCGCCGCGCCGCTTCAGCTCCCAGAGCGTCTCGCGTGCCCCCTCGAACCGCTCGAACTCGTGGACGGCGTCGATGATCTCGGCGCGGGTCGCCCCGGCGTCGATCCACCCCCGCACGTCCATCTCCACCCACTGGGGGTACGTGATGCGCCCCTCGTTATACCAGCGGTGACGCTCCACGTTGATGGTGTCGTCGCCGGTAAAGCGCCGGTTCAGGATCTCCCAGATGACCTTTCCGCTCGGGTGACGGACCAGCGTTCCATCCACGTCGAAGCAGATCAGGTCGTAGGCCCGGCGCATGGTCCTATTGTACCCCGGCGGGCGCCCGAAGTGCGAGGGAACGCTTGAAATCGGGGCCCGGATTGGCCGACAATCCACGGGTCTTTCTCGAGGTGGCCGCACTATGGCAGTCGATCCCGAACAGGAAGCCCTCGACCCGTCGCGCTGGGTGGATGAGCACGGTGACGCGCTCTTCCGCTTCGCGATCCTGCGGGTCAAGGACGAGGACCTGGCCGCGGACCTGGTCCAGGAGACCTTTCTGTCGGCCCTGAAGGCCCGGGAGGGGTTCCGCGGCGGGTCGGCGCTGCGGACGTGGCTGATCGGCATCCTCAAGCACAAGATCGTCGATCATTACCGCAAGAACCGGGTCGACATGGTCTCGAGCGACGCCAACCCGAACCTCGAACCGGGCGAGCACCGGCACGACGCGGCCCTGGGTCACTCCTGGAACGAGCCCCCCTCCAGGCTGGTGGAAAATCGGGAGTTCTGGACCGTGTTGCAGGACTGCCTGGGTGCCCTGCCCGAGGCCCAGCGCCGGGCGTTCTCGATGCGGGAGTTCGATGGGCTCCCGGGCGACGAGATCAGTAAGGTGCTCGACGTCACTCCGACGAATCTCTGGGTGATGTTGCACCGGGCGCGGGGAAGGCTGCGCGACTGCCTGGAAAAGAACTGGTTCGGCATCAAGTAGGCCCCGCAATGGCGATCAACTGTAGAGAAACCGCACGACTTGTCTCCGAGCGACGCGACCGCAGGCTATCCCTGCGCGAGCGTATCTCGCTTCTCTATCACATGACGATGTGCAAGGCGTGCAAGGTCTATTCGCGGCAGATGGTAACCCTGACCCGTATCTGGGGGGAGGCGGCCGATCACGCCACGGACAGCTGCCCGGGGGAGCTTCCGAAGGACTGCAAGGACCGGATCAAGGAAGCGATGAAGAGGGAGACGTGACGATCGGCTTCTTCCCGTCCGCCGGCGATACGGCACCCGCATTCCGTCCTCACGGAACGTAGAACCCCCGCACAAACTCGAGCGACCCGTCCAGGAACTGCATCACCCACCCCGTGTCGTAACCCGCTTCCGTGGCGTGGAACTTCATGCCGCAGAGTTGGATCAGCCAGACCCGCTCGGCGTCGCGCCCGGCGACGGATTTTCCGTCGACCTCCTGCGCCGGGAACTCCGGCGAGATCCAGCGAGGGCGGGCGATGAGTTGTGCGGTCCGGGTCGGATCGATGTCGAATTGCTTCCAGCACGCGCTGATCGCCTCCACGGCGCTGGATCGCATGGCAGCCGGAATCTCGGTGCCCATCCCCCAGCCGTGCAGGCCTGCAACCTCATCGGCGTCGGCCAGCGGCCAGACCGGGAGCACCCAGTCGTTCCCCGGGTCGGTGAAGACGGCCCGGACCCGGCCACTCATCCCGTCCACCAGGACGTTCGCCGTCAGGTACGCCGACGTACTGTCACCCGTGACCGGGAGTCTGGTCCGCATCAGCCAGCCGATACCCTCATCGGCGGGTCCGAACGACGCGCGATCGGTGTACCGCACCGGCGTGGCTTCTTCCGGGTAGAGACGATGCGTCCCGACGATGGCCCGCGCCGACGCAGCGGCGGAATCCGCGCTGATCATGCCGCGGGTGCCCACCCGGGACGTGATCTCGATGGAGATCGGGCTGCCGGGCTGCTCCGCGGCGGCGAGACACGTGGAGGCCGCCAGCAGCACAAGCACGCCGGCGAATCGGGTCAGCGCCCGCATCACTCCGCCACCTCCCGCCACCACAGCTCCAGCATCATCAGCCCCCATATCATCGACGAATTGTCGCGCTTTCCGGATCGATGCTCGGCCAGGATGCGCCGCACGAACTCCGGACGGAAGGTGCCTCGTGCCAGCGCCCGCTCGCTCGTCAGGAGATCGTCGGTCTGCGCCGCCCACTCCTTCTTGAGCCAGTACGCCACCGGCACGGCGAAGCCCATCTTGGGCCGGTGGACCAGCTCGGGCGGCATCAGACGCTCGGCAACTTTCTTGAGGATGTACTTGGTCGTCATTCCCTTCATACGCAGCTCCGCCGGTATCGTTGCTGCGAACTCGGCCAGCTTGTGGTCGAGCACCGGCGCCCGCGCCTCGAGCGACACCATCATGCTGGCGCGATCGACCTTGGTGAGGATGTCGCCCGGGAGGTACGTGTGGGTGTCGAGATACTGCCGGCGCGAGAGCGGGTCCATACCGCGCACCGCATCGAGGAAGGGGCGCGCGACGTGCGAGGGGTCGGGGGCCGCCAGGCGCTCGAGAAAGGCCTCGCTGAAGACCTCGCGATACGTAAGCGACAGCCCGTGTGTCATGTGGCGCACGTACTGTTCATCGCGGTTCCCCGACATGTCGCGCAGGCGGTCGATCCCCTTCGTTCCGGCCGGGAGTGCCGCGGCGAGCGGCCGGAGCACGGCATCGCGCAGTCCCGCGGGAACGCGGTTCGCGCCGCGCACGGCGGCGTTCTCGATGTATCGCAGGTACCCGGCGAACAGCTCGTCACCGCCGTCACCGGAAAGAGCCACGGTCACATGCCGGCGCGCCGCGCGCGACACGTAGTAGGTGGGGATCATCGAAGAGTCCGCGAACGGCTCGTCGAACTGACGCACCAGGTGCAGGACATCGCCAACTGCGTCGGGACGGACGACTTCCTCGTAGTGCTCGGTGCCGAAATGCTGTGCGACCGCGCGCGCGTACGGAAGCTCGTTGTACTCGTGTTCCTCGAAGCCAATCGAGAAGGTCTTCACGCGCCCGCGTGTATGCCGCGCCATCAACGCCACGACGATGCTGGAATCCGTCCCGCCGCTCAGGAACGCACCCAGCGGCACCTCGCTCTCCAGCCGGATGCGCACGGCCTCGTCCAGGATATCGAGCGCGCGGTCGACGTATTTCTTTTCGGGCCCGGGGGTCTCCACCGGGGCATAGGTGACATCCCAGTACTTCTGGACGTGGACGCGGCCCTCCTCGTAGACCAGATAGTGGGCCGGGGGGAGCTTGGCGATTCCCTCATAGATCGTGCGCGGATCGGGTACGTAGCCCCACGCCACGTAGTCAGCCAGCCCCTGCGGGTCCACGCGGCGCTCGACGTCGCCGAGGGCGGCGATCGCCTTGAGTTCGGATGCGAAGACCAGGCGGCCATCCGGGCCGGAGGGCACGGTGTAGTAGAGCGGCTTCTTTCCCAGACGGTCGCGCGCGAGGAAGAGGCGCCGGCGGGGGATGTCCCAGATGGCAATGGTGAACATACCACGCAGGTGCTCCACACACGCATCGCCGTACTCTTCGTAGGCGTGCAGGATGGTCTCGGTGTCGCTGCTCGTGGAGTACCGGTGGCCGCGTTGCTCCAGCTCGCGCCTTACATCGTGATGGTTGTAGATCTCGCCGTTGAAGACGATCACACAGGTGCGATCCTCGTTGAAGATGGGCTGGTGGCCGTGTGCGACGTCGATGATCGAGAGGCGCCGCATTCCCAGTCCCGCGCCACCGACGGCGTAGTACCCTTCGTCATCGGGACCGCGGTGGTGGAGGGACTGGCACATCCGGCGCAGCGCGTCCTCCGAGACACGCGCGTCCCGGTGGCTGTAGACAATCCCGGCGATGCCGCACATCGTGCGCGCTAACCCCCCGGCGTCCCGGCTGTTACCCGGCTGGGCCGAAGAACGGGAACCCGGGTCGCCGGCACGGTGTTAGAAACGGCTAGATTCACACCTGAAAATCCCATAGGATGACGGTTCGAATCCAGGATCAGAAGGACCATAGGAAATCGACTCTTTCCCAGCTCCGCGGCGGCCTCGTCATTATAGCGATTGCCGCCCTGCTTGGCGTTGTCATCAATGCCATTCGCCCCGGCGGCGTACCTTTGATTCAGAAGGGCGCGCCGGTTTCGACCGCGCGGCACGCCGCGGTCGACTCGAGCGCCACCGACTCCACCGCGGCCGAAGCCGTTCCGCCGGGCGCCGTTTCCCTCGCCGAGATGAAGCGGCTCTTCGACGAGGGCAAAGCGTTCATCATCGACGCGCGCAGCCCGCAGGAATACCAGGAAGGGCACATCCCCGGCGCCATCAACGTGCCCCATGACCAGCTGCCCGAGTACCTCGACATGTTGAACGCGGAAGTGCCCACCGACGCCAAAGTGGTCGTGTACTGCCGCGGACCCGCGTGCGACTTCAGCGATGAGCTCGCCACCGAGCTCAAGATTCTCGAGTACCAGGACGTTTCCGTATTCTCCGGTGGCTGGGAGCAGTGGACGGACGCCGGGTACCCGGTCGAAGGGATGGTTCCCAAATGACGTTCCTGAGGAGCCGCACGCTCAACCTGCTGCTGCGCCTCTTGCTCGGCGTGCTTTTCGTGTACGCCGCCTGGGAGAAGGTGCTCCACCCCCAGGCCTTCGCCATGTCGGTCAGGGCATACAAGATTGTCCCCTTCTCGCTGTCGAACCTCTTCGCGCTCATCGTGTCGTGGAGCGAGCTTACCGCCGGAATCATGCTGCTGCTCGGTGTCCTTTCCCGTAAGGCTGCGGGCGCACTGTTCCTGCTTCTCTGCGCCTTTACCGTCGCCATCGCCACCACGATCGTGCGCGGTATGGTGATCGACTGCGGATGCTTCGGAGCCGAGGGCGGTGCGACCACGTCCTGGTTGTCCATCCTCCGCAACGTGGGTCTGCTGATCGCGGCATGGCTCATCATGGCCCACAACGACGGCTTCCTTTCGCTCTTTCCGGGAGGCACGGACACGCGTCCCGGTTCCCGACGGGCCGAACCGGAACGCTTCTGAGCGTTCCTACCAGTTGAATCCCACGTAGCCGGGATCGTCCGGCGGCTGTTCGAAGACCCGCGCCAGGTCGATGACGACCCGGCTGCCCGCGGCGTTCTTCAGCGCCACCGCAAACTCGGGCGAGCGATGTCCGACAACAACCACCTCGGACGAATCGATCACATCGTCGAGATCCGTCGACAGCAACCGCGAGATGTGCGGAATCTCCTTCTCGATATACGCCTTGTTCGCGCCCACCAGGCGCGCAAGCGACACGCTCTCGTCGAAGACGCGGATGTCATAGCCCTTGCCCAGACAGATTTCGATCAGTCGCACGAGCGGGCTCTCGCGGAGGTCATCGGTGCCGGGCTTGAAGCTCATGCCCAGAAACCCGATGCGCTTCTTTCCCTGCTCGAAGATCATCGAGGCGGCGCGCTCGATCTGAACGTCATTGCTCGGCAGCACCGACGAGAGTACCGGAAGATTGAGATCGCGCGAACGGGCCAGGTAGAGCAGCGCCCGCACGTCCTTCGGCAGGCACGACCCACCGAATGCGAAACCAGGCTTCAGGTATGCCGGGGAGATGTTGAGCTTCGTGTCCTGCGTGAAGATGTGCATGACTTCGTGGCTGTCCACTCCCACCGACTTGCAGATC
>CAZCQM010000100.1:0-10387 GCA_964500785.1 uncultured bacterium
GTTTCGCTGAAACCCTGACCGACGATCTCTACCAGATCACGATCATCGGCGACGAGCACGGGGAGGCGCGCACCGTGCGCGAGAAGCGCCGGATCCTGGATGTCATCGCGCAGATGGACCTGGCAGAGAACACGCGGCTGCTCGGCTACCAGCCCTACCGGGTGGTCATGGACGAGGCGCGCCGCCACCACGTCTTTCTCTCGCCCAGCGTCACCGCCTCGGACGGCGATACCGAGGGCGGCGCACCCGTTTCCTTGATCGAAATGAGCGCCTCCGGCATGATGATCGTCAGCACGACGCATGGCGACATTCCCGGCGTGATCCTGGACCGGAAGACGGGCCTGCTCGCGCCGGAGCGCGACGTCGACGCACTGGTGGCTCATCTGCGCAACCTGACCGCCAGTCCCCGGGGCTGGCGCGAGATGCAGGACGCGGGGCGCGCCCACATCGAAGCCGAGTTCGACGCGAAGCGTCAGGGCGAGCGCCTCGCCACGATCTACCGGGACGTGGCCACGCACCGGGCCGGAGACCGATGATGCCGAAACGGGCGGCGAACGCACAGTGGTACAACTGGTACGCCAACGGCCTCCTCGAAGCGGGGATCGCCGACCTGGCCGACGGCGTTGCTGGAGACGTCGTGCTCGACGTGGGATGCGGCGAGCAACCCTACCGGGCTTTGTTCGCCGGCTTCGCGCGCTACGTGGGCTTCGACTCGCCGTCCCGCCCCGACAGCGGAAGACGCGCCGACGTGTACGGAGACGCGTCGGGGCTCCCCTTCGCCTCCGGGTGCGCGGACGCCGTTCTGTGCACCGAAGTGATCGAGCACGTGGACGACCCGGCCGCCATGCTGCGCGAGATGCACCGCGTGCTCAAGCGCGGCGGGATGCTGATCCTGTCGGCGCCTTTCACCTGGCACGTCCACGACGAGCCGCACGACTACTGGCGCTTCACCGAGTTCGGGCTTCGGCTGCTCTTCGAGCGGACCGGCTTCGCGGTGGTCTCGCTGCGGCCGACCAACGGGTTCCTCGGCGCGTTGCTCCAGTCGCGGTGCTACCTGCTCTATCACCTCTCCGGGCCGCTGCGTCCCGCCGTGCGCCCCGCCGTGTGGTGCATGCAGTGGCTGGCGCAGCTGCTGCGCCCGATAGACCGCAACCACCGCATGACGAGCAACTACGTCGTCCTGGCCAGGAAGGCATGATGGGTCCGTTGCTCTTCATTCTGGGGACGCAGCGGTCGGGAACTACGTGGCTCTCCAACATCTTCGATTCGCACCCCGACTGCCTGCATTTCTACGAACCGTTCGCGCCGGCCTACGGGCTCTTCCCGTACTTTCCCGAGGAGTTCCAGTTCGTCGAGCCCCCGTCGCCCTATCTCGCCGAGCGCCTGCGCGCTGACGTCCCGGCTCTGGTGGCAAAGCGCTCGCGTCTCTTCGACCCGGTGCACGCGAGCCGGCGCGAGTTCCTGTTCGAAGCGCGCGTGATGGGGGCACTCGAGGCCCTCAATCGCTATCTCAAGTCGGAACACCTGCAGTTCGCGGCACAGTTCAACCTGCTCCACCTGAACCGGATCGGTCAGGAGCCGTTCGCCTGGTTCGAGAAGAGCGAGACGATCCGGCTGAGGGCCATCAAGGACGTCCGGCTCTACTTCAAGGTGCTGCTGCTGGCCGACGTCTTTCCCGACGCGCGGTTCCTCCACGTGCTCCGGCATCCGGCCGCCGTTCTCAGCTCGATGGACCGCTACCTCAAGCAGGGCCGGCTGGTGGAGATCCGGGACAACATCCATCTCTTTGCCGACACGGTGCGCGAGCAGCGCCGCTTCGAATCCTATGACGGTCTGCTCGCGCGCGTGCAGGCGGGCCCCCTGCACGAGAAGCTCGCCGCCTACTGGCGCATCGCCAACGAGTCGATCGAGGAGCAGTTCGGGGCCCTGGGCGATCGGGCGAGGACCATCGTGTACGAGGATCTCGCCACCGATCCGCTCGCGCGCGTCTCGGAGATCCTGTCATGGTGCGGTCTTGCGATGGCGCCGGCGACCGACGCCTACGTCCGCCGCTCGTCGACCTCGCGCACGGACCGCCGGACCGTGCTGGACACCAACCGTGTCTCCGCGACCTACTACCGCGACTGGGTGGGGAAGGTGCCGCCCGAGGTGCTCTCCGCCGTCGAACGCGTGTGCGTTCAGAGCCCCCTCATGCGGCGCTTCGAACCGTTCTATGCGGCGGACGCCTCGTGACCGACGACATAGACATCAAACAGCTCCGACGGGACGCCACCTCGGGGGCGCGCTGGACCGGCACCGCCACCGGCGTGCGGATCGGGACGCAGTTCGTCCAGCTCGCCGTGCTGGCGAGGCTGCTTCGCGTCGAAGACTTCGGGCTCATGGCGATGGTGAACGTCGTGCTGGCGTTCGCGCAGGCGTTCGCGGACGCCGGCGTGAGCAACGCGATCATTCACTATCGCGACGCGCGACGCGAGGAGCTGTCCAGTCTCTACTGGCTCAACGTGTTCACCGGTGTGGCCGTGTTCGGGCTGCTGTGGGTGACGGCGCCTTTGGTCGCCGCGCTCTACCATGAGCCACCGCTGGTCGCGCTGCTGCGCGCGTCGTGTGTGATCTTCATCGTCGGGCCGATGGGCCAGCAGTTCCAGGTGCTCCTCGAGCGCGAGCTGCGCTTCCGCCGCCTGGCGTTCATCGAGGTGGCCGCGACGGTGGTCAGCGCGGTCGTGGGCATCGCGATGGCGGCGACGGGCTACGGCGTGTGGTCCCTGGTGTGGGCCACGATCGTGCTGTTCTCGGTGAAGTTCCTGGTTCTCACCGCCGTGGGCTGGTCGACGTGGCGGCCCATGTTCCGGTTCGTGCCCGCCGAGTGCCGGCGCTTCCTCCGGTTCGGCCTCTTCCAGATGGGGGAGCGCACGCTCAACCTGATGGGCCAGCAGCTCGACAAACTCGTCATCGGCGTCGTCATGGGCGCCGGTCCGCTGGGGTACTACGAGCTCGCCTACCGGCTGATCGCACGGCCGTACCAGATCCTGAATCCGATCTTCACGCGCGTGGCATTTCCGGTGTTCTCCACCGTTCAGCACGACCGGGACCGCCTGCGCAAGGGCTACCTGGAGCTGATCGAGGTGCTCGGCGCGCTGACGGTTCCGCTCTACGTGGGGATGTTCGCGCTGGCCACTCCGTTCATCCTGGTGCAGCTGGGTCCGGGGTACGAGCCGAGCATCCACCTGATGCGCATCCTGTGTGTGGTCGGGCTCTCGTTCTCGCTCACCAGCCCGGCGGGCAGCCTGATGCTCGCGTGCGGCCGCGCGGACCTGGGATTCTATCTCAACCTCCTGCGCACGGGGCTGATCCTGGTCGGGATCTGGATCGGCGCGCACTGGGGCACGACGGGAATCGCCTGGGCGCTGGTGGCGGTGGTAACGGTCGTCATGTTCCCGACGCACGCCGTCGTCCGCTACCGCCTCGTCGGCATGACGCTGGGCGAGTTCCTCGCGCGGCTGGTGCCGTACGCGTGGCCGTCGCTCGCCGCGGCCGTCGCCTGCCTGGCGGCGCACCGCTGGATCCCGTGGCCCAACGCAGTGGTCGAGCTGGTGGTGATGCTGGTCGTGGCGGGGGCGATCTACCTGGGTCTGCTGGCGGTGCTGGAGCGCCCCCGGCTCGATCGGATCGTCCGGCTCGTCCGGTCCTGACGCGCGCGCATTGCCCGGGGCGGTGCGTCCGTGGTACCCTGAGGCATTCCAACCCCGCGGTGGTTCAACCTGGAATTCATATGAACGACAAGCCCGTGCGCCCGAAGGATCGCTTTCTCGTCTTCGGGGCCCCCCAGATCGAGCAGGACGAGATCGACGAGGTCGTCGACGCGCTCCGTAGCGGCTGGCTCGGAACCGGCCCCAGGGTCGCGCGCTTCGAAGAGGACTTCAAGCGCTACAAGGGCGCCGACCACGCCGCCGCCGTGGGTTCGTGCACGGCCGCGCTCCATCTGGCCATGCTCGCGTCGGGCGTCGGCGAGGGCGACGAGGTCATCACGACGCCGCTCACCTTCTGCGCTTCGGTCAACGCCATCATCCATGCGGGCGCGACCCCGGTTCTGGCCGACGTCGACCCGCGCACGATGAACATCGATCCCGAGCGCGTCGCGGAGGCGATCACGCCGAAGACGAAGGCGATCCTCCCCGTGCATTTCGCCGGCCGCCCCTGTGAGATGGATGCCCTGTGCTCGATCGCGAAGAAGAACGAGCTCATGATCATCGAGGACTGCGCTCACGCCATCGAGACCGAGTACAAGGGGAAGAAGTCGGGGCTCTTCGGCGAGTTCGGGTGCTTCAGCTTCTACGTCACCAAGAACGTGATCACCGGTGAAGGCGGCATGGTGCTGGCGCGCGACGAGGCGCTGGCGGCGCGCATCAAAGTGCTCGCGCTCCACGGCATGAGCAAGGATGCGTGGAAACGCTTCAGCGACTCCGGGTGGGTGCACTACCAGGTGGTCGAGGCGGGCTTCAAGTACAACATGATGGACATCCAGGCGGCACTCGGCATCCACCAGCTCAAGCGCGTCGAGAAGAACTGGAAGCGGCGCGAAGCGCTGTGGCAGCGCTACAACGATGCCTTCGCCGACCTGCCCATCGGGATTCCCGCGGACCCCGACGAGGACACGCGGCACGCGTACCACCTCTACACGATCATGGTGGCCAGGGGGCGGTCCGGCATCGCGCGCGACGAATTCCTCTCCGCGATCCAGGCGCAGAACATCGGCGTCGGGGTGCATTACCTGAGCATCCCGGAGCACCCGTTCTACCAGGAGCGCTTCGGCTGGAAGCCCGAGGACTATCCCAACGCCACCCGCATCGGCCGCGAGACGGTGAGCCTGCCCCTGTCGCCGCGCCTCTCGGACGCCGACGCGGACGACGTGGTCGAAGCCGTTCGCCGCGTCCTCCGGGGTTGATGGCGATGGCCGGACAGGCACCGCTGGTGAACTTGTTCGACTTCGAGAAGGCGGCGGCCACGCGCCTGCCGAAGATGACCTATGACTATTACGCCGGCGGCGCGCTGGACGAGGTCACGCTGCGCGAGAATCACGCCGCCTACGAGCGCATCCCCCTCTACTACCGCACGCTCGTCGACGTGAGCCGCCGCACCCCGGAAACCACGGTGCTCGGTGAGCGCGTGTCCATGCCGGTGCTGGTGGCGCCAACCGCGTTCCACGGCATGGCGCACCCGGACGGAGAGCTGGCGACCGCGCGCGCGGCGGCGTCCGCAGGGACGGTCATGGTTGTGAGCACGCTCTCGAACACCCGTGTCGAGGATATCGCCGCGGTGTCGACGGGGCCGCTGTGGTTCCAGCTCTACATCTACAAGGACCGCGAGGCGACGCGCGACCTGGTGGCCCGTGTCGAGGCCGCGGGATGCCGCGTCATCATGCTCACCGTCGACGCGCCGATCATCGGGCCCCGGGAGCGTGACGTGCGCAATCGCTTCTCGCTGCCCGGCGGACTCACGGTCAAGAACCTGCTCGGGGCGGGCCAGGGCACGATGACGGCCGACGCGGGCGGCTCCGGGCTCGCCGCGTACGTGGCGAGCTACATCGACCCCGCCATCTCGTGGCGCGACGTCGAATGGCTGCTCGGTATCACGAAGCTCCCGTTGATCGTGAAGGGAATCGCCCGCGGGTCCGACGCGCGCCGCGCGGTCGAGATGGGCGCACGCGGCGTGTCGGTGTCGAACCACGGCGGGCGCCAGCTCGACGGCGCCCCCGCCACCATCGATGCGCTGCCCGGCGTGGTGGACGCGGTGGAGGGTCGGGCCGAGGTGTTCATCGACGGCGGCGTCCGGCGGGGAACCGACGTGATCAAAGCGGTGGCGCGCGGGGCCAGCGCCGTGATGGTGGGCCGTCCGGTCCTGTGGGGGCTCGCGGTGGACGGCGAGCGCGGCGTCGAGCGCGTGCTCGGGATCCTGCGCGACGAGATCGACAATGCCATGGCCCTCTGCGGCTGTACGTCCGTCGCCGACATCGGCCCGGATCTCCTGCGACCGGACACGCCGTGACGCACGCCGTCCCGAAGACGCTCCACGCATTGCTCCACACCGTCGTCGACTACGCGGGGCTGTTTCCGCCGGCCGGCCTGGAGATGGAGCCCGCGGTCCGGAACTATGCCGAGTACCGGCGGTCGCCGCACGCGTGGATGCTGGGGCGCTTCATCGTGCCGACGGCGCGCCTGGGGGAGATGGAAGACGCCATGCGGGCGGTCGGGGCCGGGGCGGACGGAAGTCACTGGCGCGTGTCCGCCCTGGTGGGCGAGGACGTCTCCGGCGACGTCGCGGCGATCGCGGCCTTCAACGGCGCCGCAACGGGCGTGACGGTCGACGCCATCGAGGTCAAAGCGCACGACGTGGCCGCGGTGCGGTCGATCGCGGCCGCCGTGCCCCCGACGTTGCGTACCTACGTCGAGATCCCGGTCCACGAGGACCCGCGCGGCCTCATCGGAGCCATCGCCGAGGCGCGCCTGCGCGCCAAGATCCGCACCGGCGGCGTCACCCCCGGCGCCTTCCCGCCATCCGTTTACATAACGCGCTTCATGCGTTATTGTTACGCGACCGGCACCGCCTTCAAGGCGACGGCCGGCCTGCATCACCCGCTGCGTTCCGAGCATCCGCTCACCTACGCGGACGATGCACCCCACGGTGTCATGCACGGCTTCATGAACGTGTTTCTGACGGCCGTGTTCTATTACAACGGTCTGACGCTGCGCGACGCGGACGAATTGATGACGCGGGAGACGCTCGCGGGCGTGGAGTTCACCGACGACACGCTGTCGTGGCGTGACTACCGACTCTCGCGCGATGAAATCGCCACCATCCGCCGCCGGTTTGCGATCTCGTTCGGATCGTGTTCGTTTCGCGAACCGGTGGATGACCTCGTTCGAACAGGACTGCTCTGATGCTCAACGATACGCACAACCCGGAACGTCGCTCGTGGGTGGAGTCGGCCAACGCGCCCCGAACCGATTTCCCCATCCAGAATCTACCCTTCGGCGTGTTCCGCGACTGGGAGGGTGACGAGCCGCCGCGCGTCGGCGTGGCGATCGGCAAGCACGTGCTCGACGTATCCGCCCTTCGCGCGGGGATGTTCACGGGGCTGTCGCGGCGGGCCGTCGAGGCGTGCACGGAACCCACGCTCAACGCGCTCATGGCGCTGGGCGCCGACCACTGGGGCGCGCTGCGCGCGCGCCTCTCGGAGCTGCTCCAGGCGGACCATCCCGAGATGGACGCCAACCGCCGCGTGTGCGAGCCGTGCCTCTTTGCGATCGACGATGTGGAGCTGCTGGTCCCCGTACAGATCGGCGACTACACGGACTTCTACGCGTCGGCGTTTCACGCGACCAACATCGGATCCATGTTCCGCCCGGACAACCCGCTGCTTCCCAACTACAAGCACATCCCCATCGGGTACCACGGCCGCGCGTCGTCCATCGTGGCGTCCGGGACGCCGGTGCGCCGCCCCCGCGGTCAGACGAAGAGCGAGGATGCGCCCGCCCCGTCGTTCGGCCCGTCCGGCCTCCTGGACTACGAGGTGGAAGTCGGTGCCTTCGTCGGTCCCGGCAACGCGCTCGGCGAGGCGCTGGCGATCGCCGAGGCGCGCGAGCGCTTGTTCGGGCTGTGCCTGGTGAACGACTGGAGCGCGCGCGACATCCAGAAGTGGGAGTATCAGCCGCTGGGGCCGTTTCTGGCCAAGAGCTTCGCCACCACGGTGAGCCCCTGGGTGGTGACGGCCGAAGCGCTGGCGCCGTTCCGGGTGCCGGCGTTCGAGCGGCCCGAGGGCGACCCCGCGCCGCTGCCGTACCTCGACGACGACGAGGACCGGCGCTCGGGCGGTTTCGACATCACCATCGAGACCTTCATCGAAACGCCACGCATGCGCGATGACGGGTTCGAAGGGATGCGCGTGAGCCGAGCGAGTTTCACAGACATGTACTGGACGTTTTCGCAGATGATCGCGCACCACGCCTCCAACGGGTGCAACCTGCGCCCGGGCGATCTCCTGGCCAGCGGGACCGTGTCCGGCCCCGAGAAGGAGTCGCGGGGGTGCCTGATGGAGCTGACCTGGCGGGGGAGCGAACCCCTCGAGCTTCCGTCGGGCGAGACGCGAACCTTTCTGCAGGACGGCGACGCCGTCATCATCCGCGCTTTCTGCGAGCGCGATGGCGCGGCGCGAATCGGATTCGGAGAATGCCGGGGAACTATTACCGGTACTCCGTGATAAAAGGGTAGCTGACGAGTGGCGGGGCCGCGCATCGACGCGCCCCGCCCGTCTTCTTTCCACGTGGAGGGTATGCAATGGCCGCAGCCGCTGTGTCCCGGGAGGGAACCCCGGTCTCAATCAGTGACGAGAAAGTCAACGCCTTCAAGTCGTCCCTTCGCGGGCGGCTCCTCGCCCCGGGTGAGGCCGGCTACGACGCCGCCCGGTCGGTCTGGAACGGCATGATCGACCGCCGGCCCGCGATGATCGCGCAGTGCGTGGGTGTGTCGGACATCCAGGCCGGCGTGCGCTTCGCCCGCGAGAATGGTGTCGCCCTGACCATCAAGGGGGGCGGGCACAACATCTCCGGCCTCGCGGTCAGCGACGGGTCGCTGATGCTCGACCTGTCCGCCATGCGCGGCGTGTGGGTCGACCCGGAGGAGCGTGTGGCGCACGCCCAGCCCGGGTGTCTGCTGGGCGACGTCGACCGCGAGACGCAGCTCCACGGCCTGGCCGCCGTGCTCGGCTTCGTGTCCGCCACCGGAATCGCCGGCCTGACTCTGGGCGGCGGCTTCGGCTACACCTCGCGCCGGTTCGGGTGGACGACCGACAACGTGCGCTCGATGACGGTGGTGACGGCCGATGGGCGCATCGTGCGCGCAAGCGAGAAGGACAACCCGGAGCTGTTCTGGGGGCTGCGCGGGGGCGGCGGAAACTTCGGTGTCGTCACGGACATCGAGTACGACCTCTATCCGCTCGGTCCTGAGATCGTCGGCGGCGGCATCGCCTGGCGCGCCGAGTCGGCGCCGGAGGTCCTCGAGATGTACCGCAAGATGGTGCTCGACTCGCCACCGGAGCTGGCGCTGGTCGCCGCACTGCGGATCGCGCCGCCGGCGCCGTGGATCGACACGAGCGCGCACGGCAAGCCGATCATCGCGCTGTTCGCGTGCCACACCGGCAAGGTGGCGGACGGCGAGAAGCTGCTCGCCCCCATCAAGGCCTTCGGGAAGCCCGTGGGCGACATCATCCAGAAGCGCCCGTACGTGTCGCAGCAGTCGCTGCTCGACGCCACCCAGCCCTCGGGCCGGCGCTACTACTGGAAGTCCGAGTATCTGCCGGGTGTGACCGCGGAGATGACCGCGTCCGCCATCGACCATGGGTCGAAGATCACCTCACCCCATTCGGCGGTGATCTTCTTCCCACTGGGCGGAGCGATCGCCAACCACCCCGCGGATCATTCGGCGGTGGGGAATCGCGACGCCGCGGCCGTGTTCAACATTACCGCGGCGTGGGACCGTCCCGAGGACGACGATACCCAGATCGGCTGGGCGCGCGCGGCGTGGAACGACATGAAGCGGTTCTCCACGGGCGGCACCTACGTCAATTTCCTCAACGAGGAGGAGGCCGGCGACCGGCTGAAAGACGCGTACGGAAAGAACTACGCGCGCCTGGCCGCAATCAAGAAGCAGTGGGATCCGGACAACCTGTTCCGGATGAACAAGAACATCGCGCCGGCGTAGTCCGGGCGGCCGGGATTCCCGGGGGTGTCGCCAGGCACCCCCGGGCCGTGCCGCCGGCGCCCGCGCGGGCGAGGAGGCACACCGTGAAACTCACCTTCCACGGGCAGTCGTGCTGGGAGATCCAGGGCGAGAAGGCCCGCATACTCATCGATCCGTACCTCACCGGCAATCCGAAAGCCGACGTCAAGCCAGGTGTGTTCGATCACCTCGACGCCATCCTGATCTCGCACGGCCACGGCGACCACATCGGCGACACCGAGGCCATCGCGAAGAAGACGAAGGCGCTGGTGGTGGCGAACTACGAGATTGCGAACTATTACACGGACCGCGGGTGCAAGACGCACGGCATGAGCATCGGCGGCGGCCACGACTTTCCCTTCGGGCGGGTGAAGCTCGTGATCGCCCACCACGGGTCGACGGGACCGAAGGGCGAGGCGCTGGGGAGCCCGGCGGGAATCGTCCTCGACATGGATGGCAAGAAGATCTACCACACCGGCGACACCGCGGTGTTCCTGGACATGAAGCTGATCTCGGAGCTGAACGGCCCCTTCGACGCGTGCATGCTCCCCATCGGCGACAACTTCACCATGGGCATCGACGACGCCGTGACGGCGTGCGAGTTCATCCAGGCGAA
>CAZCQM010000101.1:0-10348 GCA_964500785.1 uncultured bacterium
GCGATGACGGGCGATCTGCCCGTGATCATCGCGGTAACCGACGGGCGCGGCATCGCGCTGGACGCCGGCGGCGCGGACCTGACCCGGATCGAAGAACTGACGCGCGTGCTCGTCGCCAGGCGACGCTTCGCGGCGCAGTGTTCCATTGGAGAGCCCGGCCACCTGATGCGCGCCGTCGCCGCCGCCACCGCGGCGGACGCACCGGCGCTGTTGCGGATCTACGCGCCCGACCCAGTCGCCTGCGGCATCGCGCCCGACTCGGTCGTGGAGATCGCGCGACTCGCGGCGCACAGCCGCGCGGTTCCGCTCTTCGCGCCGGGCGGAGACGGCGCGTGGATCTCTCTCGACGGCAATCCCGATACCGGCGATGCGTGGCCGGCACGGGCGCTCACGGTCACCGATCCGTCGCTCGGCGAGGCCACCGTGGAGGGACGGCTCACGGTCGCGGACTGGGCGGTACGCCAGGCTCGATTCCGGCGCCACTTCCGCGTCGTGTCCCGCGGGCACCGCAGCGATCGCATGAAGCCGCTGGCCGCGTACCTCGATCTCGCTCCGGACGCGCGCGACGGCATCCAGCCCTACATCGACGTGCGTGACGGCACGGGACGCCACGCCATCGCCCTGGTTTCCGCGGAGATGGCGGCCGCCACCGCGCGGGCGCACGACCGCTGGCTGGACCTGCGGGGTGCAGCGCACGACGCGCCGGCACCACAGGCGACCGCCCCCGCAGCCGTGCCTCCGGCACCCGCGGCGACGGCTCCGTCCGCCGCCGACGCCCACCGCGCCCTCGCGGAGAACCTGCTCCGGCTGAGCGGATTCGGGAGTGACGACGCGTTCTTCCGCCGGTCCCTGCGCGAGTTCGTGGCGCACGAGCCGGGCAACGGAGAGGATGCGGAATGATCGAAAAGGCCCACGGCGCGAAGTCGTTTCGCCACGGCGTTCATCCCGGAACGTTCAAGGACCTGACGGCCGGACGGCTCATCGAACGCATGCCGTTCCCGTCCGAGGTCGTCCTTCACCTCCGGCAACATCTGGGCGCGCCCTCGAAACCGATCGTGTCGGTGGGCGAGCGCGTGTTCCGCGGGCAGCTCATCGCGGAGTCGAACGGTTTCGTATCGGTTCCCCTGCACGCGTCGGCCACCGGCCGGATCAAGGCGATCGAAAAACGCCGGCATCCGTCCGGCACCATGAGCGAGGCCATCGTCATCGACGTCGACCCGAGCTCGCCGCAGGCGATCTTCGAGGACGCGCCGCGCGACTGGCAGACGCCGTCGCGCGCGGAGCTCGTGCGGTCGATCCAGGCGGGCGGCTTCGTCGGCCTGGGGGGCGCGGCGTTTCCGACCCACGTCAAGCTCTCGGTTCCCGAGAACAAACGCGTGGACTGGGTGCTCATCAACGGTGCGGAGTGCGAGCCCTACCTCACGACCGACCATCGCATCATGCTGGAATACGCGGATTCGATCATCCTGGGCATCCGGGTCACCATGAAGGTGCTGGGCGCGCACAAGTCGTTCATCGGGATCGAGACCAACAAGATGGACGCCATCCGCGGCCTCACCGACCGCCTCCCCGCCGATCTCAACTGTCGCGTTGTCCCGCTCGAAACCAAGTACCCGCAGGGCGCCGAGAAGATGCTGATCACGGCGGTGCTCAAGCGCGAGGTCCCGAGCGGACGGCTGCCGATCGACGTGCAGGTCGTCGTCAACAACGTCGGCACCGTGGCCAGCATGGGCGACTTCTTCGGCTACGGCCAGCCGCTCATCGAGCGCGTGGTCACGGTGACCGGGCCCGGCGTGCGCAATCCCTCGACGCTCCTCATTCCGCTGGGGACGAAGCTCTCGGAGATCCTCGACTACTGCGGCGGGGTCACCGAGGACGCCAACCAGATCCTGTTCGGCGGACCCATGATGGGCAGCGCGCAGTACCACCTCGACGTGCCCATCCTGAAGGGCACGTCCGGCATCCTGGTGCTGACGCACGCCGAGGCGGCGGTCCGCAAGGAGTACGCGTGCATTCGGTGCTCGAGCTGTCTGGATGCCTGCCCGGTCTTCCTCAATCCCAGCCTGCTCGGCTCGCTCGCGCGCACGGGAAGCTACGAGCAGATGCGCGGACTCCACCTCATGGACTGCATGGAGTGCGGTTCGTGTTCGTACGTCTGCCCGTCGAACATTCCGCTCGTCCAGCGCTTCCGCGTCGCCAAGGCGCTCCTGCGCGAGAAGGACGCGCGCGAGAAGGCGAAACAGGACGAGGCGGCGAAGGCGGCGGCGGTGACCCCGTGACTCCCGGTACCCAGCCGCTGATCGTTGCGACGTCGCCGTTCCTCAAGCGGCCGGTCGACACGCCGAAGATCATGCGCCACGTGATCTACAGCCTGGCGCCGGCCATGATGGCCGCGATCTACTTCTTCGGACTGAGCGCGGTGCTGATCGTCGCCGCCGCGACCGCCGGCTGCGTGGTGACCGAGTGGTTCTTCAAGGGACGCCGGCCCCTGCGCGAGAGCACGGTGGCCGACGGAAGCGCCGTGGTGACCGGCGTGCTGCTGGCGTTGACGCTCCCTCCCGGGCTCCCGCTGTGGATGGCGTTCCTGGGTGGCGTGATGGCGATCGTGATCGGAAAGCTGTTCTTCGGCGGCCTGGGACACAACGTGTTCAATCCGTCCCTGGTCGGCCGGGCCTTCCTGCAGGCGTGTTTTCCGGTGGCGCTGACCACGTGGACGGCGCAGCGCGGCGCCGGGGGCATGCTCGGCGTGCACACCAGCAACCTGGCGCTCCCCTTTCTGCGCGCGCACGTCGACGCCGTCACCGCTGCGACCCCACTCGCTCACATGAAGTTCGAGTCCATGGCCACTCCCGTCCGCGACCTGCTCGTGGGATCGACCGCCGGCTCGCTGGGCGAGACATCCGCCGTCATGATCCTGCTGGGGGGCGCGTACCTCGCCTACCGGCGCTTCCTCAACTGGCGTATCCCGGTCGGCATCTTCGCCAGCGTGTTCGTCCTCGCCACGATCCTGCACCTCGCGAACGCGCAGAAGTACCCGAACGGGGTGTTTCACGTCCTCTCGGGCGGGCTGGTGCTGGGCGCCGTGTTCATGGCGACCGATCCGGTGACGTCACCGGTCACACCCCGCGGGGCATGGATGTTCGCGGCCGGCGTGGGAGTGCTCGTCGTCCTCATTCGACAGTTCAGCGGCCTGCCGGAAGGCGTCATGTACGCCATCCTGCTCATGAACGCGATGACGCCCCTGATCGATCGCGTGACCCAGCCGCGCACGTACGGAACCGGGAGGCGCAGTGGCCATGGCGAATGACGCAACCACGGCCCGCCCCGGTGTCGCCCCGGCGGGAACCAGCGGGCTGAAGATGATCCTGACCATGGGATCGCTCGGCCTGGTGTGCGGCGTGCTGATCGTAGCGGCCTATCAGTTGACGCTCCCCCGGATCGAGGTCAACAAGGCCCGCGCACTCGAGCGCGCCGTCTTCGAGGTCATCCCGAACGCGACTACCAAGGCCGTGTTCGCCGAAAAGGACGGGCGACTGGTGCCCGCCGACGAGGCGCCGGGTTCGCCGCTCTACTACGCGGGGTACGACGACGCCCACCATCTGGTGGGTGTCGCGGTCGAGGCCAGCGGCCAGGGTTTCGCCGACCTGCTCCACCTGATCTACGGCTATTCCCCGGGGAGCGGCGCGGTGGTGGGGATGAAGGTCCTCGAGAGCCACGAGACGCCGGGACTCGGGAGCAAGATCGACTCGGATCCGTCGTTTCGCGCCAACTTCGATTCGCTCGCGGTGCGGACCGATGACGCGGGAACGGGCATCCGCAACCCGGTCGCGCTGGCCAAGCACGGCGAGAAGACGGAGCCGTGGCAGGTCGAGGCCATTACCGGCGCCACTATTTCGTCGCGCGCCGTCACCAACATCCTGCGCGCCAGCACCGAGCGCACCGTCCCGATCATCATGAAGAACCTCGACACACTGGAGGGGGGTGGACAATGAGCGATCACGCCGCACAGACCGACGAGAACGGAATGGACGTGTTCCTGGCCGGGATCTGGAAGCAGAACCCCGTGTTCGTGATGCTGCTCGGCATGTGTCCCGTCCTGGCCGTGACCAATTCGGTGGTCAACGCCGTGGCCATGGGACTGGCCACGACATTCGTGCTCATCATGTCGAGCATGATCGTGTCGCTCGTCCGCAAATTGATCCCGAACGAGGTGAGAATCGCGGCGTTCATCCTCATCATCGCCACCTTCGTGAGTGTCGTGGACTACGTGATCCAGGCCATCAGTCTGGACGTCTACAAGGCGCTGGGAGCATTCATCGCGCTCATCGTCGTCAACTGCAACATCCTGGGGCGGGCGGAGGCGTTCGCATCCAAGAACCCCGTCCGCCAGTCCGTGCTGGACGCCATCGGCGTCGGGCTGGGGTTCACGCTCGCGTGTTTCAGCCTGGGGGCGGTGCGCGAAGTGCTCGGCAACGGGACGTTCGCCGGACTCCCCGTGTTCGGTGCGCGGTTCGAACCCTGGACCATCATGGCCCTCCCCGGCGGCGCTTTCTTCGTCCTCGGAGGGTGGCTGCTCCTGTTCAACTGGATGCGCGAACGTAAGGAGGCGAAGGCATGAACACGGCGTCACCGCTGCAGGTGTTCATCGACGCCTGCCTGATCAACAATTTCGTACTCAGCCTGTTCCTCGGGATCTGCCCGTTCCTGGGCGTGTCCTCGAAGACGGACACGGCGGTCCGCATGGGCGCCGCGGTGACGTTCGTCATGCTGGTCAGCTCGCTGTGTGCGTTCGGGATCCACCGGGTCCTGATCGCGATCGACGCGCCGTACCTGCACCTGATCTCCTACATCGTCGTCATCGCATCGGCGGTGCAGCTGGTCGAGATGTTCCTGAAAAAGTACAGCCCGGCGCTGTTTCGCGCCCTGGGCATCTTCCTCCCCCTGATCACGACCAACTGCGCGGTGCTGGGCGTGGCGCTGTTTCAGACCAGCCGCGGATACAATTTCGTGCAGGCGCTGCTGTTCGCCTTCGGGGCGGGAGCGGGGTTCACCCTCGCGTTGCTCCTGATGTCCGGCATCCGCGAGCGCCTCGAGATGGCGGACATCTCCTCGGTCGTCAAAGGCGCGGCATTGACGCTCATGATTGCCGGCGTGCTGTCGATGGCGTTCATGGGCTTCGCCGGGATGGGACGGTAACCATGATCTACCACCTGCTCGTTGCCGTCGGCGGCGTCGTCGGGTTGATGACCGCGTGGCTCGCCGTGCAGAGCCTGAAGCGGAGGAGCGATCCCGATCTCCGCGCGGGCGATGACGTTCTCGCGTGCGCCACGTGCGGACTCGAGTCGTGCCTGGGATGCCGGGGCCTGCGTGGCGCGGCCGGTCATCCGGCCCACAGGGAGCCGTGACGGATATGGAGAAGACGGATCTTCTGGTGAGAAAGCCGGTCGACCGGCGCGCGTTCCTCAAGGCGTGCGGCGTGCTCGGGCTGGGGGCGGTGGCGGGTGGCGCGCTGCAGTCCGCCTACCGCGTGGTCCGCCTGGACCGCGCGCGGCTCCAGGTGGAACGAACCGTGGTCCGCATGGGCACCTATGTGACCGTCACGGCTGTCCACGACTCGCGCGACCACGCCGAGCAGGCCATCGGCCGCGGAATCGAAGAGATGGACCGGCTCGTTTCGATTCTGAGCCGGCACGAAGCGCCGTCGGCGCTGTCGGTGCTGAACCGAGAGGGCGTCCTGGACGACGCGCCGTCCGAGCTGCTCGACGTCATCCGCCATTCGCTGTGGATGCATCGTGCCACCGGCGGCGCCTTCGACGTCACCGTCAAACCGGTGGTGGACCTGCTCGCCGGATCGTTCGCCTCGGACGGACGGCCGCCCTCGGACGCGGCGATACGCGACGCCCTGGCGCGGGTCGGATCCGAGCGCGTCGAAATCGACGGTCGTTCTATCCGCTATACCACGCCGGGGACGGGGATCACGCTCGACGGAATCGCCAAGGGGTTCATCGTCGACCGCATCTCGGACTCCCTCTCGCGCGACGGTGTCGAGAATCACCTCGTCAACGCGGGCGGCGACATTCGGGTGCGCGGCCATCGCTCCAACGGAAAGCCGTGGCGCATCGCCGTCGAGGACCCCGAAAAGAAGGGGCACTATCGGAGCACGATCGAGCTTGGCGGCGGTGCCGTCGCGACGTCGGGCGATTACGAGATCTATTACGACCGCGAGCGACTCTACCACCACATCGTCGACCCCTCGACGGGTGTGTGCCCGGTGGCGGCCACCAGCGTTTCCGTGGCCGCGGGATCCGCGGCACTGTCCGACGCGCTGGCCACGGCGGTGTTCGTGCTGGGACCGGCGAGCGGTCCCGCGCTCGTCGACACGATGGGAGGGCCGGCGTGTCTGGTCATCGAGCCGCACGGCGAGATGGTGCGGTCGCGCGGCTGGAGCGCGCTCACCGAAGGCGAGGCGGCGTAACAGGTACGGGCAGCGAGATGGCAGGGCCCGCGCGGCCTGTCGAACATGACGCAGAAGGAGGAAGGCCATGGAGAACAAGACCGAGCCCCGGTACCATATTCTGATCGACCGGGACGCGTGCGTTTCGGACAAGCTGTGCTGGGACAAGGCGCCCGACGTGTTCGAGTACGACGACGAAGACAAGCCCGTCGTCAAGAACGAGAACACCGCGTGGCCGGAGAACGTGTTGTGGGTGGCGAAGAACTGTCCCGTGCAGGCCGTGCGCATCATCGACGCGGCCACCGGCGAACAGGTGTGGCCGCCCAAGACGGCGTAGTTCCGCGGAGCGTGCACGAGCGCGCGCGGCGTCAGGGGAGTTTGTCCAGCAGCGCCTGGAAGCGCGGATCGTCGCGCAGGCAATCGTAGTCCGGGTCGTTCTCCACCCAGTCGCGCTTGCCGAACCCGCGCCCGAAGCTCTTCTCCAGGTAGGCAAGCGCCGTATCCTTGTTTCCCTGCTTTGCGTGCAGGCAGGCGGCGTTGATGAGCACGGTCGGATCGTCGGGCGCGAGGACGGCGGCCTTCTCCGCCCACCGCATCGCGCGTTCCATCTCACCAAGATCGGCGTGCGCGTTGGCCCCGAGCGACAACGCGCGGGCGTCCTTCGGATCCAGCTCGAGCCGGCGCTCGGCGCGTCGAATCCCTTCGCGAAGCGACGCCACGGCCTCGTCTTTTCGCCCCAACATGTCCAGTGACTGCCCCAGCAGGATCGCACACTGGAAATCTTCCACCTGAAGTTCGGCTGCACGGCGGAACAGCTCGGCCGAGCGTTCGATCTTCCCCGCCGCAAACGCCATGCGCGCGTACAGGTAATGCGCCTCGAACGAGTTGGGGTTGAGTCGGATCGACTCCTCGAACTCGAGCTCGGAATCGGCGTACTGCCGGCGCAGCGAGAGGACGAATGCACGCGCCGCGTGCGCCTCCGCCAGGTGGGGCGCCAGCTCCAGCGCCTTGCGCGTCGCCTCGTCGGCCCCGTCGACCGCCTCCTCGCCCCCTCCCCACCACTCGTACATGAGCCCGTAGATCTGAGCCAGGCCGGCGTAGGCGGGGGCGTAGCCGGGATCGATCTCGATCGCGCGCTCGAAGAGGTCACGCGCTTCGTTGGCGCCCGACTGCGAGGTCGCCAGCATGAGGTGACGACCACGAAGGTAGTGTTCGTACGCTTCCGCCTCCGTCCCGGGGCGGCGCAGTGCATCGCGTTCGCGATGGCTCAGGATCCCGCGCAGCGCCGTCGCCACACTCTCGGCGATCTTGTCCTGGATGTCGAAGACATCGTCCATAGTCCCGTCGAAGCGTTGCGACCAGCGCTGGTACCCGTCCGCGATGTCCACCAGCTGGACCGTTACGCGCAGGCGGTCACCGACCTTACGCACCCCGCCCTCAAGGACCGCATCGACCCCCAGACGCGCGCCGACGGCGCGCGCGTCGGCCGTCGATGACTTGAACTGGAATGACGAGCTGCGCGCCGCGACGCGCAGCCCGTTGACGTGGGTAAGCGCGCTGATGAGCTCGTCCGCCACACCGTCGCACAGGTAATCCTGGTCGCGTCCCGGGCTCATGTCGAGGAATGGGAGCACGGCGATCGAGGACACGTCCGGCCGTGCGCCCGCCGTCGGACGGCTGGCGGGCGTGGACTCGCCGCGTGCGTTGTCGAGCGCGACGGCCAGTTCCGCGGCGGACTGGTACCGGTCGTCCGGGAGCTTCGCCAGGCAGCGGCCCACCACGTTCCCCACCGGGGCCGGGATCTTTTCCGACAGCGGCGGCATCGCCTCCTGGAGGATTGCCGCCAGCGTCTCGCCGGCGCTGGGACGAACGAAGGGCGCGTGTCCGGTCAGCATTTCGTACAGCACGACTCCGATGGCGAAGATGTCGCTGCGTTCGTCCACGGGAGCGCCGCGCACCTGCTCGGGCGACATATAGCCCGGCGTCCCGATCACCAGGCCGGGTGACGACCCCCCGACGGTGGCCGCGGACGGATCCACCCGCGCATCCGATTGCAGCTTGGCCAGGCCGAAATCGAGAATCTTGAGCGTCCCATCGCGCGTGATGAAGATGTTCTCGGGTTTGATGTCGCGGTGAATGACGCGCAGGGCGTGCGCCGCCGCAACCCCGCGCGTCAGCTGGAGCCCCAGCGACACCGCACGCGGCATGTCGATAGCGCCGCCCGCGAGTCGTTCGCGCAGCGTCTGTCCTTCGAGGAGCTCGCACACCAGGTAGGGCGCCCCGTCGTGCGTCCCGATATCGAAAATCGTCAGGATATTATGGTGCGCCAGCAGTGCCGTCGCGCGCGCCTCGCGCTCGAAGCGGGCCAGCCGATCGGCGTCGGCCGCGGTGTTGAGCACCTTGATGGCGACGTCGCGTCCCAGGCGCGAATCCCGCGCGCGGTAGACTTCGCCCATGCCGCCTGCCCCGAGGGGTTCGATGACAGCGTAGGGCCCGAGAGTTGTGCCGACGCGCAGTCGCATGGGCGGATGCTACCACGCCGCGCGTGCCGCTGGGAAGCCACGCGTCGCGATGCACGGCGGTGTCCGTCCGATTCGGCGTCGATCAGCCCCGCCGCGCGCCCACGCGTGTTCGCTTTCTTATTGACAATATGTACGGGCGGCGCTACGCTCTTCTCCTCACCGCCGACCAATCCATACCTTTGGGCAAGGAGGTGTCCGATGTTGCTCGGCATACCGCGTTGGTCAGGTCTTGCCTGCACGTTTCTTCTCATTGCTGCGTTCGTTCCCGGTACTGTGTCTGCGACGCCCGGATCAGCGGGCCCGCTCGCCGCGCTGCAGGTCGTGTCCGCTCCGCCCGACACCGCGGTTCTCGGCATGTGGGATTTCGAGGGTCCCGGCGACACCGCAGACCCGCAGGGATGGACATCGGTCGACGACTCTCCACAACCGACCTTTGGTCACGTCGACGATTTCGCCGGGCTGGCCCCTCCGTACGCGCCCCTCGAGGGCACAAAGTCGTTCTGGATCGGCGCCCGGCCGAGCCCGCAGTTGTGCACCTACGTCGCGCTCCCCGGATACGGACACCAGTGGTCGCAGCGCTTCCAGTCCGTCGAGCTGACAACCACGGGTGACGTGACCATCGACTTCCTTGCGCGCTGGGACAGCGAGCCGGGGTACGACTACACGCGAGTCCAGTACCTCAGCAAAACCGGGACCTGGCGGGACTCGCAGGCGTACCCGTGGCTGGACGGAATAGACGAGGGACTGGAGACGCGTGTCATCCCGGAAGACAGCCTCTCCGGCGCGGTGCAGATTCGCTTCTGGTTCGGGTCCGACGGCGCCTGGGACGACGAGGACGGCATCCGCCCCACCGACGGCGCCATCGAGATCGACAGCCTCACCGTGTCCGATGCGACCGGGATTCTCGACTTCCAGGACTTCGAAAGCGAGAGCGTGAATGACACGGAGACGGCGGACGGACACTGGACCGCCATCGGCATTCCGGCGTTCGGCGACTACGCCTCCCTGATCGACGGCGACGACGTCCTGCAGGACGACCCGGTCACCTTCAACCACACCCACGTCTGGGGGTTCTTCAACGGGTCCTCCAACACGCTCGCGTGCGACGGTCACCCGGAGCAGGCGACACCACCCGCGCCCGAGGTGATCCAACTGTGGCGCGTCGCCCTCAATAACAATGTCTATTCCCCGCCCATCGACTTGACGGTGGACATCGACGGCCACCCCGTCCCCTGGGCGGCGCAGGCGCTGGTCATCGACTTCGACCTCTACGCGGACCAGCTGCCCTACCCGTACCACATCGACCACCAGGTGCAGGTCAAGTTCCTCGTCAACGGATGCTGGAGATTCGCGGGATACTCCGGTCCCGGCT
>CAZCQM010000102.1:0-10348 GCA_964500785.1 uncultured bacterium
GGCGCGGCGCCGCGCGCGTGGCCGAGATGGCCCGCGAGCTGACGAGCGGAGCGTCGCCGCGGTGAGGGTCCCGATGGGCCTAGTGGCCGTCGCGGGCGCGACGGTGATCCGGTGCCTCGGGATCACGTGGCGGATCGACGTGTACGGAGAGTCGTTTCTCGATGACGCCCGCCGTCACGCACCGAACATCGTCTTCGCGTTCTGGCACGACCGGTTGCTGCCGATGGCGTACACGCATCGCAACCAGCAGGTGGTGATCCTCGCGAGCCGGCACCGCGACGGCGAGATGCTGGGACGCACGATCCGCCTGCTCGGGTTCGGGCACGTGCGCGGGTCGAGTACGCGGGGCGGCGGGCGTGCGGTGGCCGAGATGTGCGACCGGCTGCGGGCCGGTCTGGACGTGGGGCTCACGGTGGACGGGCCGCGCGGGCCGCGGCACGTCGCCAAGCCGGGTGCCGTGGGGATCGCCCGGCTCACCGGGGCCGCCATCATCCCCGTTACGTCGGGCTCGCGCCGGCACAGGACGTTCGCGTCGTGGGACCGTTTCCAGCTGCCCGCGCCCTTCACGCGCGTCGCCGTCCGCTACGGCCCTCCGATCGTGGTCGCGCCCGAGGCCGACCGTGACGGTATCGAAGCGGCGCGCCGCGCGCTCGAGCGCACACTGGGTGCGATCACCGAGGAGGCCGATCGTGACGCGGCGCGATGACACCGGGGGTGCGCGAGCGGGGACGCTGGAGCGGCTTCGGCGGGGGGTGCCGGTCCTCGAGCCCCTCGCGTGGCTCTACGCGGGCGGCGTGGCCGTCGTGCGCCGCCGCCGCGGGCAGGCTCGTCTCGACCCCTCGTCGCGCCCGCGGGTCATCGCGGTCGGCAATCTCGAGATCGGGGGGAGCGGGAAGACGCCGCTCGCCATGCTCCTCCTGGAGACTCTGGAGCGCCGAGGAAACCGGGTCGGGTACGCGAGCCGCGGCTACGGCGGGCGGGCGGAGCACGGGCCCTGGGTGACGCTGGTCGCGCCCGACGCCGGCGCCATCGATCCCGCGGCCGGTGTCCGCGTCGTCTCGCGCGACGCCCCGGACCTCCCCCGGGAGATCGGCGACGAGGGCGCGATGGTGGCCGGCCGGAGCCCGGGCGCGACCCTGGCTCTGTCGCGCGACAAGCGGTCGGCCGTGGCCGCCCTGGCGGAGGCGGGTGTGGACACGGTGGTGGTCGACGACGCCTTCCAGTCCTGGCGTCTGGCGCGGCACCTCGACATCGTCCTGCTCGACGCAGAGCGCCCGCTGGGGAGCGGGCGTGTGCTGCCGGCCGGAACGCTGCGTGAACCCCCGTCGGCCCTGCGCCGCGCCGACGTGGTGGTCTTCAACGGCGCGGGGGACGCGGCGGCCGTCCAGGCGGCGCGGGCGCGGGTCGCCCCGTGGCTGCAAAACGGCACCGCCGTGGCCGGGCTGGCTCGCGGGGTGCGGCTCGTGTCGCCGGGAGAGGACGCGGACGCGCCGCCCCGTCGCGCCGTGCTGATCTCGGGAATCGCGCGGCCGGAGCGCTTCGCGGGCGATGTCGCGCGCCTCGGCGTGGACGTGGCGGCGCACCTGGTGTTCCCGGATCACCACCGCTACGGTGACGCGGACCTCGCGCGGGTGCGTGATGCCTGCAGGAGCGCGGACTGCGATGCCGTCATCACGACCGAGAAGGACTGGGTCAAGCTGCGGAGATTCGGCGCGGAGTCATTGCGCCCGTGGATCGCGCGTCTCGACGTCGCGTGGGTGGGAGAACCGCCGGCGCTGTAGAATGCAAGAGCGCCGCGGACGTTGTCCGCGGCGCCCTCGCGTGTGGGCGAATGGCCTGCGTCGGAGGTAGGCCGAGTGTGGCCGCTAGTCGTTCACCGCGTCGGCGAAATTGACCGAGATCGACGTCGCGAACTCGATCTCCGCCGTGGTGCCGACCTCACGGGCGAAGAAGGTGATGTCGGCCCGCATGCCGATCGTGTTGCTGGTCCCGACGAGGGGCGACAGCACGGGACCGGTCTTGTCCTGCCAGGTCGTGAGGCGGATGGCGGCGTCGGTCTTCGTATTCCACATGATCGTGATGTGCGAAGCCTCGTCGCGCTCGGGCAGGTTGCCGGTGCCGCCGTCGGTCCGCGTCCACCGGATGTGGTAGCGCTCGACGACGATGTTGGCGTGTTCCACACCGGTGATGAACTTGTTGTACGGCCGTGCCGTCAACTCGATGGGAACCAGATCCTCGGGGATGTACGACGAGGTGCCGTCGTCGAAGAGCACGTCGCTCTGGACCGGCGTACCGTTGTTGAAGTTGAGTATGGTAACGATGGATCGCCCGGTTTCCGGTGCGTCGTCGCATGAAACGAACGTCAAAGCGGCGACGGCGAGGACAACGAGCGCGAAGTGGCGCTTCGCCATGAGACCTACCTCCTGAATGGGTGTTTCCCGACCCCCTCCTCGAATTCGTGGAGAAGCGTGGGTAATCCGGCGGCTGCATTCGCAATCGCCGTGCCAGCCACGGGTGCCGTCCGGCCCATGGAACCCTGTGGGCAGCTTGGCCTTACACAGGTGGCCGGAGGACGCGTTCCGGCGCGGGGCCGCCGGGCCCCCGGGAGTGTGCAATCTGCCCGCCGCCGGCGTTCTTTGTTGCAAACGGGGCCCCGGCGCGCCTAGCATGGGATCGAAGGGTGTGGGGCACACTCCTATCCGACTGTCGGGCTTGACGTTAATACATCCCGCGCGTGATTCGTTCCGACTTCCTCATCATCGGCTCCGGCGTCGCCGGGCTCTCCGTGGCGCTGAATCTGGCGGACCGCGGATCCGTGGCCATCGTCACCAAGAAGGACCTCTCGGATTCCAACACCAACTACGCCCAGGGGGGCGTGGCCGCCGTCTCGGGTGACGACGACACCGCCGAGCTCCACGTCGAGGACACGCTGCGTTGCGGCGACGGGCTGTGCCGGCGCGACGTGGTCGAGCTTGTGGTCCGCGAAGGGCCGGAGCGGATTCGCGATCTGCGCTCGCTCGGCGTCGCCTTCACGACCGAACGGGGTCGCCTCGCCCTCGGCCTGGAAGGCGGACACTCGCGCAAGCGCATCGTCCACAGCGCGGACCACACCGGGCGCGAGATCGAGACGCGCCTGCTCGACGCGGTGGTCGAGCACGAGAACATCACGGTGTACCCGTACCACATGGCGATCGACCTCATCACGGCGCGTCACCTGGAGGCGGCGGAAGCGGGTGGCGTCGTGTGGGGCGCCTACGTCCTGGATACCGCACGCGGGCGGGTGGAAGAATTCGTGGCGCGGCGGACGATTCTCGCAACGGGGGGTGCGGGCAAGGTCTACCTGTACACGACGAATCCCGACATCGCCACCGGTGACGGGATCGCCATGGCCTACCGGGCCGGAGCCCGCGTGGCCAATCTGGAATTCGTGCAGTTCCACCCGACGTGCCTGTATCACCCGGCGGCGAAGTCCTTCCTGCTGAGCGAGGCGCTGCGCGGGGAAGGGGGACGGCTGGTGGATGCGGACGGCCGGGCGTTCATGTCCGCCTACGACCCGCGCGGCGAGCTGGCGTCGCGTGACATCGTGGCCCGCGCGATCGATACTGAAATGAAGAAGACGGGGGCCCCGTGCGTGTTCCTGGACATCACGCACCTGCCGGCATCGTTCATCGAGAGGCGGTTCCCGAGCATCCTCGAGCGCTGCCTCGAGCTGGGCATCGATCCGCGCGAGGCCCCGTTGCCCGTCGTTCCCGCGACGCACTACTTCTGCGGCGGCGTCGACGTCGACGTGTGGGGGCACAGCTCGGCGGAGAACCTGTTCGCTATCGGCGAGGTGAGCCATACGGGGCTGCACGGTGCCAACCGGCTCGCGAGTAACTCGCTCCTGGAGGCGCTCGTGTTCGCGCGGCGGGCGTACGAGGGGGCGCTCAAGGACTACGACGCCTCGACCCCGCTGCCGGGGGCGAAGCCGTGGTCGGAGCCCGGGGAGTCGGCGGGTCCCGACGCCGTCATCGTCGAGCACGACTGGGATCTCGCGCGGCGGACGATGTGGGACTACGTGGGGATCGTCCGCAGCAACGCCCGCCTCGACATTGCGCGCCGTCGCATGAGCGAGATCCGCGAGACCGTGGAGGGTGTCTACTGGCGCAGCCGGGTCACGCAGGACCTCCTCGAGCTGCGCAACATCGTGCTGGTGGGAAATCTCGTCATCGAGAGCGCCCGGCGGCGGAGGGAAAGCCGCGGGCTGCACTACACGGAGTCCTACCCGCGGCGCGACGACGAGCGCTTCGGCCACGACACCGTGCTGGTCGAAGGACAGCAGCCAGCCTGAGGAGCGACCGGTGGAGTGGTACAAAGTCGCATTCGGGGAACTCTATCCGCTTCTGTACTCGCACCGCGACGACGCGGAAGCGGAGGGGGCCGTCGCCCGTCTCGCGCCCCTGCTCGCCGGGCGCGGCGCGGTTCTGGACGTTGCGTGCGGGGCGGGACGCTACCTGGCCGCCTTCACCAGGGCCGGGCTGGAGGCGTTCGGGCTCGACCTCTCCGAGTTCCTGCTGATCGAGGCGGCGGAGCGGCGCTCGCTCGGCGACCGCCTGGTGCTGGCGGATATGCGCACCCTTCCGGTGCGCAATGCGAGCGTCGGTGTGGTAACGAACATGTTCACCAGCTTCGGATATTTCGAGACCGACGGAGACGACCTTCGCGTCGTGCGCGAGGTCTCCCGCGTTCTGGTTCCCGGCGGGCTCTTTCTGCTCGACTACCTGAACGGCACCACGGTGGCGCGCGACCTGGTGGCGGATTCCACGCGCGAGGTGGAGGGCGCGGTGGTGCACGAGCGCCGCTGGCTCGACGACGCGCACCGCGTGCTCCACAAGGACGTCCGCGTCGAGCTCGCCGATCGGCGCGACGTCGCGTTCAGCGAGCGCGTCCGCCTGTACAGCGCGGACGACTTCACCGCCATGCTGGACGAGGCGGGGCTCGGGGTTCGCGCCGTGTACGGGAGCTACGATCTGGACGCGTTCGATGCGGAGCAATCACCGCGGCTGATCGTCCTGGGAGAGAAGCGACGGAGGGACGCCCGATGACGCCGCTGCGAATGCGGATTCCCGCCACGGACCTGCCGGCCGAGGCGTTGTACCGGGACTACGTGACGCGCCAGGACACGCCGGTTCACGACGCCGTCGGCAGCTTCCGGCGCGGCTCGGCGGCCTGGGCGTCGTCCGCGGCCGCGGGTGCCGGGCTCGACGCGCGCCTCGTCGAGCGCCTCTCGGAGCGCAACGCCGCGTGGGGCGTGGATGCGAGCGTGCTAGCGAGGGTTCGGGGACTGCAGGACGGGACGGTGCGCACGGTGGTAACGGGCCAGCAGCCGGGTGTGGCGGGCGGGCCGCTCATGAGCCTGTACAAGGCGGCGACGGCGATCGCGCTGGCGGAAGCGGTCGAGCGCACGACGGGCACGACGTGCGTGCCGGTGTTCTGGATGGGATCGGACGACGACGACTTCGCCGAGATCCGCGAGCTCACCGTAATCTCGTCGGACATCGCGCTCGTGTCGGCGAGCCTCGCCGGCGGGGCGCACGTACCGGGCCGGCGGATCGGAGACATCGCCGCCGCCGAGGCCGCGAGTGTGCTCGGCGCCGTGGAGTCCTTTCTTCCCGCGGGACCGGACGGTGCGCCGGAGATCGCCGCCCTGACGTCCATGACGAGCGGAGCCCGCGATCTCGCCGACGCGGCCGCGCGCACGCTCGTGCGCCTGACCAGGGGGCGCATGCTCGTCGTCGACGGTCGCGCGGGCGAGCTGCGCGAGTGCGCGCGCACGCTGCTGCTCGCGTTCTTCGACCGGGAGGCGGAGCTCTCGGATGACGTGGAACGGGCGGGGCGCGCGCTCGAGGCCGCGGGGTACCATGCCCAGCTCGACGTGGGAGCCAGCTCGGGGCTGTTCTATGTCGAGGACGGCATCCGCCACCGCATCCCGGCGGAGCGGCGGCGGGCGGTCCGCGCGGCCCTCGAGGCCGACATCACCACCGTGTCGCCGGGCGTCATCGCGCGGAATCTGGTCCAGGACGCGGTCTTTCTCCCCCTCGCCGTCGTCCTCGGGGCGGCGGAGATCGCCTACCGCGCGCAGGTCAGCGGGGTCTACGATCGCCTCGGGGTCCCGCGCCCCGTGGCCTTCCCGCGGCTTTCCGCGACGTTTGTTCCGCCACCGGTCGTGGAGGTTGCGGCGGCATCCGGCGTCGACCCGGCGGGGCTCGCGCTCGACCCGGCCTCGTGGATGGACGCGGCGCGCGCCGCGCTCCGGGACGAGGGGTTCGCCTCCGCGGCGGCGGAGCTCGCGGCGGGGTTCGCGCGGAGCACCGATGCGTTCATGGAGGTCGCGGTGAAGCGGCTGGACACGCGCGCACTCGACAAGCTGCGCAAGCGTTTCGGCGACATCTCCCAGCGCCTGGCGCAGGCGGCGGCGTCGGCCGTCGAGCAGGACGCGCAGGCGGCCGCTTCGCGCTGGCCGTTTCTCGGCCGCGCCTCGGAGGTATTCCGCCGCGGGAACGACCCGCAGGAGCGGTTCCTGTCGATGATCGTCCCCGGCACCTTCGCGGGGGCGGAGGCGGAACGGTGCGTGGAGGAAATCGCCCGGGAGTATGTCGACGATGCGTTAGACGGGCGGGTTTTCCATCGCGTATATTCGGTCTGATATGCGGATCATGGCGGTAGGCATACACCCCGACGACGTCGAGATCGGATGCGGCGGGACCGTGGCCGTGTGCGCGGGACGCGGCGACGAGGTGACGCTCGTCGACCTGACGCGCGGCGAGTCGTCGACCAACGGAACGGTCGAAGAGCGCGCGGGCGAGGCCGACGCGGCGGCGCGCATCCTCGGCGTGGCCCGGCGCGTCAACGCGGGTCTGCCCGACACGGGTGTCCGGAGCGACGATCCGGCACAGCTGCGGACGCTGGTGCGGATCATCCGCGCCTTTCGTCCCGAGGTGGTGCTCGTGCCCAACGCGGACGATCCCCACCCCGACCACGCGGCGGGCGGGACCCTGACGCGTCACGCCATCTTCCTCGCCAACGTGAACGGATACCGGACCGATCTCGACGGGGGGCCGCAGGAGCGGTGGCGCGTGCGCCGCTCGCTCGTCTTCGGGGGGCGTCACGAGGTGCACGCGGACGTGGTGGTCGACGTGTCCGCGGCCTACGAGACCAAGATCGCCGCGATCCGGGCCCACGCCTCGCAGGTGGGGGGCGGCGAAGGGTCCCTGGCGACGCCGCTCACCGACCCGCGCTTCCTCGGCGTCATCGATGCCCGCGACCGCCTCGCCGGGCGGAAGATCGGCGTCACGCACGGAGAGGCGTTCCAGCTCGTCGCCCCTGTGCGCCTCGACGACCTCGGCGTTCTGGTGCCCCGGGAGGAGTGAGCGTGGAGTTCTTCCGCATCGGGATCGTGTGTTACCCCACGCTGGGGGGCAGCGGTGTGGTGGCGACGGAGCTCGGGAAGTCGCTCGCGGCGCTCGGGCACGAAGTGCATTTCATCACCACGGGACACCCGCCGCGGCTGGCGGGCTACGACGAGCGCGTGTACGTGCACCAGGTCGTGCTCGGGGAATACCCGCTGTTCCAGCAGTACACGCCCTACTCGCTGAGCCTGGCCGTCAAGATCCGCGAGGTGGCGGAGCAGTACCACCTCGATTTCGTGCACGTCCACTACGCCATTCCGCACGCGACCTCGGCGTTCCTCGCCCGGGAGATGCTCAAGCCTCGACGGCTCCCGACGATGACGACGCTGCACGGCACCGACATCACCCTCGTCGGGATGATGCCGTCCTATTACGAGATCACGCGCTTCAGCATCGAGCACAGCGACGCGGTCACGGCGGTGTCCAATTTCCTCAAGGACGAGACGGTGCGGCAGTTCCGGATCGAGCGGCCGATCGAGGTGATCTACAATTTCGTGGATACGGATCTGTTCGTGCCCCAGGAGGACCCGTGCACGCGCAAGCGCCTGGCCCCGGAGGGGGAACGGGTTCTGATGCACGTGTCTAATTTCCGTAAAGTCAAGAACCTGCCGGTCCTGCTTCACGTGTTCCAGGAGGTCAGGCGCCACGTCCCCTCGCGCCTCGTGCTGGTCGGAGACGGACCGGAGCGCGAGGCCACCGAACGCCTGGCGGTCGAGCTGGGCGTGGCGGACGCCGTCCTCTTCCTGGGAGATCAGGAATACATCGCCGACCTGCTGCCCGCGGCGGACGTCTTCGTCCTGCCGAGCCAGCACGAGAGCTTCGGGCTCTCCGCCCTGGAGGCGATGAGCTGCGGCGTCCCGGTGGTGGGCTCCCGAATCGGCGGGTTGCCCGAAGTGATCGTCAACGAGGAGACGGGCTTCCTGTGCGACCCGACCGACGTGGCGTGCATGACCGCGATCGTCCTGGGACTGTTCAGGGACGAGCCGCTTCGGCGCGCCGTCGGACGCGCCGCTCGCGAGCGCGCCGTCAGCACGTTTAACCGCGCCGGGCTGGTCACCCGCTACCTCGAGAGCTACCGGCGCCTGGTGGATGCGTCATGACACCGCGCTCCGAGTTCTGGGTGGTGGTGGAGCGCATTCGACGCGCCGACGGGCGCTACACGCCGGAGGCGTACGGGTTCGTGATGGAATCGCTGGACGCCACCGTCCGCGACCTCGGCGAGCGTCGCCACGTTTCCGCGGCCGAGTTGATCCGCGGGTTGTGCCGCTACACCAAAGTGCGTTACGGTATGCTCGGCTATGCCGTGTTGCAGCAGTGGGGTGTGCGGGGGCCGGGCGACGTGGGAGAGATCGTCTTCCAGCTCGTAGACGCGGGGATTCTGTCCCGGCGGGACGAGGACACGCGCGGCGATTTCGACCAGGTGGAAGACTTCAAGCGCGTCCTCGAAGACGAGTATTTCGAAGCGTCCGCCTAGCCCGGCGGCCACTGGAACCCGCGCCCGCCGAGCAGGTGCAGGTGGATGTGGAAGACGGACTGCCCCGCGCCGCTGCCGACGTTCATGACCAGCCGATAGCCCCCTTCGGTGAGCCCCCGCGTACGTGCCAGATTCCTGGCCACGGCAACCAGCCGGCCCAGAACGCGCTCGTCGGCGTCCGACGTGTCGTCGAGTGACGCGATGTGGGATTTTGGAACGATGAGGATGTGGACCGGCGCGGCGGGGTTGACGTCTTCGAACGCGACGGTGTCGGCGTCCTCGTGGACGCGCCGGGAGGGAATCTCGCCGGCGATGATACGGCAGAAAATGCACTCGTTCATGGTCACCTGTAGTGGAACGTGGACGATCCGCGCGGGCGGTGTGTCGGTCACCGCGGCCGCGCTGCGATTATAGCGGGGGCGCACCCCCGGGACCAGCGATATTGCCGGTCGGAGTCGGACAGAATGGCATTCCGCGGGACGACACGCCCTCAAGAGGAACTCGTTGGTATGCTTCTTGCCCCTTCCGGGCCTTGCCGGCGGGCCGCGCGGGCCGTTGCGCAGGTGCAAGCTGGCGCTCCGGGGGAAACGTCCGTATATTTTGATTAGGAGTTGGTTAACGCCTCGATTCGACGCGATCAGGAGGAGTCCATGGGCGCCGCGAACGACATTATTTCGCTCATACGTTCTCGCCAGGATGTCGAAGGCTTCCAGAAGCTGAACTGGAAGGGGACCTTCGACGAGTATCTCGATCTCGTGGTCCAGAACCCGCGGGTCACGCGGACCGCGTTCCAGCGCATCTACGACATGATCATGTCGTACGGTGTCGAGGAATACACCGAGCACAAGCGCAGGACGCTGCGTTACAAGTTCTTCGACGACGCCGAGAACGGCGGCGCCGACGCCATCTACGGGCTGGAGCAGCCGCTGATGAAGATGGTCAACATCTTCAAGTCGGCCGCCCAGCGCTACGGCACGGAAAAGCGTATCCTGCTGCTCCACGGGCCGGTGGGGAGTGCCAAGAGCACGCTGGTCCGCCTGCTCAAGAAGGGGCTGGAGAAGTACTCCAAGATGCCTGAGGGCGCGCTCTACACCTTCGGGTGGCGCGACGAAGCGTTCGAGGGCGAGCGCTTCGTCGACTGTCCGATGCATGAGGAGCCGCTGCACCTCATTCCGGACGCCCTGCGCGAGGAGGTGCTGACGCGTATCAACGAGAACTCGGCGGACTCGTCGTTCCACGTGACGGTGGAGGGCGAGTTGTGCCCGGCCTGCCGCTTCCAGTTCAACGAGCTGATGCGCCGCTACGAGGGCGACTGGACCAAGGTCGTGCGCCACGTCGAGGTGCGCCGGCTGATCCTCTCCGAGAAGGACCGGATCGGCATCGGGACCTTCCAGCCCAAGGACGAGAAGAACCAGGACTCCACGGA
>CAZCQM010000103.1:0-10213 GCA_964500785.1 uncultured bacterium
CCTCGGCACCACCGAGGACGAGCAGATGCTGGACACCAACGAGGGTGAGAGCTGGAAGCGCTACATGCACCACTACAACTTCCCGCCCTACTCGGTCGGCGAGACCGGCCGTTTCGGCGGCCCCGGCCGCCGCGAGATCGGCCACGGCGCCCTCGCCGAGCGCGCCATCCGGCCCATGATCCCGGAGAAGGACGTCTTTCCGTACACGGTCCGCATCGTCTCGGAGATCCTGGAATCCAACGGATCCAGCTCGATGGCGTCGGTGTGCGGCGGCAGCCTGGCGCTGATGGACGGCGGCGTGCCCATCCCCAAGGCGGTGGCCGGGATCGCGATGGGACTCGTGGTCGAGGACGAGCGCGTGGTCATCCTGAGCGACATCCTCGGCGCGGAGGACCACCTGGGCGACATGGACTTCAAGGTGACGGGCACGGCGGACGGGATCACGGCCTTCCAGCTCGATACCAAGATCGCCGGCATCTCGGACGCAATCATGATGAAGGCGCTGAATCAGGCCCGGGCGGGCCGGATGCACATCCTGAACATCATGAATCAGGCCATCGATCATCCGCGGTCCGACATTTCTCCGTTCGCGCCCAAGATCACGACCATCACCATCCCGACCGACAAGATCCGCGAGATCATCGGCCCGGGAGGCAAGATCGTGAAGCGCATCCAGGAGGAGTCGGGTGCGAAGATCGAGATCGAGGACGACGGCACGGTGCGTGTCATCGCGGTCAACACGGAGAGCGCGGAGATCGCACTCGCCAGGATCAAGGAGATCACGGCGGAGCCCGAAGTGGGCGCGATCTACGAGGGCGAGGTCCGGAGCATCCTTCCGTTCGGCGCCTTCGTGCAGATCATGCCGGGCCGCGACGGGCTGCTCCATATCTCCGAGATCGCTCATCGCAGACTGGAGCGAGTGGAAGACGAGCTCCAGGTCGGTGACATCGTCAAGGTGAAGGTGCTCGAGGTCAACGGCGATGGAAAGGTTCGCCTCAGCCGCAAGGTCCTCATCGAGAAGCCGGAGGGCTACGTGGAAGAAGAGCGCCACGATCGACCTCACCGGCGCGAGGGAGGCGACCGCGATCGCGGTCCCCGGCGCGGCGGCGGCCGTGGGCGCGAACGGTCGCGCCGATAACCGGCGGCATCCTTCGGGGTGAATCAGCGGCCCGCCCGCAGGCACGGTCCCGCGGGCGGGCGCGTTTGTTTTCGGGGCGGTCCGGACCCGCCGAATACCTATGAGACTTGCACGTACGGCCAGAAAGATCGTGCTCCCCAGCGGGCTCACGATCCTGCACGAGAAGAACCCGGTGTCCCGCGCGTTCTGCGTGGGGGTGTGGACTCGAACCGGCGCTCGCGACGAGAAGGCGCGCGAGGCGGGCATCTGCCATTTCCTCGAGCACATGCTGTTCAAGGGAACCGAGCGGCGGACGGCGAAAGAGATCTCGCAGGAGATCGAGAAGATCGGCGGATCCCTGGACGCGTTCACGACCAAGGACACCATGTGCGTCTACGCGCAGGTCCTGCAGGAACGGCGCGAGGTCGCCTTCGACCTGATATCCGACATGCTGTCGAAGTCGCGCTTCGACGAAACCCAGGTGGCGCTGGAGCGCCAGGTGGTGATCGAGGAGATCGGCGACGTCGACGACGCGCCGGACGACCTCATCCACGAGCTGCTCGCCGCCGAGATCTATCCGGCCCACCCGCTGGGGCGCCCCATTCTCGGGTCACGCGCAACCGTCTCGGCGTTCCGCCGCCGCGACCTCCTGCGCTATTCGCGCCGGACGTTCCGCGCCTCGAATCTCGTGGTCGCCGTTTACGGTAACATCGACGAGCAGGAGCTCATCGACGTGTGCAACGAGCGTTTCCACTTTCCCGGCGGGACGCTGGTGCGCGACGCCACGCGGCTCCGCCGTCCCGTCGTGGTTCGACGGCACGTGCGCCGCAAGCTCCACCAGCAGCACATCGTGATGGGCCGGCGGACGTTCTCGTTCCTCGACGAGCGGCGCTATCCGCTGATGGTGTTGAATGCGATGATGGGCGGGGGGATGAGCTCGCGCCTGTTCCAGCGGATCCGGGAGGAGATGGGACTGGCGTACAACGTGTTCTCCTACATCGACCACTCGCGAGACACCGGCATGTTCGCCGCCTACATGGCGATCAACCCGTCCAACACGCGCCGGGCCATGAAGGCGGTGGCGGCCGAGTTCGCCGCGGCGTGCAACGGCGGCTTCACGCGGGCGGAGCTGGACGACACCAAGGAGCACATCAAGGGACGGATTCTGCTGGGGCTGGAGACGTCGACGTCGCGGATGATGCGGCTGGCCCGAAACGAGATCACCCACGGGCACCAGATCTCCGAGCGCGAGCTGATCGACCGCATCGACTCGGTGTCGCTGGACGACGTCCGCGAACTGGCGCGGGAGTTATTCGCCACGGACGGCTTCACCGTGGTGTCGCTGGGTCCGTCCTCGGTCGCGCGTTTCTGACCGGCGGGGGCCGCCGCGCGGCGCTAGTCGAAGCGGAAGCCGCTCGCCTGCACCTTCTCCAGCAGGCGGCCGATGTGCTGCTCGTCGATCACCATGGAGATGCGCATGAAGTCGTTGCTGTGCGACCCGAATGCGCTTCCCGGCGTCACCAGCACACCCGTCTTCTGGAAGAATTCCCTCGCGAACGCGGCCGCGTCGGGGTACCGCGCCGGAACGCGGTCCCAGATGTACATACCCGCCCGCGGCGGCGTCAGCGTCCAGCCCAGTTTCCCGAATCCCTCGACGAACAGGTCGCGACGGCGCCGGTACTGGTTTCGCTGCGCCTCGGCGTAATCCTTCTTGCTCTCCAGTATCTCGCCGCCCGTGCGCTGGATGGCCATGAAGGCGCTGAAGTCCATGTTGGCCTTGATCTTCACCATGCTGGCGATGATGTCGGGATTGCCGATCACCCAGCCCAGTCGCCACCCCGCCATGTTGTAGCTCTTGGAGAAGGAATGGAACTCGACGGCGATGTCCTTCGCCCCGGGCACCTGAAGGATGCTCGGCGTCGGACAATCCGGGTCGAGGGTGAGCTCGGAATAGGCCAGGTCGGACACGACGATGAAGTCGAATTTCCTCGCCAGCGCCACCGCCTTCTCGAACACCGGCAGATCGGCCCCGGCGCCGATGGGATTGTTGGGATAGTTCAGGAACAGCAATTTCGCTTTGTCCCACACCGCGGGCGGGATCTCGTCGTAGTCGGGCAGGAAGCCGTTCTCGGGGCGCAGCGGCATCTCGACGACGTTGGCCTCCACGATCCGCGCCGCGCCCAGGTAGGCCGGGTAGCAGGGCGTGGCGATCACGATGGTCTCGCCCGGGTTCACGTAGGCGAGCATGAGCTTGGCGATGCCTTCCTTGGATCCGACCAGCGGCAGCACCTCGCCGTTGGGCTCGGCGGTGACGTCGAAACGGCGGCGGTACCAGGACGCCACCGCCTGGCGGAACTCCGGCGCTCCGTCGAAGGGCGAGTAGCGATGGTTCTGGAACTTCGTCGAGCGCACCTGGCGGTCGAGCATGTCGAAGATGTCCGGATGAGGCGGCTGATCCGGGCTTCCGACGCCCAGGTCGAACTTGCCCGAGTCGGGGCGAGGGTCCTTGCGCTTCATCTGCGCGAGCTCTTCGAAGATGTAGTTTCCCGACGTGAGAATGCGATTCGCCGGTGAAATCATGGGTGCGATACCTCCCTGGCGGCACGGTTTCGGCCTGAATGGGGCACCAGATTAACAGGTTTGCGAACGGTCGTCAAAGCGTTACCCTCGGGGCGTGTTCATGCCGGAGGCCGCCGTGATCGTTCCCGTCCTCGTTGTACTGGGCGTTCCGCTCGCCCTCCACGCCACCTGGCGCGTGCGCTACGGCTATCCACCCCGCGACCTGCCGCGCGTCCTCTGCTTCCACAAGATCTCGAGCCGGTTCTGCTGGGAGGGCACGTGGACGACACCGGCGCGGTTCGCCGCCATCGTGGACCGGCTGCGCGAGCGGGGCTATTCGTTCATCGACGAGGCGGCATTCCTCGCCGCACTCCACACCCCCGGTCCGGATGCGTCCCGGTCGATATTCCTGACCTTCGACGACGGGTACGCGCACCTCGTCGATACCGCGATGCCCATTCTCTCGCAACGGGGAATTCCGTTTCACGTATTCCTGGTGACCGACCACGCCGGCCGCACCAACACCTGGGACCTGTCACTGGGGCGGCCGCCGGTCCGCCACCTCGACTGGCCCGAGGTGCGCGAGATGGCGGCGCACGGCGTCACCTTCGGATCCCACACGGCGGCCCACGCAGATCTCACGCGCATGTCGCCTGCCGCCGCGGCACGCGACCTCGTGCGCTCGAAGCGCGCCGTCGAGGATGCCCTGGGCGTGCCCTGTCGCACCGTGTCCTACCCGTTCGGCCGTTACTCCGCCGCCGTCCGCGACGCGGCCCGCGCAGCCGGCTTCGAAGCGGCGTTCTCCCTCTACCCGGCACACCGCAACGGTACCGTCGACCGCTACGCGCTGCGACGCGAAGGCGTCTACATCATCGACGCCCCGCGTACGGTCGAGTCCAAGATCGAGCCCAACGCGTTCTACGGCCTCGAAGAAATGAAGTGTCGCGCGATCAATGCGGTGGCGAGACTGACCCCGATGCTCAAGGGACACCGCCCGCGCGAGGCGTAACCGGAGCCGCCCCCTACGCGCGGCCGGGGTAGGAAAGCCCGAAGCGCGCCCGGTAGTACACGCGGGCCGCCATCACCATCGGAACCAGGAGCAGGATGAAGATCGGGTCGCGCCAGATCGCGGCCAGCGCGACCAGCGACGTCGCGACCTGGACGGCGGCCGAGCTGGCGCGCGCCCGCGCCGCCGTCCTCTCCGACAAACCGAACGTGCGCATGTGCCGCATGGCCGCCCACGCCGTGAGGAACGACGCCAGCGCCACGGCGGTAACGGCGATGGGCGCCACGTGCGGACTCCAGCCGCGCGCGTGCGACAGCACGGCGCACAGCAGGGCGGCGACCGCGAGGGCCACCGCGATTTCCGCGGAGCGGATAACACCGATCGCCACCGTCGTGGTGCGCTTGCCGGCCGCCAGGTCGCCGTCGGCGTCGAGGATCGTCGTGTGGAGGAACGTGGCCCCGACGAGGAATATCCACGGCGTGGCATCGCGGAACGCGGTGAACATGTCGCCGCCCGCCCCGGTGCGTCCGGCGACGAACGCCAGCCCTCCGTAGCCGATCGCGTTGGCCGCCAGGTCGAGCCACGGTCGCGCGCACAGGCGAAGCGGCGGCAGCGAATACACGAGCGCCAGCACGAGTGCGGCCACCAGGGGACCCCGCTGCGCGGTCTCGACGCGCTGGAACAGGAGCGACGCGCCGACGAAACACACCAGCGCGATCGCCACCATCGTGGGCACGCCGAAGATGCCGCGGGTCAGGTACTGCCCCTTGTCGTTCATGCGGTCGCTGTCCTGATCGAAGATCTGGTTGATTACGTAGGCGCACGCGAGCACCGTGGTCAGACACCAGAAGCCGGGAGCGGCGAGTACGGTGGCGAGCACGGGCCGGCGCCCGCTGTGCGCGCCCAGCGCGTAGAAACTCCACGCGGGCACGAGAATGAGGGGACGGAGAACGAAGAGAAAGTCGGCGATGCGAAGGAGCATTAGCGCAGCCGACGAGGACCCCGGCCCGGGGCCGTCGCGAGCTAGAGCAGCGTATAAGCCGTTCTGTCGCGCGTCAACTTGTATTGAATATCCAGCTCGCCGGCGCGCTCGAGGGTGGCCCGATCGGCGAATCCATGGTCGAGCAGGTCATCGAGGCGGGCCGGATACCGGCCCGTCTCCGCGCGGTACGCTTCCACGAGAAAGCGGATGTGGTGCTCGACGCGCGGCCGCGAAGCCGCATCCCGCGCCAGGAAACCGTCCCGGGCGACCCGAACCACGTGGTCGGTGTTGCGCCACACGCCGAAGAGCATGCAGCTCGTGAACAGGAAGGCCGTCGCGAGCAGCAAGACCGGGCTGCCTCGCTTGCGCCGCCTGGCGCGTGCGGCGCGCGCCGCCTCGGTCGTGACCCCGCGCTCGGTACCCTGTTCGACGGCGATGAGACCCTTCTCCTGGAGGAGCTTGAGTGTCTCGTACACGTCGAAAGACGGCATCTGTGCGTGGGCGATGATGTCGCGAACCGCGCGCGGCGACTTGATCAGCTCGAGGACGGCCTTTTCGTTCTGCGTGAGCTCGACGTCGCCTTCGGGCGTGCGCCCGGTGGCGGCGACGCCGACGCCTTCTCCGGGGAACATCTGCATCAGCATCGGGTATTCGTCGATGCGGCGCATGCACTCCATCAGCAGCGGTTCCACCGAGTGGTCGCCGATTGCCTTGACGCCGGCCACCACGTCTTCGCCGGAGATGAACTTGTACGAGAGCTGGTCCCAGGTGAGGATCTCGTGCAGCGTCTCCTGGATGTGGTTGCGCCAGTGACGCATCAGCGTCTTCTCGTCGAAAAGACCCTCCGACATGAGGACGTCGATGAGGTCCAGCTTCGACTGCGAGCTCAATTGCGTGATGCGCACCAGCTCATCGCGCTTGAGGCATCCGTAGCGCGTCAGATACTCACGGAATGGATCGCGCGTCTTGCTGCGTCGATCGCGCGTGGACACGATCTTGCCGTCGCGAAAGAACAGCACCGACGAACGCTGGTCGGCCGACATGGACAACATGCCGGTCTTCTGCTGCACGGCGATGAGCTGAAGAATCTCTTCGAGACCGAACGAACTTAGATTGCCTTCGAGTGCCATGATCCCTGCCGTCTAGTTGGAGCCAGCCTGCGACGCCCGGTCGGAATCGTTGTCCGGACGGCGAATGGTCCCGGAACGCGTGTTACGCACCTCGTACCGCTGCCGGGACGCAAGAGCCTGGTAGTATGACGCGAGCACACCGAAACCGGGGACGATCCACTTCCACAGCGGCGTCTCGTGAGCGATCGAGTGCCAGTCCGCGAGCGGGAAGCCCCGCGTCCACAGCATGAGCGCGGAGAATGAGAAGAGCACCGCGACCATGAACCCGTCCGAGAGCTTCCCGTAGAAGATGTGACGCAACCCCGGGAGCCACACCGTCGACCACCGGATCGACTTGCGGCGGCGGACCACCACGGACTGCCGGCGCTGGCGCAGGAGTGCGTCCATTACCTTGTCCGACGTGACGCCGGCCACCGCTTCGTTGCACGCCTGACAGATCACGGATCCCCGGTCGTCTTTGCAGCATCCGTCGCACGCCAGTTCTCCGCAGTTCGAGCACTGGAAGGCGAGGTGGCGCTGTGTGATCGCGCGACTCAATACGAGCACGATGACCATGGCGCCGAGCATGATCCAGAAGCCCACCTGCGGCGACTGGCCCGTAACGCTCGCGATGGCGTTGGAGATCACACCCGGGTTCCGCTCGCCGCCTTCGATGGCGGCGATGCGCCAGAGATTCCGATTGGAGAACGGGCGCGGATAGATGGGCATGCGCATCCGGGCCGGCTCCGCGATGGCCTCGGCGATGTGTTCGATACCGTACTGCGACGCACGCGAGAGCGCGCGGGACGATTCGCTCATGAAGAGCGTCTTGATATAGGCCTGCGCCAGATTGTACTGACCGACCGCGTCGGTGGAGTCCACGCGCTCGGCCTTGCGGTAGCCTTCCAGCGCCTTGTCGTACTGTCCGTTCAGGTAATAGACGTTGCCCAGGTTGACGTAGGCGATCGCGCGGTTCGGGTCGATCGAGATGGCGCGCAGCAGGTGCGCGGCCGCGGTCTCCGAATCGCCCCGGCGCGTCGCGAGCATCCCCAGGGCCGTCTGGCGCTCGGCCTCGAGCCCCGGTGCGGCGACCGTGGAAAGCGCGCGAGTCAGGCTGTCGTTGACCGGCGAGTCGTTGGCTTCGGCCACCATCGACGCCAGCGAGTTCGGATCCACCACCGTCGTGTAGCGGTCGAGGAAGGGCGCGGACCAGGCGAGGGCGGTGAAGATCAGCGCCATGGAGAACGAGAACACACGCTCCCGCCGCTGCATGAACGGCCAGGTGGCTATCAGGACCACCGCGGCGCCGGCGGCGAAGCCGGGGAGCGTCGCGAGAGGGCAGAGCAGCAGGAAGTACGCCGCCACGCGCGAGGCGCCGGCGTTGAATTTGGTGCGCATCGTTTCCGCCACCCGGTGCACGAGGAACGGCAAGTAGCGCACGGCGAGGGCGATCCATGCGATCGCGCTGGCCAGGATGAACACGAGCGCCAGTGTCACCACGCCGTTCACGGCGAGCATGCGCTGGCCCTCGAATGTGGTGACGGTCAGGATCAGCCCCTGCACCATGTAATAGAAGGCCTCGGGGTTGAGCTGGCGCAGGTAGACGGAAGCCAGCGTGAAGTGGGCGTCCGGGAACTGCGGCCACAGAGCGAGCGCCTCCTGGAGGTGCTTGACGGCTCCATCCAGGTCCCCCTTGGAGCGGGCGTCCAGGGCGTAGCGGTATTCCACGTGGGCCGCCACCGGCAGGGTCACGGCACCGTCCCAGACCTGCTCCGCCTGGTAGCGGGAAAAATCTGCCTGCCCCGCCGGGGACGGAGCCGCCGCCAGGGCCAGGATGGCGGCGCCGATGCAGATTGCAACGGACAGACGTGTGGTACGGCTCATACGGGCGCGACCCTCCCGAACCGGGACTGTTCGATCATTGTGTGGTCTCCGGCCTTCCGGGGCGGCGGAGCGCCGCCATAACTCGTTTGGCCCAAAGGCGATTCGGCAAGAAGTGTGCCGAGGGCAGGGGGTGCGGTGTAAACGTTTTGCCCCGTCCGTGCGTCCCATCTGAAGCCCGCCGGTCATCCCGTATCCCGCTCCCGAGGAGGTCGTCATGAACCGAGGTTCGCGGTCGCTCGCCGCCATCCTGGCGGCGTTGCTGGTATCCGGTTGCGCGTCCGCCACCGGAACGGATCCGTCCGCCCGTATCGATGCGTATCTGCGCCCCCTGGTCGCGGCCGGGCAGTTCTCCGGCGTCGTGCTCGCGGTGCGCGACCGCCGCATCATCTACGAGAAGGCCTTCGGCATGGCGAACGCCGAACTGGGCGTGCCCAACACGGTCGATTCGCGCTTCTGCATCGCGTCGATCACGAAGGATATGACGCGCACCATCGGCATTGCGTTGCTGGTGGAAGGGAAGATGGGGCTCAAGGATCCGTTGAAAAAATGGATCCCGGATTTCCCGAGCGGAGACGAGATCACCATCGAGTGGCTCATGCGTCACCGCTCCGGAATCCCGCACCGCGTGACCACGCCGGAAGAAGAAACGCAACGCTACACGCCGGCGGATATGGTCGAGAAGGCGAAACACGCCACGCTCGCCTTCACGCCCGGGGAACGGTCGCTCTACAGCTCGGCCGGCTACTCCGTGCTTGCCCGCGTACTCGAGCTGGCGGCGGGCAAGTCGTACGACGACCTCCTCGCCCGGTATGTCATCGAGCCCGCGGGGATGACCGAGACGGTCGATTTCGACGGCGAGGCGCTCATCATGGGGCGCGCTCAGGAGTATCTGCTGGAGCCATCGGGCATCGTCCACGCGCCGCTCATGGACTATTCGTTCCTCGTGGGCGCGGGCTCCGTGTTCAGTACGGTGGGCGATGTGCGGCGTTTCGCCGAGGCGGTCATGGACACGACCTATGGCCTGGGTCCCCTTCTCTCGCTCGTGAAAGACGGTGTGCTGGACCTGAATGGGAGCACGAACGGCTACCGGTGTTTTGGTCTCGTCGATCCGGAGCACGACTACGAGCTCTTCGTCGCCGCCAACCTGGAATCGGGCGCCAACGACCTCCTTCGCCGCGACCTGCCGAAGATTCTCGAAGGCGAAGACGTGCCGCCTCCAACGGTGCCCGCGCCGACGTTGATCGACGTGCCGGCGTCGCGCCTGGCCGACTACACCGGGACGTACGTACAGGGCGACAGCTCGTTCGACATCGACCTGCGAAACGGCAGACTGTTCGCGGGAAGGCACCTGCTGGCGCCGACCGGAGAGGACGCGTTCTTCAGCTACACGGGGTATTCCGACGTGACGTTCGAACGCGATGCGAGCGGACGCGTCACCGAGCTGACATGGGCGGGTGTCGGAGGCTCATCGACATGGATGCGTGAGCGGCAGGGCGATCCCTGAGGCGCGGGTGCGGCACCAGTCGGGGGCTGGCGCGCCGCGCGCCTGTCGTGTT
>CAZCQM010000104.1:0-10043 GCA_964500785.1 uncultured bacterium
GATGCTTTCCGGCTCGCCGGGACCCGATGCCGGCGAAACTGCTTCGCCCGAAGGCGCCGCAGCCGCATCAGCCGTTCCACCCGCTTCTTCCCGATCCGGTACCCCAGCTCGACGAGATCGTCGAACATGCGCGGGCTCCCGTACGCCTCACCCGTCTCCTGGTAGATCCGTTCGATCTCCTTCAAGAGAATCGCATCCTGCGTTGCGCGGCGGCTCGGTGGTCGCCGTCGCCATGCGTAGAAGGTGCTGCGGGCGATCCCCAGCCCCGAGCACAGCTCGCGCGTCGGGTACTTACCGCGCTCATTGGCCACGAACGCGCACTTCACTGCGACTCTCTCGCGAAGTACGCCGCGGCTTTTTTTAAAATCTCATTCTCCCGCTTCAGGCGCGCAACCTCGCGCCGAAGTCGGGTGAGCTCGGCATCGTCCGGCTTCTGGCGGCCATGACCCGGGAACGCCTGCTCACGGTCCTCTAAGTACTCGCGCTTCCACCCGGCCAGCGTGTTGACACTGATGCCGAGATCGCGGGCCACGTGCGCTTGCGGTTGCCCGTCCTCGAGAACTCGCTTGATGGCGTCGATCTTAAACTCGCGCGGGTAGCGCCGGCGAGATCCTGACATGGGACACCTCCTGCTAAGAGTGTATACCCTTAACTAGGTGTCCATCAAACCGGGGGAACTCCCGAGCGATCAATCCTCCAAGTCAAATCGCGGAGAAATGCTGTCACCAATGACGGGTCTGTCGATTCCGGGCGCTCGTTGGTGCACCTGCGCGATAACTTCTATTTCTCCCTTGATCATCGCCCGCAACTCGCTATCGGTCTTCCCTCTAAGGTCGTTCAGGACCAGCTCGTGTCTCGACTCCGCCTCGTCGGAGAGGAACGCCTCCAAACGAATCAACTTATCAAGGTCCGATAAAGTCATGCGCAGGTCGCCTTCGGCGATCGCCTTGGCGAGTTGGACCAGCGCCATGCGGACGATCTGGAGGCTTCGCTCCCGGCGGTCGGTCTCCCCGGAGACTGTCCGGTCGGCCACCTGCCGGGCGATCTCCAGGTCCCGCTCGCGAAGTCGCTCCTGCCAGCCGAACGACCGCGCCCAGAGCTTGACTGTACTTGGGGCGACCGAGAACTCGTTGGCGACCCGCTCGTAGCTTCGCTGTTCGCCCAAGGCGTAGTAGTGCTCGAACGCCCGCGTGTGGTGGGGTTGCTCCCTGGCGAGGAGTCGAGTGCCCGCACGAGATAGGGTGGAATCGCCATCGGCGGGTTTGGCCAAACAAGGTACCCGACATCGCTACCGTCCGGCCACTTGCGAAATCCTCCCTCGCTATTCACGTAACCGTCAACGATAATGCTTGAAGAGGTGCAGGCAGATTGAGCGAATACCGAACTCGCAATGAGTGACGCGAACACAATCGTGAGGATGCTGACGAGAGTGCGCATCTTCTACTCCTTCTCTTGCCTCGACGCTAAGCGATCAACCGTAGCCGTGTCGCGCCAATATGGCACGCGTGATCCGCGCACTTCGTAAATCAGCTGCCCATCGTGCAATAGCAACAGCCCATTGGATCCGGCAAATGGAAACCATCCGTGAATGTCTTTCTTCAAGTACGCGTACCACGTCTCGCCTACCTCAAACCGCCGAGGAACCAACTTGCGCCATGCCGGCCAGTAGCGTCCGCCAGAAATCATATTCATAGCGATTTCGCTGTCCTTGTAGCTACCTTTGCGTATCTCCCGTACCCGCAATACCAGCGTCGTAAGATTCACCCGGGCGCCGTCATCAATGGTCACATTTTTTCGTTGGACCGACACGACGTCTCCGACGACAATCAATTCCGCGTCCTTTGTAACTTGCCCGATGCTTGTGGCAGCAATCATCTGCCGCACTTCATGGTCTGTCAACATACGCCGGCCGTTGGATGGAACATCACAAACCCAGTTGCTGTCGCGATAGAGATACTTTCCATAGCTTGACTGTAGATAGTATGCTTGAAGGCGAGGATGCCAGTTTAAGCATAGCAGAACAGTCGCCCCAACTTCATAGTCACATCTGTAGTCATCGTTGAACATCACGATGAGCGCGTCGAGATTTGGACCGGCAGCACCTCTCAGAACCTCCCTTACTGAAAGCTCAATGCGCGTGGCCGAGGTGTATATGTCACGGGTCCTCGCGGCGACCTCTGGTGGATCCATCCACAAATCGGCTTGAGACACCTTCTCCAGATGAACGCGGGACACTTCCCCAATAACAACCAATTCTGAAAATTCTAAGGGATAAAAATTCCAGCCCCTGGAATCTATAATCATCTCGCTTGCGTATACCGGTGCCGATGGCGCGACAGCCGAACACAGAAGCAGCGCAGCAATTATTCGCGTCATGTCGTTCCTTGTGAGGTTCCCCGGGTATCGTGGACACCCAGTTAAGCACATGATTGCATCTTCGCCTCGAACTCGGCGGGGCTGATCCCACCGCGCCCGAAACTTTCTTTACGCATCTTCGCCCCCCGCGATCGCTAGGCTGCCTCGCCCTTGATCAGGACAACGCGGCGCACCGACTCGTCCTTGAGCGGAAGATGCCGCGTGCGTTCTTCATCGTTTGAGTACGCGGCGAGATCGGCTTCGGTTTCGAAGCGGACGATGTGTATCTCGTAGGGCATCTCCGACGAGCCGCCGATCATGGACGCCGGGTCGGGTCGAAGCCGAAGCAGAAGCTCGCCCCGGTAGCGGGCCAGAAGCGGGAGTACCGCATCCTCGAACTCGTGGAACGCTTTCTCGCATCCCTCGCGTATGTAGATGAGCTGAGTCACGTAGATCATGGAATGGCTCCGCGCGACCCCTCGTGGAAGGAGGGGTCGCCGGCTGACTCGACCTCCGGGTTCGCCTACTTCCCCAGGTTGTTCGTCGACCCGATGAAGGTCGCGACGTCGTCGTGGATGGCCTTGAGCGACTCGTGGTGCGCGTAGACCATGTGTCCCGACTGGTAGTAGCGGTACTCGATGTTGCCCTCGAGGCTCGCCGGGATCTTGAGGTGGTGCATCTCGTACCAGCCCTCGTAGAACGGCGTCGCGATGTCGAAGTAGCCGCCCGTCAGGAGGATCTTGAGCCCCGGGTTGAGCTTCATCGCCATGGCCAGGTCGGGCATGGTGTTCGCCGCCTGCAGCGTCGGGAACGTCGTGCCCGGCTGCTTGTGGGTGAAATCCCAGGTCTTCCACAACCCGGCGAACGCGCGATAGGTCCTGTCGTGCCCGTAGTTGAGCGTCTTGCGCACGTAGTCGTTGAACGCGGAGACGTACGCGGAGCTGATCGCGGCGGACTGCGGATCGTACTCGGCTTCCTTGCTGAGCGGGTCCAGCGTGGGACCCGAGAAGCGCGAGTCGAGGCGCCCGGTGGTCATGTTGGTCTCGTCCTGCAGCGTCTTCTCGAACTCGCCCCCGTCGATGCGGAGATCCGCCTTGAGGATGTAGCTCACGGGCAGTCCCGTGTACCCGTGCAGCTTCTCGGCGATGGCCTGGCGCCCGGCGTCGGGGAGCTCCGAGCCCAGCGCGAGCGCGTGCGCGTAGTCGCCCATCGCGAAGGTCTCGACTTCGGTGAGGAACGGTTCCAGCTTTGCCGGCGGGTTGTCCGTCGGCAGCTTGTGATGGTACCACGCCGTCGCCGCGTAGGTGGGCAACGCGAGCACGTACGGAAGCTCGACGCCCGGGTTGGCCTCGGGACCGTCGACGCTGAGATCGAAGTTCAAGATCTGCGAGAGCATGATGACACCGTTGACGTCGACGGCGTAGTCGTCCGCCAGCATCCTCACCAGCACGGCGGCGCGGGGCGTCCCGTAGCTCTCGCCGAAGATGTACTTGGGGGAGTTCCAGCGCCCGTGCTGCGACAGGAACGTCGTGATGAACTCCGCGAACGCGTGGGCGTCGGGGTCGACGCCGTAGAAGGACTTCTCCGCGTCCTTGCCCTCGACGCGGCTGAACCCGGTGCCGGGCGCGTCGATGAACACGAGGTCGCTCGCGTCCAGCAGGCTGTAGTCGTTGTTGACGACCTGGTAGGGCGCGGCCGGCGTGTGCGTGTCGTCCGCGGTGATCACGCGCCGGGGACCGAAGGCGCCCATGTGCAGCCACACCGTCGATGACCCGGGGCCGCCGTTGAACAGGAACATGACCGGGCGCTTCGTCGGCTCCACACCGCGCTTGAAGTAGGCCACGTAGAACATCGACGCCTCGGCGCTCGGGTTGGCCTTCGCCGCCTCGTCCGCGGACTCCTTGTCCGCCGGCGGCGCGGCGTCGTCCCAGCCCTTCGGGTGCACGACGATGGTGCCGCACACCGCGTCGTAGTCGACGCGGCTCCCTTCCACGGTCACCGAGCCGGTGGTCTTGACCGACTCCGGCTTGAAGTAGCGGCTCTCGCCGGGCTTGAGCGCTTCATGCGCTTTGGCGTCCTGCTCCGGCAGGTCCCTGGCCTGTGCGGACACGACGAACACGGCGAGAACGGGCGCGAGCATCGCGCATACGAGTGTACGTTTCATGTGAATGCGACCCCTTGCAGTTGTGAATCGATACGACGGTGCCCCGTATCATGCCGCAGCGCCGCATTCCGTTCAACAGCCGAATGCGGCGCCCCTCACACGACGGCGCCGAAGAGATGGCCGACCAGCGCGGTAACACCCATGGCCACCGCACCCCAGAACGCGACGCGCAGGGCGCCGCGCGCGAGCGAGGCGCCTCCGAGACGGGCCGCGGCCGCGCCGAGCACCACGAGGAGAACCAGCGTCACCGCGACCACGCCCGGGGTCAGAATCGCGATGGGCAGCAGTGCAGCGAGAAGGACGGACGGCAGCGCACCCACCGCAAACGAACCCGCGGATGCGGATGCGGCCTGGATCGGCCGCGCGCGCGTTCCGTCGTGGATGCCGAGCTCATCGCGGGCGTGCGCCCCCAGGGCGTCGTGCGCCATGAGCTGATCCGCGACCTGGACCGACAGGTCTTCGCTGACACCGCGCGCCCGGTAGATCCGGGCCAGCTCGGCCCGCTCGTCCTCGGGCGACGACGCCAGCTCGCTGCGCTCGAGGGCCAGGTCGGCCTCCTCGGTGTCCGCCTGCGAGCTCACCGAGACGTACTCGCCCGCGGCCATCGACAGGGCGCCCGCCACCATGCCGGCGACGGCGGCCAGCAGTGTGGCCGCGCGATCGGGGCCGGCCGAGGCCACGCCCACGACGAGGCTGCTCGTGGAAATCAATCCGTCGTTGGCGCCGAGCACGGCGGCGCGCAGCCAGCCAACCCGGCTGCTGCGATGTTTCTCACCAGGCATGGGTGTCCTCCAGGGCCGCTGCCGCAGAGACTAGCGTGCCGCCCTGGAGGTCACAACAAGAACCGCATGCCGGCAGTGCCGGCAATCGCCCCTACTCCGACGCGGTGACCGGCGCCCTGCGCGGCAGCTGCCACTCGTCGAAGAGGACGATGTCCATCACCTTCTTGAACTGATCCGGGTCGATGAATACGGGGGCGAACCCGAACACGCAGCTCCGCGCCGCGACGGCACCGGGAACGTTCGCGACCCGGTCGGCGAACGCCGACGTCCAGAAGGCCACCGTCTGGTGGTAGTTGGGCTGGGACGCGTCCAGGCACTCCAGTCCGTACATCGGCACGAAGCAGGTACGCTCGGTCCTGGGAACCGTCGAGCACCGGCTCTTGAAATACTCCGGATTGTAGACCTCGCTGTAGATCCCCGCCTCCGACGGCTGATGCGCCTTGCCCTCCCCGGCGGTTTCGGGGCGGAGCGTCAGCTCCGGGTAGCCCGGTATCAACGGGACCGCGCCACGGAGGGTTTCGTCGCGAAGCGAATACTTGAAGAGATTCGCCACCGGGCAGTACTGCTTGTTGGCGCGCCGTCCCAGGCGGCTGATGAAGGCGAAGTCGAGGACGTCGACGCACATCTCCCGGTATCCGAACGACTCCTCACCCACCGTCTCGTCGACGCCGGGCGGTGTCGTCTGCAGACCGGTCAGCTCGTAGAGCAGGATGAGCGGGTAGCGAACCGCCTTCGCCACGGACCGGTTCACGACATACTGCAGGGGCTGCTCGCCGGTGATCATCAGGTGACCGCCCGCCGCCATCGTCAGCGCCAGCAGGTTCGGCGTCACCTTCCCCGTCACCCTTCCGCCCTCGGTGGCCGGGTTCTTGGGACGGTACTGGATGAACTTGTACAGGTAGGCGAGGTTGTCCTGTCGCCCGGGCGTTCCAATCGAGTTCCACACGATCGACTTGTAGGACGCGAGCTTGGTCAGCGGAATGTTGACGCTCGGGGCCGTGGAACTGATGAAGTCGCGCGCCGGATCGAACCCGTCCACGTCGCCGACCATGTCGAGCCAGAACTGGTCGTGCTCCGCGTCGCTGGGATAGATACCCCGGAAATTCGGATCGTCCCAGCCCATGCCGGGCTGCTCATCCTGTTTGAAGTCGTCCACGACGAGGAGGTCGCGTTCCAGCGTGAACTGGACCACGTTGACCTTGATCTCGATCCGTGAGCAGTAGCCGGAGTTGTCGATCACCTCCGCCGTGAACGTGTGGGTCCCGAAGTAGTACGCGCGTTCCGGCGTCGTCGCGCTGCTGACAAGGAACGGCGTGTAGTCGGTCTCCCACTGGTCGGGGTCGTCCACGTCGGCGATGTCCCAGCCGTAGCGGTAGCCCACCACCTTTCCCCCGTACCATTTCGCGTCTGCGAACAGGGTGAACTCGAGCGGCACTCCGGCCGGCACGTCGAGGATCGTGAGCGCCGGGATGCACGTCGAAGTCTGCACCAGCCCGAGATACGCGTTGGTCACGGTGAAGGTCGGCCCGGTGGTCCGGGTCGACACGATGACACGGCGCATGTTGTCGTGCTCGTCGAGGACCGGCGTCACCGCGCCCGCCTCGTCCTTGGCACGGATGGCGAAGACGTAGTTGCCGAACTCCGTCGGGGGTGTGGTCCAGGTGGTGCCGCTGTCCTCGGGGGCCCGGTAGTATACCCACGGTCCCCAGTCGGGCAGCGACTCGGGGCTTCGGAGGAACGCAATCGTCTGGTCGTAGCTTCCCCCGTGCTTCGACGTCGGTTCGAGCACCCACTGCACGGAATCGGGATCCTGTATGGCGTCCTGGCTGTCCACGTAGTCGATCGCCTCCCATTCGTAGGTGGCGATGGGCGGGAACTGGGCAGGGCCGAGCGACTGGCGCGGCGGGGTGTTTACCATCACCTTGGGCGAGAGCGTGAAGGCCGTGAATGACCGGTGGGCGAACTCCTTCGACATCGCACCCTCCCGGTCGATGGCGCGTATGAAGAACGTGTGCGAGCGCTCGAACACGCTCACCTGTTCGGTCGCGAGCGAGTCGGCGAGCTCGTCCGCCGTGAAAACGAACGTGGAATCGTTGGCGAATACCGGCGTCCAGACACCGTTCTCCAGGTCTCCGGGATCGAAGATGCCGGTCTCGTTGTCCGTGATGAGGTACTGGTAGTGGTCGATCTCGCCGTCGGGGTCCCAGCCGCCCCAGTAGAGGCGTATGGAGTACTTGCTCGTCGAGCCCTCGGGGGGCGCGGCCGCCAGCCACACGTGCGGCGACTGATTGGCCTTGAGCGTGCCGACGGGCCCGCCGTCGTTATTGCACGCACCCGTCAGCCCGACCACGACCGCAGCCACGACTGTCCACAAACGTCCTGCGCGTCCTCGCTTCATGATTCCCCTCCCGTCCGCGCTCGATCTCCCGGTAGAGGCTCATCATGTGGGGCGGTGGGGCTGCGTCCATCTACCCGGAGCGTTCGCGCCTGGGTAAGTGACGGCACATCACGCCCGTGAAGGCACAGCGTCACGGGCCAAACGGGAACTTCAGGTGGGGCGGTAACTGCCGGGTGGGGCTAGTGTGGGGCCATGTCAACTATCATCTGTTCACTGGAGTCGGAGCAAGGACTATTTTTCCCCTCCGGCACACCACATTTCGGAGCCTATGGCGAAGCGGCGATCGGCGCCTTGCGGGGCAACTTCCACTCATCGAACATGATGATGTCCATGACCTGCTTGAACTGGCCGGGGTTCGTGTACACCGGAGCGAAGCCGAAGGCGATGCTGCGCGCCGCGACGGCGCCCGGAACGCTGGCCACGCGGTCTGCGTACGCGGACGTCCAGAACGCCACGGGCTGGTGATACGTGAGCTCGCTCGTGTCCAGGCACTCCAGCCCGTAGATGGGCTGGAAGCAACCGCGCTGCGTCTTGGGAACCCACTGGCACAGGTTCTTGAAGTACGCGGGGTTGTAGACCTCGCAGTCCAGACCCGACTCCGACGGCTGGTGGAATTTGCCCGGCCCCGCCGTCTCCGGACGCAGCGTGAGCTCGGGGAACGACGGATCCAGCGGGTACGCGCCGCGGAACGTGTCGTCCCGGCGGGAGTTCGCGTCGGCCCCGCGGTAGAAAACGACGGAGCAGTACTGCGAGTTGGTGCGCCGCCGCTGCAGGCTGAGGTACGCGAAGTCGATGACGTCGAGACACATCTCCCGGTACGCGAACGACTCGTCGCCCGGCGGGTTGTCGATGTCGGGCGTGCCGGTCTGCTGGTTGCCCAGCTCGTAGAGGAAGATGAGCGGGTAGCGCACCGACGGAGCGGCTCCCCGGTTGATGCAGTACTGCAACGGCTGCTGTCCGGCGATCATGATGTGCCCGCCCGCCGCCATCGTCAGCGCCAGCAGGTTGGGCGTGACCTTGCCCGTCACCTGCCCGCCGGGCGCGTTGGGATCCTTGGGCCGGTACAGAATGAATTTGTACAGATACGCCAGGTTCTGGCGCTGCCCGGGGTCTCCGATGGTGTTCCACAGAATCGACTTGTACGACGCCAGCTTGGTCAGCGGGATGTTCGCCCCCGGAACGGTGGCGCTGATCATGTCGCGGGCCGGGTCGAAGCCGTCCAGGTCGCCGACCATGTCGAGCCAGAACTGCCGGTGCTCGTCGTTGCTCGGGTACGCACCGCGGAAGTTGGGATCGTCCCAGCCGGCCCCGAGCTGCTCGTCCTGCGAGAAGTCGTCGACGATCAGGAGATTCCGTTCCAGCGTGAACTGGACCACGTTCACCTTGATCTCGACGCGCGAGCAGAACCCGGAGTTGTCGATCACCTCCGCGGTGAAGGTGTGCGTACCGAAGTAGTACGCGCGCGGGGGCGTCTTCGCTTTGGTGGTCAGGAACGGCGTGTAGTCGACTTCCCACTGGTCTGGATCGTTCACGTCGGCGATGTCCCACCCGTAGCGGTAACCCGCCACCTGGCCGCCGTACGACTCCGCGTGCGCTTCCAGCGTGAACTGGAGCGGAATACCGGCGGGCACGTCGAGAATCGTGAGCGCCGTCTGACACGTCGCCGTGCGGACGATGCCGAGATACGGATTGGTCACGCTGAAGATGGGCCCGGTGGTCCGCCGGGACACGATGACGCGGCGGACGTTGTACTTTTCATCGAGCACGGGTGTTACGGCTTCCGCTTCGTCCTTGGCGCGGATGGCGAAGACGTAGTTGCCGAACTCCGTGGGAGGCGTGGTCCACGTCGTCCCGCTGTCGTTGGGAGCCTTGTAGTACACCCACTCGTGCCAGGCGGGCAGCGATTCCGGCGTGCGCAGGTACGCGATGGTCTGGTCGTAGCTCCCCCCGTGCTTCGACGTGGGCTCCAGCGCCCACTGCACCGAGTCGGGGTCCTGGATGGCGTTCCGCGTATCCACGTAGTCGTAGGCGCGCCACTTGTAGGTCGCGATGGGCGGTAGCTGTGCGGGGCCGAGTGTGATTCTCCCCGGCGTGTCGACGAAGACTTCGGGCGAGAGGGTGCGCGCCGTGAACGAGCGGTAGGCCGGTTCCCTGGAGCGGGCCCCCTCCTGGTCGACCGACCGGATGAAGAACGTGTGTGACCGCTTGAAGACGCTCACCTGCTCGGTGGTCCCGGAATCCGCCAGCGCATCGGCGGTGAAGACGAACGAGGAGTCGTTGGAGTAGACGGGGGTCCAGACGCCGTTCTCGAGGTCCTTCGGATCGAAGACGCCGGTCTTGTTGT
>CAZCQM010000105.1:0-10042 GCA_964500785.1 uncultured bacterium
CGAAGGGAAGTCCGGATATGAAGGCGCCGCGCAACACATTGAAACCAGCTACGTTAGCCGTGCACGCCGGCGATGCCGGGAAGCCAGCGTTCGGTGAGGTCTCCGTTCCCATCTTCCAATCCTCGACCTTTTCCTTCCCGAATGCCGAGGAGGGGGCCGCACGCTTTGCCGGCGAGCGGACGGGGTTCATCTACACGCGGATGGGCAATCCCACCGTCAGGGCCCTGGAGGACAACATCACGGCTCTCGAGGGTGGTTTCGGTGGCCTGGCCACGGCGTCCGGCATGGCGGCCATCACCACCGTCTTCCTCGCGCTTACGGGAGCCGGTGATCACGTGGCGAGCACCGACTCGGTCTACGGTCCCACGCGCGTCGTGCTCGAGCGCGAGTTCCGCCGGTTCGGCGTGACGGCTACTTTCGTCGACACGTCCCAGCTCTCGCGCCTCGAGGCGGCCATCACGCCGGCCACGCGTATCGTCTTTGTCGAGACGCCCGCCAATCCCACGATGACGATCACGGACATTCGCGGGGCCGCCGACATCGCACACGACCATGGGGCGCTCCTGGTCGTCGACAACACCTTCGCAAGCCCGTATCTACAACATCCCTTCCAGCACGGCGCCGATATCGTCGTTCACAGCGCGACCAAGTCTATCAACGGACACAGCGACGTCGTCGGTGGAGTAATCGTTGCCCGGGAGGAAAGCCTGTACCGGCGTCTTCGGGCGGTCCTGAACCTGTTCGGTGGCACCATGGATCCGCATCAGGCATGGCTCATCCTGCGCGGCGTTCGGACGATGCCGATCAGGGTGGAAAGGAGCGTCCAGAACGCGGAGAAACTCGCGCGCTTTCTGGAAAAGCACGCGCGGGTCGCATGGGTGCGGTACCCGGGATTGACCGATCATCCGCAGCACGATATCGCGCGCCGGCAGATGGACGGATTCGGATCGGTGCTCTGCTTCGGCGTGCAGGGAGGTTTGAGCGCTGGACGCGCGCTCATGAACGGTGTCGAGCTGTTCACGCTGGCGGTGTCGCTGGGGGGCGTGGAATCTCTCATCGAACACCCCGCCTCGATGACGCACGCATCCGTACCGCGGGAGGAGCGGGAGGCCGCCGGTATCTCAGACGATCTCGTTCGCGTGGCCGTCGGCTGTGAGGATTTCGAGGATCTGCGCGATGATCTCGCACGGGCCCTCGAAAGAGCGAGCGAAGCGGAAGAGTCGACAATTGGGAGATAACAGGCGTACGCAGCCGTTCGATGAAAATTGAAGGAGGGCGAGTGTGCCGCGTCCACTGAAGAGGCGTTTATGTCGGGCGTTTCCCGGCGATCGAGTCTACAAGCCGAGAAGCATCCCCATGAGCGCTCTCGAAACCCTTCGCCTGGAGCTCGGCGAGCTGGAGGCCATGCGCCTGTGCGACGTGGAAGGTGCGAGTCAAGAAGAAGCGGGGATGCGCATGGGTCTGTCACGTGGGACCGTGCAGCGCCTGCTCAAGCGCGGACGCGCCAAGGTTGTAAGGGCTCTGCTCGAGTCAAAAGCATTGTTAATCGAAAAAGGAGACACCGATGAGGATCTGCATACCGACCGCGGATGACAGCGGACTCGAATCCCGCCTCCATGGTCACTTTGGAAGTGCGCCTTTCCTGGCGTTTGCCGACACGGAGTCCGGAACCGTCGATGTGATGCCCCGCGCCGGGCACCACCATGGTCACGGGCAATGCCAGCCTGTCGCCTGTATCGACATCGAGCGAACCGACGCCGTCGTGTGTCGGGGAATGGGTAAGCGCGCGCTGGCCTCCCTCAGGAAGGAAGGGCTGGAGGTGTGGATCACCTCGGCGGCCACAGTCCGTGGCGCCGTAGCGGAAGCGCGTTCGGGACGGCTCGAAAAGCTCTCCGTGGACACGGCGTGCGGCGGTCACGAAACGGAGCCCCATGACCACTTGCACGGGGCCGAGCTCATCTGATCCCGCTGCGAGTCGTCAGTCTGCCCTAGTTCTCTCAACCGGACCTCCCGGTATCGCCCGGACTTCGGGCCCGACTGGCAGTTGCGAGTGCAGGCGCAGTTCTCCCTGCCAAAGCCGGCAGCGCGGAGAAGCGGAGCGGGTAGAATGGCGCTCCGCGACGTGGACTCCTCGAGGTATTCACGAGAAGATCGTAGGAATCCACATTCGGTACCCGTGAGATTGTCGTTTGCTGGTGCAGGACAGATGGCTTACGCTAAATGATCGATTGCACTGGTATTGGCGGTCGAACTGATGCGTCTGGTACAGTGGGGAAAGTCGTTACATGTCCGAGCTGATCCATGTCCGTTGGAATGGCATGAGAAAGGAGAGACAGTGAAGGCGGTACATAGCAGGACGGAAGCGGACTCGCTGAATGTCTCCGTGTGTTACCGGGTGGGAGGGTTTTCGTGAAATCTGCCGTTGTACTCTCGGCACGCTGTGCCATGGTGAGCGTGCTTCTGTTTGCCGCGCATGCTGCGGCGGTTCCGGCGCGGGAAGCGGGATACACCGCCGAAGAAATCAAGAGTACGTCGTACGTGGTCTGGTACGGCGACGAGGAGACCATGACGGTCGAACGCTTTGTCTCATACTGCGCGCCCATCCTATGGTTCTCGCCGGACGAGCCGCTGCTCGAGGGTCGGACGGGGAAGGAGATCACGATTCCGGAGGGGTTCCCGTTCGAGGAGCCGCCGGTGGGGCCGGTGGTCTACTATCGGCTTCGCGAGGTGTTGCAGCGTCCCGACGGCAAGGGCCCTGCGATCGTGGTCAAGGCTGATGACAAGGGGAAATCCACGCTCCATTTGAGCTCGCTGGCCGGCGTCGACCTCGATTTCTTCTTCTATTATTCGCGCGAGGAGGGGCTGAATGCCCACCAGCACGACGTGGAGTCCGTGGAGATGAAGATTGCCGTGGCGCGGGGATCGGAGAGAGGAACGCGGTACGCCGTTGCAGTCACGAGGACCAAGGGGAAAGCGCATGGCGTGCTCTGGTACGACAACACGCTCGAGTCCGACCAGTACACCGGGATGCCGATGCACATTCTCGTGGAGGAGGCGAAGCACGCGTCTTGCACGGACAAGAACGGCGATGGTCTGTATACGCCGGGATACGACGTCAATACCCGAGTCAATGATGCGTGGGGCATCCGCGACATCATTCGCAGTGGAGGACTTTTTGCCGCCAGCTGGCAGTCGTGGATGGCAAAGATGCGTTTCGACGATACGCGCGTCTTCCCGCCGATCCCGGAAGACAGCCCCCGCCGCGTGAGCTATGAAGTCGATGGCGTTTACGCACCTGACAATGCGGTGTACGAGCTGCGACCGTTTCCATCCGCCGATCGTGCGGATGAGCACCTCAAGCCGTTCATCGCGGACAAGGGAGTCCCGAACTGGCCGGACGTCTCCGAAGTCAACAACATTGAGAAGTTTGGGCAGTGGATCGGCGACGAATCGTTCGCGAAATCGTTCGGTGTGGCCCTGCGCATGGACGGACGCGCCGGGGTATCGTTCACGTTTCCGTTCTGGATCGTCAAGAACCTCGAAGACCCTCTCGGTGGAGGTTACGTCGTCCATCGCCTGTACCTGACGGGAAAAGGGCTGGACGACATCGGGTGGACGGCACTGTACACGCCGTCGGCATCCCGCTGGATCGATCCCTATTTTGCAGTGGGTGTGGAGCGGAGGACGATTACCGATGTGGCCGGAATTACGTCGCACAGAAACGACTTTCAGGTGGAGACGGGTTTTAAATTCCGCGTGAACATGGTGCACACGCCCCTCCGGGCCGTTCGAAGGCTGGGCTCGGACTTCTGGGGCTTCCGTTTTGGAGTTCGCAACTTCGGCGCTATGCAGATCGACGAGCTTGGATACGTCGTGGAAATCGGTGCGGGCTCGTTCTGATGGTGTCTTGCGAGCAACACGAAATTCCAGTCTTCCTGCTACAAGGATGACATGGAGACGATGGGGGCACGGGCGGGCCAACGCAACCGGAGCCACGGGCGGGCGACGCCGGCGTGGGGGTGTCTTCTCTGTATTCTGCTGGCCGGTATGCTCGCCACCAACAGTGCCGCGCAGTTGAAGGCCTCCGGCAACAAGCTCTACATAACCGACCAGGATGGCACCCCGGTATTCCTCAACGGCGAGAGCGCCTGGTGCCTGTTCACGGCGCTGACCGCCGCCTCTGCGGACACGTTTTTCGCCAACTGCGAGAGCTACGGCATCAACTATCTGCAGACCATGCTCATCGAGGATGGGTTCACGTACAATGCCCCCGAGAACATCCACGGAACAGCGCCTTTCTCAGGGACGCCATTCATCACGCCGGTCGAAGCGTACTTCGCGCACTGTGATTCCGTGATCGAGTCGGCCGCGGCGCACGGCATCTACCTTCAGCTCTACATCACCTACCTCGGCGTCGGCTCATGGGAGGGCTGGCAGACGGAGGTCGGCAACGCGAGCATCGCCGACATGAAGTCGTGGGGGGCGTACATCGGGAACCGCTACAGGGACGCGCCCAACGTCGTCTGGGGTGTGAGCGGCGACTGCGATCCAACGGCCTGGCGCACGAAGATCGATTCGATGGTCGTGGGCGGGTTGCTTCCCGCCGACCCGAACCACCTGGTGAGCACCCGCGACGAGACCGGTTCCTACTCGCACACCCACTGGCCCAACCGCCCGTGGCTCACCCTCGATGGGTTCTATCCCTACTGGGGCCCCTCGTCTTTCCAGCCCTGGGTGATCTACCAGATGGCCATGAACAGCCGCTCGAGCCCGGGGCGCCCGTATCTTCTGCAGGAAGCCTGGTACGAAGACGAACACACCTACGGCGGGTCGACGTACCCCACACCTTCGCAGCTACGCCAGCAGATGTACTACGGAGTCCTCGGCGGCGCCATCGCGGGACAGGTATTCGGAAACTGTCCCATCTGGATGTTCAGCCGGGGACCGGGACTGGTATGCGGATCGGGCAACTACCGGTCGTGGCTGAATTCGCCGGGGCACGTCGGCACGATGTGGTGCGGGAAGCTGTTCCGGTCGCGCTACTGGTTCCGGCTCTCTCCGGACACCGACCAGAGCGTCATGACGGCGGGATACGGAACGTACGGAAGCGGGGACTACGCCACGACCGCGTACACATCCGACGGAAGCTCAATCATCGCCTACCTGCCCACCGCCCGAACCGTGACGGTCGACCCCTCGTCGCTCGTCGGCGCGTCGATCCACGCGTACTGGTTTCGCCCCGGAGACGGCGTCGTGACCGACGAAGGCACCCTGTCGAAGACGAGCCGGGCCTACACGCCTCCGGGGTCGGGCGACTGGGTGTTGGTCGTCGACTCGCAGGATTTCGACGGCGTATTCGACGTCCCGGGAGGGAATCCGCCTCTGGTCCCGACATCTGTGGGTGAAACGCCGTCGCTTTCACCGGACGTGAGTCTCGGCCAGAATCGTCCCAACCCGTTCAACCCGTCGACCATCATCTCCTTCGAGGTCCGGCGCAAGAGCGCGTTGTCGCTCGACGTGTTCGACGTGACCGGCCGGAAGATACGAACGCTGATCGACGGCGTTCGGCCCGCCGGCCGGTACTCGCTCACGTGGGATGGAAGGGACGAGCAGGGTCGACCCGTGGGCTCCGGTATCTATTTCTACCGGCTTCGCTCCGGGGACGTGCAGCTGACGAAGAAGATGGTGCTGCTCAAATAGGACCCGCGCGGCGTCACGACGTGCCGAGCTTCCCCTTCGGATCCAGCCAGCAGTAGAGCGCCGGAAGCAGGAAGAGCACGATCACACCGGAGAGCATGAACCCGCCGATGACCGCGATGGCCAGCGCCTGCATGAGCTGCGACCCCTCGCCAATGGCAATGGCGAGCGGGGCGAGTGCCAGGTCGGTGGCCAGAATGGTCATGATGACCGGGCGCAAACGCGTCCGCGACGCGCGCAACCACGCTTCCCGCGGTGGATGACCGTCGCGCAGCTCATTGCGTCCCTCGTGGATCACGAAGATGGCGTTCTCGCCCACGATCCCGACCATCATGATCGCACCCACGTAGCTGGAGATGTTGAGCGTCATGCCGGTGAGGATGAGTGCTACGAACACGCCTGCGAGAACGGCGATGGCCGAAACCGACGTGAGCACCGGTGCGCGCCAGTCGCCGAACTGGAACATCACGACGACCGAGACCAGCGCCAGCCCGCCGAGCAGTACCAGGAGCAGGTCGCGGAACGATTTCTGCTGCTGCGCGTAGAGCCCGCCGAAGCGGATGTACTGTCCCGGCGCGAGGGCCAGCCGTTCGCGCAGGGCGCGCTGGATCTGTGCGGTCGTGCTGCCCAGGTCGCGCCCCGAGAGTCGCGTCGTCACCCCCACGTACGTACGCAGATTCTCGCGGTCGATCTCGGCTTCGGGAGGTCCCGTCGAGATGTCGGCGAGCTCCGAGAGCGGCACCAGCCCGGCCGGTGTGGTGGCCGATCGCACGAAGAGGTCGGCGAGGGGATGGTCGGTCTTGAGGAACACGCGCAGGTCGTAGAGCCGGTCGCCGACGCGGATCTGATCGGCGACGGTTCCGATCACCGCCGGTTCGACCGCCTCGTGGATGTCCGCGGTGGTGAGGCCGTAGCGCGCCACCGCCGTCGGTCGGGGCGTGATGGTGAACGCGGGACCGGCGATCGTGATCCCGTCGAAGACGTCCTCGACGCCGGGGATCCCTTCCATGATGTGCGCCGTCTGCCGGGCCTTCTGCTGGAGCAGCGCCACGTCGCTCCCGAATATCTTCACGTCGATCGGCTGCGGCTCGCCGCCGGTGAGATCGCCGATCTCGTCCTCGATCAGCTGGCCGAAGTCCGTGCGGACCGCGGGCTCGACGGCCTCGATGCGTGCGCGCAGATCGTCGATCACCTCGTCGACCGGGCGCCGTATCCCACGCGGCTTGAGGTTGATGACGAAGTCTCCCGTGTTGGGCTCGGTGATGAAGAAACCCAGCTGCGTCCCCGTCCGCCGCGAATAGCCCGCGACGTCGGGGACGGACTGAATCACCCGCTCGACCTCCTTGAGCATCGTGTCGGTTTCGCTCAGCGATGTTCCGGGCGGTGTCCAGTAGTCGAGCACGATCGAGCCCTCGTCCATGCTGGGCAGGAAGTCGGTCCCGACGCGGTGGTAGGACACCCACGCCACCGTGATCAGCGCGACGGTCACCAGGAGCGCGAGCACCGGCCGGCGGATCAGCGTGAGGACGACGGCGTCGTAGCCCCGTTCGATGGCGCGGCCCCACGCGTGCAGGGTGCCGCGGGCGCCCCGGTGCGTCGATTCCGCGTCCGGCGTCCGGGGGTGGGGAAGACCGATGCGCTGCACGGCGACAGGCACCACGAGCCACGACACGAAGAACGATACGGTCAGGCACAGCGCCATCGTCAGCGCGAGAGGTTTGAAGAACGCCCCGACGATCCCCGTCAGCAGGGCGAAGGGCAGCAGGATGATGGTGGTGGACAGGCTCGAACCAAACAGCGCGGGGAGGAGATGGTGGATCCCCCGCTCGGCGGCGCCAATCGGCTGCCGTGACGCCTGGAACGCGATGTGTTCGACGACGACGATCGCGTCGTCCGCAATGAGTCCGATCGACGCCGCGACGCCGGCGAGCGTCATCAAGTTGATCGTCTGGCCCGTCGCGCCGAGCGCGATCCCCACGATCGCCACCGTGAACGGGATGGCCAGCCCCGCGACCACCGTGAGACGACCGCTCCACAGTCCGACGAGAAGCACCACCGCCGCCAGAACGAAACCGATCAGGATCGCATCGATGGTGCCGTGCACCGAGGCCGAGACGAACCGGGCCTGGTCGTAGAACGGCGTCCACTCGACACCGGCGGGCAGGAGGTCGGGTCGCTCTTCGAAGAGCCGGCGCACGCCGTCCGCGATGGCGACCGTGTTGCCCGCGGGCTGGCGGATGAGGTTGATGAGCACCGCGGAGTCCCCGTTGGCCGTCGTGTGCACGTAGGAGACTTCGTCGGCCGTCATCAGCCGGCCCAGGTCGGCGAGCCTGGCGGGCGGCCCGTCGGCCACCGGGATGGAGAGTTTGCCGAGCGCGTCGAGGTTATGGACGCGGCCGTCGACCAGCGCCAGGTAGAGCTCGTGATTGCGCTCGATCAGCCCCGCCGACCGAACGGTGTGGTTGGCCTGGATGGCCTCCACCACGTCCCCCACCGACAGACCGCGCCCCTCGAGCGCGGCAGGATCGAGGTGCACCTGGAACTCGCGCCGCCGGCCGCCCTGCACCTGCACCTCGGCCACGTCCGGGATGCGGATCAGCTCGGGCTTGAGCGTGTACTCGGCCAGCTGGAGGAGGTCGGCCTGCGAGTGCGTCTTCGACATGAGCGCGTACCCGAGCACGGGGAAGGACGCCGGGTTCATCCACTCCACGTCGATGCGCGTGTCGGGGGGCAGGTCGGGCCGGATGCGCTCGGTCTCCATCTGTACCCGCTGCAGCGCCGTCTCCATGTTCGTGCCCCAGGAGAACTGCGCCGTGAGCTCGGACGAACCGCGCGAAGTGATCGACCGCACGAGATCGACACCCGGAACGCGGTGCATCGCTTCCTCGAGCGGCCGTGTCACGGTGGGCATCATCCGGGCCGCGGGCTCTTCGCCCGCATCCGCAATCACCTTGACGATGGGAAACGTAACAGACGGAAAGATCGCGAGCGGGAGGCCGATGGCGACGTAGATCCCCGCCGCCGCCAGGAGGACAACGACTGCGAACAACGCCGGCCAGCGGCGCAAACCGAAGCCGAACAGGTTCACCGGGCCACCTGAACCCGCGCCGAGTCGGGGAGGCCGACCTGTCCGGACAGGACCACGGCGTCACCCGCAGCCAACCCCGTACCCGAGACCTCGATACGCCCTTCGTCCTCGACGCCCTTGCGCACGGTGATCCAGCGCACGCGGTCGTGTTCCACCCGGGCGACGCGCGATATTCCGGTGACGTCGTCGGTGAGAATGGCCGCGGCGGGCACGGAGAGAACACCGGCCACGTGCCCCACCGTGATGGTAGCCGTCCCGAAGAGTCCGACCGACGGCATCGCCAGCGCACTCCCGAGGTCGATACGTACGGGCACACTGAACGCGGTGCTGCTCGCGGCGGGGAGGACACCGTGGACGACGCCGTCGATGACGCCGTCCGATGCCGCGAGCCGCACGCGCGCCGGCTGGTTGCGGCGCACACGGGCGGCTTCGCTCTGCGGGACGTCTGCGATGAAAACCGAGGAGTTCGCCGACGCCAGTCGCACGATCTCGTCGCCTTCGCTCAGACGGTCGCCGGGGCTGGCGGAATGTCCGAGGACGACGCCGTCCTCCGGCGCGTAGAGCATGTAGGTGATCTGGTTGGCGCGCGCCAGCTCCAGCGCCCGCCGCGCATCCGCGGAGTCGGCGGCGGTTCGCGCGCTGGCCAGGAGCGAACGCGCGCCGGCCAACGCCGCCTGGCTGTTCATCGACACGATGGTGCCGAGCGTCTCGCCCGAGGTCACGCGATCGCCGTCGGTGACGTGGAGCGTGGTCAGGACGCCGGCGAAGGGGGCGCGCAGCGTGGGGGCATGCAACACATTCGTCTGTCCCGGAGCGGTGATTCGCTCGAGCAGCGTGTCCGCGCGGACCTCGGCAACCTGCACGCGCGTCGCGGCGGTTGTGTCGGCCGGCTGGCCGGCGCCCTGACGCTCACTCCCGCCCTGACAGGCGCCGAGTGTGACCAGTGCCAGGGTGACGAACACGCGTGCCAGCAATCTTCGGCGATGACTCACGGGGACCCCCAGCGTTGTTCCATGGCTTCCGCCACTCGATAGTCCAGCGTGGCGCGAGTGGCTTCGAGGCTCGCGTCAAGCCACTCGACGAAGGCGTCGAGGACCTCCAGCGCGGTCGCGCCGCCAGCCGTACGGCGCCCTCCGGCACCAGGGTGTGCAGCATGCGATGCAGGTCGGCGCGGTGGATGTGGTAGTAGTCCGCGCCGTAGACGCGCCGGCACTCGCCCGCGAGTGGCGTGCGGAAGTTGACGCGCCCGCTCTTCCA
>CAZCQM010000106.1:0-7172 GCA_964500785.1 uncultured bacterium
CCTCACGCAGGAACATCTTGAAGTCGGATAGCGTCCCGTAGTCGGGATGCACATCGGTGTAGTCGGCGATGTCGTAGCCGTCGTCACGCAGCGGGGACGGATAGAAGGGGAGTATCCAGATGGCGGTCGCACCAAGATCCTGGATGTAGTCCAGATGCTGGGCGAGGCCCCGGAAATCGCCGATGCCATCGCCATTGCTGTCCGCAAAGGCCCGCACGTGGATCTCGTAAATGACGGCGTCGCGATACCACTGAGGATCACTCCTGGTATGGACGCGCTTCTGGTTTCGCCTGGTCTTGACCGCCATAGTCCCCGATCACAGAAAGTACTCGAAGTCCTGTTCGCTTCGCACGCGACGACGCACGATGAATATCTGGGCAGGCGCCACATGCGGATTGAGTTCCACGTAGTTCGTCCGGCCGTTCCATATGTAACGCCCCTCTCCGAACAGGTCGTGCATTTGATAGGGTACATGCTCGTCCAGATCGAAGTCTTCCAGGGGCAGGGTCAACCATCCGCTCTGCGTGTGATGCGGATCCAGATTGACGACCACGACCGCGATCTCAGAGCCAACCGCGTCGCGCTTCGAGTAACAAATGATGTTTTCGTTGTCGACGTTATGAAACCGAAGGCTGTCGTTGCGTTGAAACGCACGCACGTCGCGCCGGATACGATTGATCCGCGCGATCTGCTCGCGCAGGCTGTCGGCCCGGTCGACATCCCAGTGACGCAGCTGGTATTTCTCGGAGTCCAGATATTCCTCGCTCCCGGGCTCGCGCGGGATATTTTCGCACAATTCGAAGGCCGGCCCGTAGATGCCGTACGACGACGTGAGCGTGGCGGCCAGAACCATCCGGATGACGAAGGCGTTCCTCCCCCCCACCTGAAGATACTCGGTCAGAATGTCCGGCGTGTTCGTCCAGAAGTTGGGGCGCAGGTATTCCTTTACCTCCGTCGTCGTGAGCTCACGCATGTACTGCTCGAGTTCCCACTTGGCGTTGCGCCAGGCAAAGTACGTGTACGACTGGGTGAACCCGATCCTGGCCAGACGGGACATCACCTTCGGCCGTGTGAACGCCTCTGAGAGGAAGACGACGTCCTGATTGTCGGCCTTGATGCTCCCGATCAGCCACTCCCAGAACGCGAACGGCTTCGTGTGCGGGTTGTCGACACGAAATGTCCGGACGCCCTGCTGGATCCAGTACTCGACGACGCCCTTGAGTTCCTGCCAGAGGGCCATCCAGTCCGCCGTTTCGAAATTGAGGGGAAATATGTCGTCGTATTTCTTGGGCGGATTTTCCGCGCACTGGATGGTGCCGTCGGGCCGCCATACGAACCACTCGGGATGATCGCGGACGTACGGGTGGTCGGGCGAGCACTGGTAGGCGATGTCCAGGGCCACCTCGATGCCCATCTCTCGCGCGCGCTTCACGAGCCTGTGGAAGTCTTCCAGTGTGCCGAGTTTCGGGTGGACGGCCCTGTGTCCGCCGGCCTCGGAGCCGATCGCCCACGGGCTTCCGACGTCGTCGGGACGCGGCGTCGGCGTGTTGTTCTTGCCGCGGCGGTGGGTCGTGCCGATGGGGTGGATGGGGGGTAGATACAGCACGTCGAACCCCATCTCCGCGATGTACGGAAGCCGCGCCTCACAGTCGCGGAACGTTCCGTGAGCACCCGGCTGAGCTGCGGTGGAACGCGGGAACATCTCGTACCAGGCGCTGAACACAGCCCGTTCCGGATCAACCACCACCTCGAGCTCGCGCGCGTATGTGCTTGCGGCTTCCGGGTTGGGGTAACGCGCGACGATCGCAGACAGATTCTCGTCCAGCTCCAGCGCGACGATTCGTTGTCCCGTACCGGACCGCCCCCCCGTCAGGCGATCGATATGGACCCCGATCACCTTCGCATCGTCATCGCTCGCGCGAGCCTGCGCCTGCCGCAGCAGCTGCACGCCGATATCGAGATCGGCCTGAACCGCCTGGCCGGCCCGAAGCTTCTTCGTGAAGGCACGTCGCCACGACTCGAATGGATCGACCCATGCGCGCACCGTGTACCGGTAACGCCCGAGCTCACGCACGACGAACCCGGACCGCCAGCGATCGTTGACCACCGGCTCGAACGGGGTCTCGTGCCATGACTCCTCCGTCTCGTGTCGCCACAGGAGCACGGCGGAGATTGCGTCGTGGCCATCCACGTATGCGTCGCACTCGACAACGAGCCTGTCCCCGACGGCTCGTTTGACCGGAAATCGTCCGGACGCGACCTCGGGGGTGACATTCTCGATAACGACGCGCCGCTGATTCGGAGCGTCGACGAAGGGTGGCTTCGGTTCGGTGCTCTTCGCCATTTCATCCCATCATAAGGCGCATACCGGGCATCGACCACTGCGTTTCGCGGGCTCCGGCGGCCGGATCCCGACGCCGGGGACGATATCGTTCAACCCCGTTCTCGCGATTCGTCCGTTACCCGTATCACGCTGTTCTGCGTGCCGTACTCGTTGGGCACCTGAGGCGCGTCGGGATCGGTGTGCCACTCACCGTCGACCACGAACTTGTACTGATATTCGCCGGGGGCGAGCCGCTTGGACTTCTGGAACTTGCCACCCCGCTTCACCATCCGGTCGGAGCGGGGATCCCAGTTGTTGAAATCGCCCACCAGGAAGACCTCCCTGGCGTCCGGCCTGACGTCGCATTGAAATGTCGTGCTGGCGGACGCTCGGCCCCGCCCCGCCCGCCGCTTCGCGGCGGCGGAGTCCCGGAGCGCCGACGTGCCCGCCGACTTATCTCTTTTCTTCACAATGGATTGACCTCCTTTGCGCCGCCCGACGACGGCCCTGTCTCTCCCATCTCCCGGGTGATAGTAGCTTCCCACCCATGGCCCGTGCGCGCTGTGAGGGAACTCACACTCGTCGCGGGGGACACTGGCGCATATCCCTATGTACACGGGGGTTACGATGGGGTCCCCCGGGCGGGCCCGGTTTCCGGTCGAGATCTGGCGTTGCCCTCGACGTTTGTGAGCCACGTCACAACGAGATTTCCCGCAATCCAGCATCAATCTGGAAGAAGAAAGGAGATCAGCCGTGCCCTTCCTGCACCATGAGATCGCCGGCGTGGCGATCGAAACGTGGGCGCTCGCCGTCGGGGTGGCGGTGGCGGTGTTCTTCGTTTCCCGCGTCGTACTGGTCATCCTCATCCGCCGCCTGGACGCCGGGGCCGCACACACGAGGACGGAGTGGGACGACGTAATCGTCGGGGCGTTGCACAAGACCCGGTCCGTGCTGCTCCTCGTCCTCGCTCTGTACATTCCCGTCGTCGCCCTGCCGTCGCTGGACCCGGCGAGGCACATTCTCGCCACGGTGCTGATCCTGACACTGCTGGTCCAGTGCGGAATCTGGGCCAATGCGGCCCTGTCATCCTGGCTGGACACCTACCGAAAGCGCAAGTCCGCAGACGACGTCGGCGCGCTGACGAACCTGGGCCCGGTTCAGTTCGTCGCCAGGCTCCTCATATGGTCCGCCGTGGCACTCATGGTGCTGGACAACCTGGGAGTCAAGATCGGTCCCATCATCGCCGGGCTGGGTGTGGGGGGCATTGCGGTGGCGCTGGCGGTTCAGAACATTCTCGGAGATCTGTTCGGCTCGGTTTCCATTGCGGTGGACAAGCCGTTCGTGGTCGGCGACTTTCTGATCGTCGGCGATCAACTCGGCAAGGTGGAAAGGGTCGGATTGAGAACCACCCGGATCCGAAGCCTCTGGGGCGAACAGCTGGTGTTTTCCAACAACGACCTGCTCCGGAGCCGCCTGCGGAATTTCGGGCGCATGTATGAACGCCGTATTCTCTTCACCATCGGCGTCACCTACCAGACACCGCATGACCTTCTGGCGAAGATCCCAACGATCATCCGCGACGCGATCGACGCGCAGGATAAGACCCGGTTCGACCGCAGTCATTTCCATGAGTACGGGGACTTTTCGTTGAACTTCGAGACGGTCTACTACGTCCTCAGCCCGGACTACAACGTCTATATGGATATTCAACAGGCGATCAACTTGCGGATCCACGAGGTATTCGAAAACGAGGGGATCGAGTTCGCCTATCCGACGCAAACGATCTTCATGGCCGGCCCCTCCGGCGGCGCTGCCGCCCGGGAGCACCTGGTCGGTGCAGGTCGGTCCGTCGAGGACCGGACCTGACCGACGGGGCGCCGGCCCATCAGGCTTCTCTCTGTTTCCTGAGCTCGTCGCGATACGCGTCCTTTGCCACCGAGGCCGCCTGCTTCACGGCGTGGCTTTGCGTTCGCGCGGTGTCCGCGATATTCTCGACCTTGTCCTTCGTCACATCCTTGATGTTCACGGCCTTTTCCTCGGCCTTACCGTAGATGTCACGCGCGCCCTCCTTCAACTGCTGCCGGGTCTCGGGACCCGACCTGGGCGTCAGAAGGGCCGCCGTCACACCTCCGGCAACCGCGCCGATCAGGAATGCGATTGTGCGCGAGCCATTGTTGTTCATCGTGTCCTCCATCTCCATTTTCCTTTCGCCATACTCAAGTTCAGTTGTTCGAGCCATTCGTTCCCGACCCGTCTTCACTCCGGGTCCGCCGAAGCGCGGCGAAGCCGGCACGTGCGCCGACCATCGCGGCCCGGGCGCGATCGCTGACTTCTCCCTCGAGTGCACGCAGGAGTTGAATGGTCAGCGCGCTCGCTTCCCCGGTTACGGACTGGAAATCTTGAGCGATCTGCGTCGTCCGTCTGGCAAGCTCACGAATCTCTGCGACATCCGACTCGGCCTCTTTCAGGAGGCGTTGCGCCGGCGAAACGAGGCTTCTCACGTGTCGCGCGGTCTCTTCCATTTCCGCAGCCGTTCTCCGGAGCTGGAACGAGAGACCGACAAAGACGATGACGAATGCCATCGCGGTAACGGCAACGACGAGCAAGAGCACTTCCGACAGGGTGAATGTCATGAATCGTCTCCTTCCGGTCTTTGTTGCCCGAGGCCGCTATCACTTTTGAAGTTACACCAGAGCGGGCTCTGGAGACTGTTAGCCCGGCCACATCTCTGCGGTTTCGGATGCGCGCTCCGAGATGCGTGGGATGCGCGTGCTGGAAGCAGTGTCAGGCGGGTTCGGTGTCCGGGGCCGCCGCGTCGGTGCGTGCGCTCGTGACCGGCTCCCCCGCCGTCGGGTGCGCGTGTCGCAGTCGGGCGATCATACGGGACACGTACTGCGGGGAACGCGTGTTCCGGGCCAGAACCGCGTAGACGGCGGGCACGGCGAAGAGCGTGAGTACCGCCGATATGGTGACACCGAAGACGATCGCGATACCGATGGGCTGGCGTGATTCGGCGCCGGCGCCCGTCGCCAGCAGCAGGGGCAACGCGCCGAATGTCGTCGCTGCGCTGGTCATGAGGATGGGACGGAGCCGGATGACAGACGCTTCAACCAGCGCTTCGCCGAATGGAAGGCCGCGATCGCGAAGCTGGTTCGCGAATTCCACGATGAGCACGCCGTTCTTGGCGGACAGGCCGATCAGCAGGATTCCGCCGATCTGCGTGAACACGTTGATGCTGGCCCCGTAGATCGCCAACCCGATGAGCGCCCCGGTCAGCGCGAGCGGCACCGTCACCATGATGACGATCGGGTGAACGAAGCTCTCGAACTGCGCCGCCAGCACGAGGAAGACGATCACCAGCGCAAGACCGAATATGAAATACAGACTGCCACCGGTGCGGCGGAACTCACGCGACTCCCCGTCCCAGGAGATGCGCGCGGCCGCGGGAAGCGCCTCACGGGCGTGCTTCTCCAGCGCATCGACCGCCTGCCCCAGGCTCACGCCGTCCGCCAGCGCCGCTTCCAGCGTGATCGCGCGCATGCGGTCGAAGCGATTCAGCTGGTCGGGGCCGGCCTGGTCGACGAGGGTCACGAGATTGGCCAGTGGAATCAAGCCGCCGGTCGTGCTCGAGCGGACATAGAGGTTGGTCAGATCGTCGGGGCTGGCCCGGTCGGCGTCCTCGCCCTGCAGGATCACGTCGTGCTCACGCCCGCGGTCCAGATAGGTGGTGACGGTTCGCGATCCCAGCATCGTCTCCAGCGTGCGACCGACGGTTGACAGCGACACGCCCAGGGCCGCCGCCCGGTTGCGGTCCACGGTGACTTTCATCTGCGGTTTGCGTTCCTGGTAGTTGCTGTCGACGTCGGTCAACTCGGGCATGTCGTTCATCACCGCGAGCATCTGGTCGCGCCACTGGCGTAGCTGGTCGTAGTCGGGCCCGCCGAGCACCATCTCGACGGGTCGCCCGTCGCTGCGAATGCCGAGGCTCTGCGGCGTCACCACGGAGACACGCACTCCGGGCAGCTCCGACAGCTCCGTGCGAACCCGCGCCGCCACCTCTTCGGCGCTCTCCTTGCGCTCGCCCCACGGTTTGAGGATGACGATGGCGCGCGCCGAGTTCACGTCTCCGGTCGTGCCGAAGCTCGCCGGCAGGCGGAGCAGAATGCGCAGCGCCGGCCCCTGATTCACTTCCTTCATCAGGATGGACTCCATCTGGCGCGCGTAGCGGTCCGTGTAGTCATAGCTCGCCCCCTCGGGCCCGCGCATCAGCACGAAGAACGCCCCGCGATCTTCCTTGGGCGCATACTCGGAGGGGAGCAACTTGATCAATACCCCCGCCGCGACGGTCACCACGAGCGCGCCCACCATGACGAGTGCCGGGCGGCGGACGATCCGCTCGAGGATCCGCCGGTAGCGTCGGGCGAGCCGCTGGAAGAAGCCGTCGAGCCAGCGCGCGAGTCCGGTGCGCTGCTCGTGCCCCTGAAACAGCTTCGATGTCATCATGGGTGACAGCGTCAGCGCCACGAGACTCGAGAACATCACCGCCGCGGCCAGCGTGATGCCGAACTCGCTGAACAGACGCCCGACGTCGCCCTTGATGAAGGAAAGGGGAACGAACACCGCAATCAGGACCAGCGTGGTTGCAATGACGGCGAACCCGATCTCGTTGGACCCCTCGAGCGCGGCCAGCAGCGGAGGCTGTCCCTTCTCGATACGGCGGTAGATGTTCTCCAGCACGATGATGGAGTCGTCCACAACCAGCCCCACGGCCAGAACCAGCCCCAGCAGCGTGAGCGTATTGATGGTGTACCCCATGATCGACATGACGAGAAACGTCGCGATGATGGAC
>CAZCQM010000106.1:7182-10036 GCA_964500785.1 uncultured bacterium
CGCGAATCGTACCCAGGAACAGATAGATAACGATCAGAACGAGCAGGATGGCGAAGATGAGCGCCTTGACCACTTCCCTCATCGAGGCCGCCACGAACTCGGCGCGGTCGTAGTTGACTTCGATGCGCATGCCTTCAGGCAGCGCGTTCGCCAGGCGGTCGACTTCGGCGCGCACCCCGCGCGATACGTCCACCGTGTTGGCCGTCGACAGCTGTTCGATGGCCAGCGACACAGCCGGGATCGTATTGGCGCGCGCCGCGTTGCGTTCGTTCTCGGCCCCCAGACGGACGTCGGCCACTTCGCCCAGGCGGACCAGCTGGCCGTCGGCGCCCCGCCCCACGACGAGGCGGCGGAAGTCGTCGGCGGTCTCGTACCCCGTGGTCGTCCGCAGCGTGTACTCGCGCTGCGTCGACTCCAGACGCCCCGCGGGCAGCTCGACATTCTCGGCGCGCAGGGCGCCTTCGACGTCGGCCACGGTGAGCGCACGCGCGGCCAGCGCCTCGCGGTCCAGCCAGATGCGCATGGCGTAGCGACGTGCCCCGGAAATGCGCACGCGCGCCACCCCCGCCACGGTCGCGAAGCGGTCGGTGAGAAAGCGTTCCGCATAATCGGTGATCTCCAGGCCGGACATCCGGTCCGACGTGAGATTGAGGTACATGACCGCCTGGGTGTCGTTGTCCACCTTGGCGATCTCGGGAGGGTCGGCTTCGTCCGGCAGATCCTCGACGACGCGCGACACTCGGTCGCGGATGTCGTTGGCGGCTTCGTCGATGTCGCGATCCAGGCTGAACTCGACGCGAATCTGGCTGCGTTCGTCGCTGCTCGACGACGTGAGTTTGACGATCCCCTCGAGTCCGGCGATGCGATCTTCGATGACCTGCGTGATCTTGGTCTCGATCACCTCGGCCGACGCTCCGCGGTATGTCGTTTCGATCGAGACCACGGGCGGGTCGATAGCCGGATACTGGCGCACGGGAAGCCTCGAGAGGGCGGCGAGTCCGAGTATGATGAGCAGGAGCGAGATGACCGTGGCGAAGACGGGTCGGCGGACGGAGAGGTCGGAGATGATCATGGTTCGACCTCCAGCCGCTGCATCACCCGCACGCGCGAACCCGGTTTCGCCTTCTGCGTCCCCTCGACCACCACGACTTCTCCTTCTTCGACGCCGTCGACGATCTCCACCTGGCCGGGCCGCCGGCGCCCCACGTGCACCTCGCGCTTCGACACGATCCCGTCGTCACCCACGATGAGCACGAACTGCTGGCTCTGTTCCGGAACGATCGCCTGCTCGGGGATCATCAGGGCGGTGACGTCGCGACGCAGCAACTGGACGGTGAGGAACATGCCCGGTCGCAGGCGGTGCTCCGCGTTGGGCACGAGCGCGCGTATGGTCAGCGTGCGGCTGACGGGATCGACGCGCGTGTCGATGGATTCCACGCGACCCTCGAACGTGTCGTCCGGCCACGCGGCGCTGCGCGCGACGACGGGAAGCCCCGTGGCTACGAGTCCCAGGACCGTCTCGGGCACGTCGAAATCGAGTTTGATGGTGTCCGTGTCGTCGAGCGTGGTGATGACCGTCGACGGAGCAACGAGGCTGCCCAGGCTGACCCGGCGCAATCCGACGCGCCCCGCGAACGGAGCGCGCACCACGGTGTTGTCCAGCCGTGCTTCCGCCGCGTCCAGCGCGGCGCGATCCGCATCACGCCGGGCAGAGGACGTTTCCACCTGTGACTCCGACACGAGATCGGACTGAAAGAGCTCCTGCGTGCGTTTGTACTTGCTCTCCGAATCGAGCAGGGTCGCCCGGGCGGAGGCCACGGCGGCGCGCGCTTCCGCGTCTTCGAGCCGGACCAGTATCGCGCCCGCCGCGACGAACTGGCCCTCTTCGAACTCGATCTTCGTGATCGTCTGGGAAATCTTGGGGCGGACTTCGATGGATTCGTTGGCGCGGGCGGTGCCGAGCGCCTCAACGGTCAGCGGAAAATCCACGCGGGTGGCGGGCGCGACGATCACCCCGGGGACCGTTTCCTGCGCGGATGCAGCGAGGGCACCGACCATGCACAGCGCGACGGCTCCGTGGATCGCACGGCGGACACCCCCTCGACGGGGTTGCAGACGAAAACGATGTCTCATCCGCTACCAGCTGCGGCCCTTGCGGCGCGATCGGCGCGCGGGGGGTGACGGCGACCGGGGTGACGCGGGGCGCGACGGTTTCGACGGTGTGGACGAACGCGATTTTCCGGAACTCCTGCCCGACGACGGGCGACTGCCGCGACCGGTCCCGCGGCGGCTTCCGGTCGTCTTGTTTCGCGTTCGGCTTGCCGCGCGGCGCTCCGAGCTCGATTGTTCCAGTCGCCCGGCGGGTCGGGCGCCGTAGTCGAAGTCCGGAACCAGGACGCGCGGCAGCCGCTTGCCGATGGCCCGCTCGATGCGCCCCATGTCCACCTCTTCCTGCGGCGACACGAACGTGAATGCGTCGCCCGTCATCTCGGCGCGGGCCGTTCGTCCCACGCGGTGGATGTAGTCTTCCGGCATCTTGGGAACGTCGAAGTTGATCACGTGTCCGAGCTCCACCACGTCGATGCCGCGCGCCGCGATGTCGGTAGCCACCAGCACCCGGTGTCTCCCGCTCTTGAATCCGGCGAGTGCCAGTGTTCGCTGGTTCTGGGAGCGGTTTCCGTGGATCCGCTCCGCGGAGAAGCCCCGCTTGACGAGAAAATCCGCCACTCGGTCCGCACGGTGCTTGGTGCGCGTAAAGACGAGCGCGTCGTCCAGATCGCCTCGGTCGAGCAGTGCGGCGAGAAGAGTCGCCTTGAGCTCCTGCGCCACCGGGTCGACCGCCTGCGTGATTCCG
>CAZCQM010000107.1:0-9994 GCA_964500785.1 uncultured bacterium
GCCGCGCGCGAGGGCGACACGAAGGTCCGCAACAACGGCACCATCGTGCTGGCGACGGTCAAGGGCGACGTCCACGACATCGGCAAGAACATCGTCGGGGTCGTCCTGCGCTGCAACAACTACGAGGTCATCGACCTCGGCGTGATGGTTCCCTTCCAGACCGTTCTCGATACCGCGACGCGGGAGAAGGCAGACGTCATCGGCCTCTCGGGACTCATCACCCCCTCGCTCGACGAGATGGTGGGGGTGGCGCGCGAGATGAAGAAGCAGGGCTTCTCACTGCCGCTGCTGATCGGCGGCGCGACGACGTCCGCCGTACACACGGCGGTCAAAATCGCTCCCGAGTACGACCACGAGGTAGTCCACGTTCTCGACGCGTCGCGCGCCGTCGGCGTGGTCAATCAACTCCTCGGCGAGACCACCCGCGCCGCCTTCGCCGCCCGCACCCGCGACGAGTACAAGTCCATCCGCACGGCGCGCGACACGGGCGGCCGCCAGGCCCGCCTCCTCGCCATCGAGGACGCCCGCGCACGGCGCGAGCGGCTCGACTTCGCGCTCGCCGCCCCGGCTCCGGCGACGACGGGACGGCGTGTCTTCGACGACTACCCCATCGCCGAGCTCGTGGAGCGTATCGACTGGACGCCCTTCTTCCAGACCTGGGAGCTGCGCGGCCGCTACCCCGCCATCCTCGACGATTCCGTGGTCGGGCCGCAGGCGCGCGCGCTCCTCGACGACGCCCGCGAGATGCTCGACGCCATGGTGCGCGACGGACTCCTCCGCGCGCGCGCCGCGGTCGGCTTCTACCCCGCGGCCTCGCGCGGGGACGACGTGGAGCTCTACACCGACGCGTCGCGAACCGGCGTCCTTGCCACCCTCCACTTCCTCCGCCAGCAGGCGGCGAAGACCGATTCCCGGCCGAACTTCTGCCTCTCGGATTTCGTGGCGCCGGCCGGCAGCGGGGTCGCCGATCACGTGGGCGCCTTCATCGTCACGGCCGGGATCGGCCTCGAGACCCTCGTGGCCGGCTTCGAGCGCGACCACGACGATTACCGCGCCATCCTCGCCAAAGCCCTCGCGGACCGGCTGGCCGAGGCCCTGGCCGAGCGCATGCACGAGCGCGCGCGGCGCGAGTTGTGGGGCTACGCGCCGGACGAAACGCTCTCCAACGACGACCTCATCCGCGAGTCCTACCGTGGCATTCGTCCCGCTCCGGGCTACCCGGCCTGCCCCGATCACACGGAGAAGCGCACGCTGTTCGATCTGCTGGACGGCGAGGCGGCGATGGGCGTGACCCTCACGGAGTCGTTCGCCATGTGGCCGGCGGCATCGGTCAGCGGCTGGTACTTCGCGCACCCGGGTGCGCACTACTTCGGCGTGGGAAAGATCGCTCGCGATCAGGTGGAAGACTACGCGCGGCGCAAGGGGATGACGCGCGCCGAGGCCGAGCGCTGGCTCGCCCCGAACCTGGGCTACCGCTGAAGCGGCGGTGGAAGAGGAAGATGGTCGGGGCGACTGGATTTGAACCAGCGACCACTTGCACCCCATGCAAGTGCGCTACCGGACTGCGCCACGCCCCGACCAGACAAAAAGAGTAGCAGAGTCTCCCGGGCGCAATCAAGCGCCGGTGCCGGCGATCTCGTCCGCGTCGCTGTCGTCCAGGAGCGCGCGGATCTCCTCGAGCTCCCGTTTCACGGTCAAAAGCACGTGGCGCGCCTGAGGGTCGCTGAACGGGATCTGCATCTGCTTCAGGATGGGATCGGGGTTGCCGAAGTTCTCCTGGAGCTTCTTGCGCGCCCCGTTGATGGTGAACTTCTCCTTATAAAGCAGATCCCGGATGACGAGGACGGCCTTGATGTCGCGCGGCCGGTAGCTCCGGTTTCCCGCGCGGTTCTTCTTGGGGCGCAGGGTCGGAAACTCCGTCTCCCAGTACCGCAAGACGTGAGGCTTCACGCCGGTGACTTCACTCACCTCGCCGATGGTGTAGTACATCTTTCCGGTGGTCGTCTTGTACCTCATGCGCGTCCTCCCTTCGCCCGCTTCGAGGATCGACCGCGTGACTCGGCACGCGGCGGGCGCGTCATCAGCATCTGGACGGCTTCCCGCGGATCGTGATTCTCGAACAGCACGCGGTGCACCATCTCGATGATGGGCAGCTCCACGGAGAAACGGCGTCCCATTTCCACCGCGGCGCGCGTCGTTCGGACCCCTTCCGCCACCATCACCATGCCCGACAGCGCCTCCTCGAGCGTGTTGCCGCGGCCGATCGCGTCGCCGACGCGGCGGTTGCGGCTGTGACGACTCAAACAGGTAACCACGAGGTCCCCCACTCCCGCAAGACCCGAAAAGGTCGTGCCGTCGGCCCCCATGGCCACCCCGAGCCGGGTGATCTCGGCCAGCCCCCGCGTGATGAGGGCCGCCTTCGTGTTGTCCCCGCAGCCGAGTCCGTCCAGGATCCCGGCCGCGATGGCGATCGAATTCTTGAGCCCCGTCGCGAGCTCCGCGCCCATGATGTCTTCGTTGGTGTAGATTCGAAGGTAGGGTCGGACGAACGCCTCCTGCACGGTAACGCACGATTCCGTCCCCGTCCCGGCCGCGACGATCGATGTGGGTACGCCGCGGCTCACCTCCTCGGCATGGCTCGGCCCCACCAGCGAGACGATGCGGGTGGCATCGACGCCGAGCTCATCGCGGAGGATCTCGCTCATGCGCGCCAGCGTCCCCTCTTCCAGTCCCTTGCTCGCGCTCACCACGATCGCACCCGGGGCCAGGGCGCCCGTGGCGTGCGCGGCGCGCGCCGTCTCCCGCATCCGGTGCGTCGGCACGACGAACACGACCATGTCCGCCCCCTCCAGGGCCTCCGCGATGCGCGACGTGACCGTCACCCCGGCGGGGATGGTGACGCCGGGAAGAAACACGGCGTTCTCGCGCACGCGCGACACCTCCGTCGCGCGCGCGTCGTTGTGATCCCACAGGGCGACCGTGTGGTCGTTCTCGGCGAGGACGATGGCAAGCGTCGTCCCCCAGCTCCCGGCGCCCAGTACGGCGGCGTGCATGGTCATCCGTCCCTTCGTCGAGCCAGCACCGGCTCGGTTCCGGCCGCGAGGCGCCGGATGTTTCCGCGGTGCTTCACGATCACGACCACCATGACCAGCACCGTCACCCAGAACACCGAGCCGTGCGCATCGGACAGTCCCGCGCGGCCGGTCGCGTAGACCGCGATCGGGAGGGCCACCGCCGCGGAGAGACTCGCGAGCGAGACGATCCGGCGCGTGGCGAACACGACGGCGAATACGAGCAGCGCGCACGCGAACGCGAGCGGGGCCAGCCCCGCGAAGGCGCCCGCCGACGTTGCAATCCCCTTTCCGCCCGAGAACCCGAGGTAGGGCGAGAAGAGGTGTCCCACGATCGCCCCCGCCGCGGCGGCAAGCGCGTGGAAGGGCGCGGCGCCGGCACCATCGAAACGGCTCGCCACCAGCACCGGAACGAGTCCCTTCAGGACGTCGAGGACCAGGACGGTCAGCGCGATACGTCCGCCGAGGATGCGGTAGGTGTTGGACGCGCCCAGGTTGCCGCTCCCGTGTTGGCGCAGGTCGATCCCCCGCGCCAGCCGCCCCGCGATATAACTGAACGGGATACCCCCCAGCAGGTATCCGCACACGCCGGCGACCGCCACGGAAATCACGAGCCCACCGTCCTCTTGCCGGAGCGTTTCTTCATGCGCGCGCGACGCGTGGGCCGCGGGGCGGGCGTCTCCTTCGACCGTCCCCGCCGCTCGGTCAGCTCCAGGCGGATGACGGTGCCTTCGAAGCCGAACTCCTCGCGCACGCGGTTGTTGAGAAAGCGCAGGTAGTACCGCCCGAAGTGGGCGGCGCGATTGACGAACAGCGTGAACGTCGGCGGAGCAACGTCGACCTGCGTCCCGTAGAAGATCTTCCCGTTTCCACCTCCGTGGAACGGCGGCGGGTTCTTCTCGACGATGCGCATGAGGAAGCGGTTGAACTCGGACGTCGGAATGCGCCGCTCGCGCTCCTCCTTGACGCGCCACGCGGTCTCCAGGACCTTGTTCACGCGCTGGTGCGTCGTGGCGGAGATGAACAGCACCGGCGCATAGCCCATGAAGCCGCAGCGCCGGCGAAACTCCTTTTCCATCTCGGCGGAGGTGAGATTGCGCTTCGCCACCAGGTCCCACTTGTTGAAGCACACCACGGCGCCACGCGCCGCCCGGTGCGGATAGCTCGCCACCTTGACGTCCTGGTTGCTGATCTCGCGCGACGCGTCGAGCATGACGACGGCGACGTCGCAGCGCTCGATCGACTCGAGGCTCTTGACGGTGCTCAGGATATCGAGATCCTCGGAGGTCTTCGCCTTGCGCCGGATCCCCGCCGTGTCGACCAGCGTGACGCGCCGCCGATTCCACGCCAGCGAGATGTCGATGCTGTCGCGCGTGGTCCCGGGACGCGAATCGACGATGGCCGCCTCCTCGCCCAGGAGCGCGTTTACCAGACTCGACTTGCCGACGTTGGGGACGCCCGCGATCGCCAGGCGCAGGTCGGTGTGGATCTCGCGCGCCGCCGAGCGCGGGAGCAGCTTGACCACGTCGTCGAGCAGGTCGCCGGTTCCGTCGCCGTGAAGGGCGCTGATCTCGTAGACGGTCTCGAATCCGAGGCGATGGAACTCGCCCGCGTTGCGCTGCGACGCGCCACGGTCGGTCTTGTTCGCCACCAGCAGCACGGGCAGGCTCGTGTCGCGCGCGCGTTTGGCCACGTCGAAGTCCGCGGGGATCAAGCCGTTTTCGGCGTCCACGACCAGGAGGATGACGTCCGCCGCCCGCGCTTCCTTCATCGCCCGCTCCTCCACGCGCTCCACCAGCGGGTCCACGATGCCGGAGAAGAGCCCGCCGGTGTCGACCAGCTCGAACGAGGTCCCGCACCACTCGGCGATGCCGCGCTGCACGTCGCGCGTGACACCCGGCGTCGAGTGCACGATGGCGCGCCTCCCCGACGTGAGCCGGTTGAACAACGTCGACTTGCCCACGTTGGGCCTGCCGACGATGGCCACCATCGCGGGCCCCTTCATGGCGCCGACCCCGACGCGGCGTGATCGCACAGCGCTTCGACGAACGACTCGTCCGGCACGACCACCGGCGCGCCGAGGGCGTCCCCGATGTTGCCTGCCGTCATCTCGTCGATGGTCACGCCGTCGTAGTTGAGACAGTTGGGCGGGATGAACGTCGTCGACGGCGGCCCGTCGGCGCGCACCGCGGAGACGATATCGGCGCCGACCAGCAGCCCCGAGCAGGTGACCCCGGCGCCGAAGTAGTCGTTCGCGACCGTGACCACGCGCGGTGTGACGCGCATGCCGCGCGCGCGCAGCAGCGGAAACACGTGGCGCTCGAAGACGCGCGCGCCCAGCGATCCGGTGGCGAGGCGGATGTGCCCCGCGTCCGCGGGCAGCGTCACCGACTCGAGGTCGGACTCCATGTCCTCGAGGAAGTGACGGATGGAGCCAACGCCGTTGTCGAGCTGTGGAAACCCCTCGTACACGTCCGCGGCGGGCACATCCCGCGCGGCGCCCACGTACCATTCGTCGCTGGCGAACACGAAGCGGCTCCCGCGCGAGGCCAGGAAACGCGCGCGGTACGGCTCGATGCGGTCGATGACCGCTCCCATCTCGTCGTCGCGGAACGAGCGGATGCTGGCGAGACCACCGCGGTGCTTCGTCAGCCCGACCGGCACCACGCCCAGCGTGGCGACGTTGGAGTGGATGGACTCGAGCGTTTCGATGGTCTCGTCCAGGTACTCGCCGTCGTTCTTTCCCGGCACGATGACGGCCTGCGTGTGGAGGGTGATGCCGCCCTCGGCCAGCGTCCGCAACGTCTGCACGATGTCGCGGCGCATCGGCCGGCCGAAGATGAAGCGGCGCATCCCCTCCTCGATGACGTGCACCGAGACCCACTGCGGCGAGTTGCGCTGCTCGATGATCTTCGCCAGCTCCTCGTCGGAGATGTCGTTCATGGTGGTGAAGTTTCCGTACAGGAAGCTCAGGCGGAAGTCCTCGTCCTTGACGTAGAGGGACTCGCGGCGTCCGGCGGGCATCTGATCGACGAAGCAGAAGGGACACTTGCAGCGGCAGCGGCGGAAGTCCATCGCCTCGAACCAGATCTCGAGACCCGCGACGGCCGCGGTGGGCAGGACGACGTCGTCGACCCGCCCGTCGCTGCGCCGCACCTTGAGTGCGACCGTGCGCCCGCGCGAGGAGTGGAAATGGAAATCGATCGGGTCCTCGGCGCGGCGTCCCGCCACCTCGAGGATGTGGTCGCCGACGGCGAGGACCGACGGATCCAGACCCAGGTCGGCCGGGTCCTTCATCGATACGATTTCGAGCTCTCTATCGGCCATGCGTTTCTCTCATCTCGCGCACGCGCTCCAGGGCGGCGAGCGCCTCGCGCCCCGTTACGGGTTGATCGTTCCCGGCCGCGCGACGGTAGCCGCCGGGCAGCACTTCATCGGTTCGGCCCTCGATGCCGGAATCCGCCAGCACCCGCGCGACGAACACGTACAACGCCGCCGGGGTCACCGGATCGTCGGCGTGGTCGCGGCCGTCGGGCAGCCGCGGGAGCCATCCCCGCGCCTCGACCTGCGCCAGCGGCGTCGGCCCCGCCGGGTCCGGCGCTCCCCCGTTCCCGCCGAACATGCGCAGCGCCGCGCCCGCGAGCTGGGCGCGTGTCACCGATTCCATGATCCGCAGCCCCCCCGGAGTGCCGGCCTGATACTGCGACAACAGCTCCAGGTACTCCGCGCACGGCGGACAATCGCCGAGCTCCATCCCCGATGTGAAGGCCAGGTACGCGCCGTCGGTGTCGCCGAGCGCCATGCAGGAGCGCCCCAGGTACGAGTAGGCCTCCTTGCGGATGGCGTCGTCTCCGGAGCCCTCCGTCACCTTCTTCAGCCCGTCGACCGCCCCGTGGTAGTCGCCCGCGATGAAACGCGCCACGGCGCGGTCGAGATCGCTCCGGGGATCGACGGTCCGTCCCGGCGCGCAGGCCAGTGCCGACGCCACGACGACCGCCGCGATCCACCCGGTCGCAATGCTCCTCGGACGACGCATAGGGGGAAGGAACGAGATGGAGCGGGCAACGGGGCTCGAACCCGCGACCTTCAGCTTGGGAAGCTGATACTCTACCAACTGAGTTATGCCCGCTCCCCTAACAGATTGGGATGTAACCATCTTAGCCACATCGTGTCAAGTTGTTATTGAGACGCGCTCCGCGCCGGTCCGGCGAGGAATTCCCGCACCAGCCGGTGCACGCCCGCTTCGGCGCCGGGCGCGGTCACGTCGATGCGGACCGCGTCCCCCTCGCTCCGGAAGAACGTCTCCTGCCGCTTGGCGTACTGTCGCGTCTCGGTGACCACCCGGTCGACGCGCGTCCGCGGGTCGACGCGGGCCCGGAGGGCGCCCGCGATCTCCCGGTAGCCCAGGCTGTTCATCGCCGGGGCGTCGAGGGGCACCCCCGCGTCGAGCAGGCGCGCCACCTCGGCGGGCCACCCCGCGTCGAACAGGGCGCGCGTGCGCGCCTCGATGCGTTCGCGCAGCACGGCCCGGGGCATGGTCAGGATGAGCTTGAGGTACATGAAGCCGCCCGCATCCGGGTCGCGACGCGCCAGCGCCCGGCTGGCGGGCGTCCCCGTGTGCTCGATGATCTCCAGGGCCCGCGTGATGCGCACGCGGTCGTTGGGCGAGAGCGCGTGCGCCCGCTCCGGGTCGCGCCGCGCGAGCTCATCGTAGAGCGAGCGCGTGTCGCGCCCCGCGAACCCGGCACGGATCCGTTCCTGCGCGTCGCGTGGGATCGCGACCGGGGCGAGTCCCCGGAAGAGTGCGCGGAAGTAGAGCCCCGTCCCCCCGACGAAGACGGGCACGCCACCGCGCGCAGCGATGTCGCGCGCCGCGCGCCGGGCCAGGGCGGCGTGGCGCCCCGCCGTCGACGCGTCCGTCGGCTCCAGTGTGTCGATGAGATGGTGGGCCACGCGCGCCCGATCGGACGCGGTCACCTTCGCGGTCCCGATGTCGAAGCCCCGGTAGACCTGGCGGGAGTCCATCGAGACGACCTCTCCCCCGACCGCGAGTGCGATCGAGATTCCGAGCTCGGTTTTGCCCGTCGCCGTGGCCCCCATTACGGCGACGCATCGAATCGGTGACGCCGTCATCGCGACCGTCCTTTCGATCCGCCCCCGGGGCGGATCCCGATCAGCGCCGGTGGAACCAGCGCTCGATCTCGTCGAGCGACAGGCGGTGGATGGTCGGACGCCCGTGCGGACACGAATAGGGATTGTCCGCGGCGAAGAGCTGATCGGCGAGGAGCTTCATCTCCTCGACCGACAACCGCTGGCCCGCCTTGATGGCGCTGCGGCAGGCGAAGCTCGCCACCAGCTTCTCGGTATGGGTGTCGCCCGGCGCCCGGTCCGCGACGATGTCGTCGAAGATCTGGAGCAGCAGGCGGCCGTCGGCCCAGTTGCGGATGCCGAGCGGATACCCGCGTACCAGGATGCTGGTCCCTCCGAAGGGCTCGAGCGTGAATCCCAGCCGCTGAAATACGTCCTTCGACGACCGGAACACTTCGAGCTCGCGCAGCGAGAGATCGATCGGGATCGAGAACAGGATCTGCTGCGAGGGCGGCGCCACGCCTTCGAGCTGGCGCATGCCCCGGTCGAAGAGGATGCGCTCGTGCGCCGCGTGCTGGTCGATCACGACCACGCCGCCGCGCACCTGGATGAAGATGAACGCGTTGTTGAACTGCCAGTAGAGCGCGTCGTCCGCCGGCGCCACCTGCGGCGCGTCCGCGGTTCCCGGCGACTGGCGCGGAAACGGGAGGACGTCGGCCGTGGCGGGCGCCCCGTCGCCCGCGGAGCCCGGCTTGCGCGATAGGTAATCCTCGAAGGCGTCTCGGATGCGCGCCCCCGCCCCGGCGGTGTGTTCCGCCACACCCGGCGACGCCGGCGCCCACGACCGCGCGCCGGCCTCCAGACCGCCGCGCTCGGTCGCCATGCTCACCGCCATCGACGACTCGCTGCGCGCGCTGAGCGCGCTCTTGATCGCGCCGCGAACCGTGCCGAAGAGCACACGGTCGTTGCGCACCCGCACCTCGAGCTTGCTTGGATGCACGTTCACGTCGACCTCGTCGGCGGGCATCGTCACCGACAGCACGGCGACGGGGTAGCGCTTGTACGGGATCACGTTGCGGTTGGCATCCTGGAGCGCGTGTACCAGCGTGCGCTCACGGACCGCGCGCTGGTTGACGAAGAAGAACTGACTGAAGCGGTTGCCGCGCGTGTGCGACGGCAGACTCACGAAACCGGTCACGCGCATCGCGCCCGATTCCGCCTCGATGTCCACCATGTGGCGCATGACGTCGGCGCCGAGAACCGCCGCCACCCGCTCGCGCCAGCTCGGCGCGGGCAGCAGGTCGAGCACGTGGCGCCCGTCGTCGACGAAGTGGATCTCCACCTCGGGCAGGATGAGCGCGAAAGCCAGGATCGTCTCCAGGATCCGCTTGCGCTCGGTGACGGACGACTTGAGAAAACGCTTGCGCGCCGGCGTATTGAAGAAGAGGTCGCGGACGCGCACCGTCGTGCCGCGCTCGTGCGGCGCGGGCCCGGCGTCGACCGCCTTGCCTTCGACCTGGACGCGCCAGCCTTCGCCGCCGGTGCCCTCACTCGACACCAGCTCGAAGCGGGACACCGCCGAGATACTCGCGAGCGCCTCGCCGCGGAACCCGTAGCTGGTGATGCGGTGCAGGTCTTCCACATCGCGGATCTTGCTCGTGGAAAAGTTGCGCGGCGCGAGCTCGACGTCCTCGCGCGCCATGCCGCACCCGTCGTCGTGGACTTCGATCAGCGACTCGCCTCCGCCGACGGTCGCGATGGTGATGATCCGCGCGCCCGCGTCGATGGCGTTCTCGACCAGTTCCTTGACGACGGACGCCGGCCGCTCGACGACC
>CAZCQM010000108.1:0-5644 GCA_964500785.1 uncultured bacterium
GACGAGCTCAACTGGAGCGGCGCATCGGGATCGCCGATACGCATCAATCGCTCGCGCGCGTCGACTCTGGTTCCCTCGCCCGAGTCGGCCAGCATGACCACGCGCTCCGCCGGAACGCTCTCGGCCACGAACCGGCACGCGGCGGTCTGGATGGCGACGACGTCGTCGCTCATGGCCAGCAGCTCGAACAGCTGCTGGCTTCGGCCCATGAGTCGGTGCTGCGCCGCCTGGGAGTATCCCTGGCTGATGTTGTAGCGCAGGCTCGGCGCCACCTGGTGGTCGCCGAGAAGTCGGTGCGAGGCGGTCGTCGTAGGACCCGATCGCCGCATGAGGGCACCGGCGAAGCTGACCAGCGCCCCCGGAGGTACCTCGACCCACTCCTTCGCAATCGGCTTCCCGTTGAGCTCGGTACCGTTGCGGCTGCCGAGATCGCGGACGAAGATCCTGTCCCCGTCGATCCGGAGCGCCGCGTGCTTCTTGCTGACGCGCGCCATCGGGAGCTGGACGGCGTTCTCGCTGGACCGGCCCACGGTATGCTCGCCGTCGGCCAGGCTGAAGCGGTGGCTCTCGCCCTCCCACACGATCTCGACCTGAAGCGGTGTCATAAGAAAGCCAAGATATCGCACGACGTTTCCGGTGGCAAGCCATCCGCGTCTGCCGTAGCATGATTGGCTCTATGATCGGTCGCAAAATCGCGCACTACGAGATCACCGACCGTGTCGGCGCCGGCGGCATGGGGGAGGTCTACCGGGCGCAGGACACCCGGCTGGGTCGGAGCGTGGCGCTCAAGGTCCTCCCCGACGCCTTTGCCCGGGACGCCGAGCGCCTGATGCGCTTCGAGCGGGAGGCCCGCCTCCTCGCCTCCCTCAACCACGCCGGCATCGCCACCATCCACGGGATCGAGCACGACGGCGACGTCCACGTGTTGATCATGGAGATGGTGGAAGGCGAGGACCTGGCCAAACGGATCGCGCGCGGGCCGATTCCGCCCGACGAGGCGGTGGCGATCGCGCGCCAGGTGGCGGACGCGCTGGAAGCCGCGCACGAGCAGGGTGTCGTTCATCGCGACCTCAAGCCGGCCAACATCGTCGTCTCGGCCGACGGCGTGGTGAAGGTCCTCGATTTCGGCCTCGCCAAAGCCGTCGAGGGCGACGCATCGGCGTCGGGACTGTCGCAATCGCCCACACTTCTCAACAGCTCGCCAACCGCCGCGGGTGTGATCCTGGGCACAGCCGCCTACATGAGCCCGGAACAGGCGCGCGGGCGGCGCGTCGACCGCCGGGCGGACATCTTCGCCTTCGGGTGCGTGCTCTACGAGATGCTCACGGGGCGGCAGGCCTTCGGCGGCGAGACGGTGAGCGACACGCTGGCCGCGGTGCTGCGCGCCGAGCCCGACTGGGACGCGCTTCCCGCCGGGACGCCGGAGAAGATGCGGGCGCTGCTGCGGCGCTGCCTCGAGAAGGACCCGAAGCAGCGGCTCCGCGACATCGGAGAAGCGCGCATCGCGCTGGAGTCGATCGCCCGGGGCGAGGACGACGCACCCACCGCGGCGACACCGGGCGCGGCTGCGCGCGGCCGGTCGCGGGCGGTCTGGGTGCTGGCGGCACTCCTGTGCGTCACCTCGGCCGGGTGGTTCCTGACCGCGCGTCGCGCCCCGGTCACGGAGGAGCACCTGCTGCGCGCGTCGATCGTCCCGCCCACCGGGACGCCGTTCAGCCTTCGCGGCGTGCACCCCGGCCCGCCCGTGATATCTCCCGACGGCCGGTACCTGGCGTTCGCTCTCGACACGGCGGAGGGCGTGCGGCTCGCCGTCCGCGAGCTCGCGAGCGACGAAGTCCGGACCCTGGCCGGGACCGACGGAGCCGGCTACCCCTTCTGGTCCCCCGACAGCCGGCAGGTCGGGTTCTTCGCACAGGGCAAGCTGAAGCGGGTCGAGATTGCCGGCGGCGCGCCGATCACGATCTGCGAGGCCGACGTCGGCAAGGGGGGCACGTGGAGCACCGACGGGACCATCGCCTTCGCCCCGAGCTACGGCACGGCGATCTTCAAGATCCCCGCGGCGGGGGGAACTCCGGAAGCGGTGACGCATATGGATTCGACGCGTCACGAGTCCTCGCATCGCTTCCCACGATTCCTGCCCGACCAGAAGCACTTCCTGTACGTCGTCCGGAGCTTCGGCGGCAGCGACGCCGGGCATACGCTTCGCGTGGGCTCCATCGACGGCGAACCCGAAAAGGACATCTTCGCCACGGAATCCGATGCCGTCTATGCGGCGGGCTACCTGTTCTTCATCCGCCAGGGAACCCTCACCGCCCAGCCCTTTGACGCAGAGAGTTTCTCGCTCTCCGGTGATCCGATAAAGATCGCCGAGGGGGTGCGGGTCTTGAGCGGCGCCACGCACGGCGTGTTCGATGTGTCGCCCAATGGCATCGCGGTCTATCAGGTCGGGCAGGATGCTTCCGGCGGCCAGCTCACCGTCGTCGACGGGTCGGGCAAGGAGCTCCACGCGCTCGGCGGGATCGAGAATTTCGCCGGGACGCCGCGCATCTCGCCCGATGGGCGGACGCTGGTCTGCGGCATATTCGACCGTGTCGGAGGAACGTCGGACCTCTGGCTCCTCGACATGGCCCGTGGGACGAAGACCCGGTTCACCTTCAGCCCGGTCAACGACAGCAACCCCGCGTGGTCGCCACATGGCTTGCGCATCGCGTATTCGTCGGGTCCCGCGGGGGCGCTCTCCGTGCTGGTCAAGCCCATCGCCGGAGCGGCGCGCGAGGCTCCTTTGGAGAACTCGGGTCACGATCTGTTTCTCGCGGCGTGGTCGCCGGATGGCCGCTACGTGCTGTGCCACGAGCTGGGGGCCACCGGGCAGGGCCAGCTTCGGGCGTTCCCGGTGGGCGGCGGCGACGCCCCCGATCCCCTGGCCGGCAGCGTGCTTCCGAAATCGCTGGGCGGAACGTTCGGTCTCTACGGCGTCTCGTTCTCACCGGACGGTAACTGGCTCGCGTTCGAGTCCAACGAGGGCGGGCGCGAAGAGATCTACGCGATCCCCTTCAGCGAGGTCGGTCGCAAGTGGCAGATCACGCAGTCGGGAGGGGCGGCTCCGCACTGGGCGGGGCACCACGTGTACTTCACCAAAGACCGAGCGATCTGGAGGGTCCCGGTCGAGGCGCGCGCGGGGGGACTGGATATCGGGGCCGAAGAACGCGTGTACGCGGGCCAGTGGACGGATAGTTTCGACGTCTCTCGCGACGAGAGCCGTATCGTCGTGCTGCGTCAGAACACGAGCAGCGACGACGCGCCCCTGTCGCTGATTCTGAACTGGCAGAAGCTCCTGCCCACACGAAACTGACCGCCACCTCCTCCCTCGGCCAACCGACGGCTCCGCGCCCCGGTCCGTCCGTTACGACGAGACGTCGTCGTTCTTGTGGTGGTCCACCGTCAGGATCTTGTAGTAGCACCAGCCGGCGAGGCCCCAGACGAACGTCAGCGACAGAATCAGCGCAATCCAGCCCAGCGGTTTCATTGCATCCCCCTCAATCGTCCAGCGGCACGCGGCCGTCGATGTCGAGACCGGCGGCGCGCCAGCGCTTCTCGCCGATCCGGGTACAGATGACAAGCACGATCGCCACCACCAGAATCAGCCCGATCGCCCCCTGACGGAGCGGCTCCGCCATCACCGAGTGCACCCACGCGCTCAGGTTCTCCGCGCAGAAGGCGACGAATACCAGCAACAGATAGGTGGGCGTCACATACTTCATCACGACGCGGTAGAAGTGCGGGATGTGGAAGTGCGCGCCGTGGTGGGCTTCCTTGAGGCCCTTGTCGATCCCGAAGACCCAGCTGAAGCAGATGATCTGCACCATGGCCAGGATGAAGATGAGGAACGTTCCCACCCAGTCGTCGATCGTCGACCAGAAGATCCCACCCTGGCTGTAGTACATCACCAGGAAGGATCCGAATACGCAGATCCCCACCATCAGGGAGGTTGCGCTGCGCCGCGTCCACCCCAGCGCTTCCTGGAAGAAAGCCAGGGACGGCTGGTACATGGATATCGAGCTGGTGATGGCCGCGAGGAACAGCATCAGGAACCAGATGGCGCCGACCAGATTCCCCGCCGATCCCATGTGGGCGAACACCACCGGGAGCGTGGTGAAGCCCAGGCCGAACGTCCCGCCCTGCACGGCCCCGATCATGTTCGACGTCCCCAGGAAGATGAACGACGCCGTGATCGTGATGAGGCCGCCGAAGCCGACCTCGAAGAGCTCGTTGGTCGCCGAGGCGGTGAGCCCCGACAGCACGACATCGTCCTTCTTCCTCATGTAGGACGCATAGTTGATGATCACGCCGAACCCCACCGACAGGCTGAAGAAGATCTGCCCCGCCGCGGCCAACCATGTCTGCGGGTTGGTCAGCGCGGAGAAGTTGGGGTTCCACATGTACGCGAGCCCGTTGACGACGTTCTGATCCGGGTGGGCGGCGCTCGGCGTGCCCAGCGTGAGCACGCGGGCGAGAACGACGAGGGCGAGCACCGCCATCGTCGGCATGGCCCAGTTGACGAACTTCTCGATGCCGCGTGAGATTCCCCGGAATACGAGCCAGATGTTGATGGCGAAGGTGACGACCCAGAACACGAACGTTTGTATCGAGCCCCCGACCAGTACGCCGTTGTGCGCGCGGCCGGTCAGATGGCTGTAGAAATCCGCCGCGCTCGCCGTCTGATCGATCACGGTTGCCGCCGCATCCACACCGACGCCGCCACGGAGATAGTGGAAGAAGTAACCGAGGCACCACGCCTCGATGTAGGTGTAGTAGAACGACACGGCGAGGGGAATCAGGATGCCGATGACACCCAGGTAGCGACCCGCCTTTCCCCGGCCGAAGATTCCGAGAATGGACGGCGCGGAATGCAGCCCCTTGCGTCCGCCGTAGCGTCCCATGGTCCACTCCGCCCAGCCGATCGGAATACCGAGGAACAGCAGCGCGCAGAAATACGGGATCATGAACGCGCCACCGCCATTGGATACCGCTTGTCCCGGGAAGCGGAGGAAGTTTCCGAGGCCCACGGCGGAGCCCGAAACGGCCAGAATGACGCCCAGCTTGGACGCCCATTCCTCCTTCACCACCGACGGTCCCTTCTTCGCAGTTTCTTTTGCCATAGTCCCCACCATGGTTCGAGGAAGCGGACGCGCGCGCGGGAGCGCACGCAAGAAGAGTATTCGACCGGGAATGGTATCGGCGGGCCGGGGAACGGTCAACCGCGACTTTAGCCACGCCCGCGCGGCCGGCGTCGCCGCACGCGTCCGCCGCGCATGCGCGCAGGCGTCGACGCGCTCGCGGCGGCCGGCGACCACAACGCCGGATCGACGCAGTAGTAGCGCGCGAGCTCCTCGTACAGGGCCGCGTGCTCGCGGCGTAGCGCCAGGGGTCGCTCGAAGAAGCTCTCCGTGGCCACGGCGAAAAACTCCGACGGATCGCCGGCGCCGTACGGGTCGAGCAGCGTCTTCCGGCCCGACGAGACGGCCTGCTCGAACCGGTCGTACGCCTCGCGGAAAGTGCGCATCCACGCCTCGCGCCGCGCCCGCGTGGGAAGCCTGGGAGCCCCGTCGAGGGCGCCGTTCTCCATGTCGAGCTGATGCGCGAA
>CAZCQM010000108.1:5654-9954 GCA_964500785.1 uncultured bacterium
CGTGCAGCACCACGTTGTAGCCGGACCGCCCCGAGGACGAGAACTCGGCGATGTCCTCCCACGACAGAATCACAACACCCAGGTCCCACGACTCCCCGGAGCGATCCTCCTGGTATTCGCTGACGACGTGTCCGTGTTCGTCCGGCTCGGCGAGGTCGGCGTAGAACACCGATGGATAGACGAGCACCGTCACGAGATCGGGGAAATAGTCGGTCTCGCGGTTGAGGAGCAGCAGGCACGCCTGCCCGGCGATGGTGACACGGATCTCGTCCGTCAACTCCAGGCCGTTGCACCCTTCGAAGACCTTCTCGGCCAGAAACACGTGAATGTGTCCGTGGAGCTGGACGCGCAGGTCGTCGGGCAGGCGCCGGTAGACCGGCGCGTTGGCGTCGAGATACGCCGTCCACGCCTCCGGAAAGGGCTGCCCCCGCCACCGGGCGCGCTTTTGCTTCTTGAGGAACGAGAACACTACGCCTCCGATCGATCCACCCCAGCCTATCGCGGCAACGGCGTTGTCCGGAAGATCGATTCGCGGGAGCGCCCGCTCGCGGTACCCCGCGGACCGGCTCCGGGCCGGCCGGACGTTGCAGGGGGCGTCGCGCCGCCGTATACTCCCGGGATTCGTTGCGCAACCCACCATTCTACCGGGGGCCACCATGCGACGGCGTGTCGCACCACGGCGACAACGCACGTGAGTTCGAGTTGATGGTCAAGTGCGGGATGCCCCCGATGGAAGCGATCCAGTCGGCGACGATGGAGGCGGCACGCCTCATGCGCATCGACAAGGACCTGGGAAGCGTCGAGAAGGGCAAGATCGCCGACCTGGTCGCGGTCAAGGGAGACCCGCGGACGGATTGCGACAATCTTCCGCGGGCCGCCCTCGAGCACCCGATCCCTACTTCTTCTCGGCGACCGCCTTCAGCCCCGCCAGATAGGACGCCATTTCCGTCTTCATCATGGCGGCAGTATCCTTGTCGGTAGGCGCGTCCAGCGCGTCACTGTACTGCTCGGTTGCCGCGACCCGGGTCGCATTTCCCTCCGGTGTCAGGACGATCTTCAGCTGGCACACATAGCTGCCATCGTTGGGAACGTGAGCGAGTCGAAGCTCCTTGCCTTCATCGACGAAGATGACCACCGACTTGCCGGGGTTCTTCCACTCATCGACGAAGTCCATCGAGTTCCCCACCTGCGCTAGCGGCTGCCGATTGCTGGCATCCTTCCACATCGGACACCAGCTCACCGCCTTGTCCTTGTCCGTCAACGCAGCCCAGACGTCGGCGGGCGTGGCGGCGATCTGAACCTCTCCGGAGAACGTCATCAACGCCATTTTCGAGACCTGCACGTCGCCCGCCCGAGCGACGACGCTTCCCACCATCGCCCACACGAACAACGCGACAAAGATGCTCCGTTTCATGGAAACCTCCTCAAGCGTACGTCGACAACTCGATCCACTGCGGTGGAATTATAATGGAACCGGAGCGTTCCGCAAGGAGGGATGGGGCGGATCAATCGGCGGTCTGGTTCCGCTTCGCCAGGTGGCGGTCGATGACGTCGCTCAGGACATCTTTCTGGATCGGTTTGGATACGAAGTCGTCCATCCCCGCTTCGTAGCATTTCTCGCAGTCGCCGGGGAGCGCATGGGCCGTCATGGCCACGATCGTCACCCGCTCACCGGTGCGCGTTTCGCGCCGGCGGATCTCACGGGTCGCTTCGTAGCCGTCCATCTCGGGCATCTGACAGTCCATGAACACGATGTCGTAGCTGCCCGCTTCCAGCTTCTTGAGCGCTTCCAGCCCGCTGGTCGCCACGTCCACCGAGCATCCGAGCATCTCGAGCATTCGCGTGGCCACACGCTGGTTCACCACGTTGTCCTCGGCCACCAGCACGCGCGCGCGCGTGCACTCGCGGGCCACGGCGACTTCATGGGCGCGCGCTTCCGGCGCGGTATGGCGCGTGACGAATACCTCCTGCACCCCGCGCTGGCGGACGCTCCAGACCGCCGAGAGAACGTCGGCCAGTTGGGACGATCGGGCCGGACGCGTCAGGTAGGCGTCGAATCCCATCGATCGCGATTTTTCCGCATCGCCCTGCTGACCGAGTGTTGCCAGCACGACCAGTGCCGTGTCACGCAGAGCGGCATCGCCCTTCACCAGCGCCGCGAACGCCTCCATGGTCATGTCGGGGAGACTCTCCGCGACGACGGCGATGCCGAACGCGTCGCCGGACTGAACCGCTTCACGAAGCTTCGCCACGGCATCCGCCCCCGTCGAGGCACCGGTCGCCCGCGCCCCCCATCCGTCGATCTGCTCGTTGAGCACGCTGCGCACCTTGCTGTGGTCGTGTATCACCAGCACGCGGACGCCCTTCAGGTTCTCCGCCGGCGGCGGCTCGACCGGAGCGCTGGTGTCGAGGGGCAGCGTCAGCGTGAACGAAAACGTGGATCCGCTCCCCGCCCGGCTCGTCACGCGCATCTCCCCGCCCATGAGCTCGATGAGCTGCTTGGAAATGGCGAGCCCCAGGCCGGTCCCGCCGTAGCGACGGGTGATCGAGCCGTCGGCCTGTGTGAACTTCTCGAAGATGGTGTCGATCTTGTCGTACTCGATCCCGATGCCGGTGTCCTCCACCGAAACCCGCATGCGTACGTTCTCGTCGTCGCCGTCCAGGCGATCGACGTTTATGAGAACGTGGCCCTCGTGCGTGAACTTGATGGCGTTGCCCACCAAATTCATCAGCACCTGCCGGATGCGCCCCGCGTCTCCGACCAGACGCCGCGGGGCGTCGGGCGCGTAGCGGACGATCAACTGGATTCCCTTCGCGTCCGCCTTCTCGATCACCAGAGACACGATCTCGTCGATGGCCGCGGCCAGGTCGAAGGCGAGCGGATCGATGCTGAGCCGTCCGGCCTCGATGCGGGAGAAATCGAGGATGTCGTTGATGATCGCGAGCAACGCCTGTCCCGATGCCTGGATGATCTTCACGTACTCCAGCTGCTCGGGGGGCAGGTCCATGTCTAGCAGGAGCCCCGTCATGCCCAGCACGCCGGTCATGGGCGTGCGGACTTCGTGGCTCATGTTGGCCAGAAACTCGCTCTTGGCCCGGTTGGCCGACTCGGCCACGTCCTTGGCCCGGAGCAGGGCGTCCTGGGAGCGCCGCAGCACCTCGAGGTCGGTGATGTCCTGCAGCATGAGGATGGTTTCGTCGACACGATTGTCGGGCGCCTTGATGGGCATCGCGGTGGCGTAGATGTGACGCGTCTGACCGTCCACGTTCAATCGAATCTCGCGGTGCGACACGCTCGCGGTGGCCAGCGACCGGGCGGTCGGACAGTCGGCGCACACCGTGCGCCCTCCGCACAGGAGCTCGTTGCAGGTGGCGTGCTGCCCGGGGCGGCTCCCCTGGGCGTCGCCGAACCAGGAACGGCACACGTTGTTCAGCCAGCGCACGGTCAGGCCGGCGTCGAAAACCAGGAATCCTGCGTCGGTGTGATTCACCAGCGCCGACAGCTTCTGGCGCTCGCGTTCCAGGAACCGGATCTGCCGGTCCTGCGTCTGGAACCAGCGCTCGAGATCTTCGATGCGCCGGCGCAGCGTCTCGACCGACTCGGCGTCGGCGACTGCGGGCTTTCTGCTCACGGAGTCTCTTTCCGCCGGCGGCGCATGGTGTAGCGAGCGGCCAACCACTCGGCGACGCGACGAACCTCCCGCTCCGCCTGTTCGTCGAAGGCGTCGATGTCATGGCTGTCGATGTCGATCTGGGCGAAGATGTGCTCCTCGTCCCGGATCAGCACGACGAGCTCCGACCTGGTGGAGCTGGAGCACGCGAGATAGTTGGGTTCCTTGGAGACGTCGGGAACGTTCTTGTCGCACCCCTCGGCCACCGCACTCCCGCATACGCCCTGCCCCACAGAGATGAAGACGTGGTCCGTGGGGGCGCCGATGAACGGCCCCAGCCGGAGCGTCCGGTCCGGAAACAGCTCGTAGATGCCGGTCCAGTGGAAGCGCGGGCTGGCGTTGTGGAGCAGGTCCACGGCACTCGACAGCAGGGTGTCGAAGCTGACGCCGGATGCGGCGAGTTCGTCCAGGCGCTGGCAGATTTCGGCTCCGCGCAGGGTCGTTCCGGACATCGGGTACCTCCGTAAGTGGCCGATTGTCAACGAATCGGGTCGGGCTGGCGGTCGCACGGGGGCGCGCGGCCGACTGGACCCGCAACTCCCATGCCAGCACGGGCGTATGGGCCGGTGGAGGGAAGGAACGGAGGGAGGCGGGAGAGGATCGGTCGGCGCCCGGCTACCCCGTTCGGG
>CAZCQM010000109.1:0-9899 GCA_964500785.1 uncultured bacterium
ATCGCCAAGGTCATCTGCCACGGTCTGAGCCGCGACGAGGCGCTCCGGCGGATGCTCCGCGCCCTCGACGAATGCGTCGTGGACGGAGTCAAGAGCACCATCGATTTCCAGAGGGCGATTCTGAGCGAGCCCCGCTTCCAGAGCGGCGACCTGAGCACCCGGTTCCTGCAGGGGTACCGGTGGGACGAAAGCGGGCTCACCTTGCAGAGCCTCGTGGAAGCCGGATGACGCCCGCGCGGGCGCCCCGCGACCGCGGAGGGAAACGCGTGTGACGGATCGAGCGCGTCTGTTCATTACCATTTCGCTGGCGGCGGTCGCCGTCTTCCTGGCCGTCGCCCTCGCCGGCGTGCGCCACCTCGACTGGCCGTTCTCCACCTCGGCACCCGTCTTCCACGTGGCGAACCCGACCGGGCCCTTCGGGTCCGCCCTGGCGTTCCTCGTCACGCGTCTTTTCGGCTCCGCGCTGGCGTGGACCATCCCGGTCCTCATGGCGGGGCTCGCGATCGCGCTGGTGCGCGACGGCGAGGCACCGTTCCGGCGCGTGGCCCTCAAGGGGCTGGTCGCCGTCGTCCTGCTCAACGCCTTCTTCGCCCTGTCGCCGGTGACGCGCGACATGGTCTCGCTGCGGGGATGGATCGGCGACGGGGTCGGGCGCGGCCTGAGCGCGGTGTTCGGCGAGGTCGGGTCCGCCATCGTCCTGGTCGCGGCGGTGCTGCTGATCGCCCTGGGAGAGGTCCACGTGGTGCGCTGGGTCGGTGCGGCGGCGGGACGCGTGAGCGAGAGCGCGCGTGCGATGGCCGAATCCGCGCGGTCGGCGTGGTCCCGCAAGCGCGAGGTGGCGCGCGACTACGTGCGCAGCGCGGTGGAACGGTCGACGGCGGCCGAACCCGCGGCACCCCCGGGCGCGGGCGCGGTCGCGGACTGGGAAGAGCCGGCCGAGGCCGTCCGCAAACGGCGCGGGGGGCCCGAGATCGCCATCGCGGAGCCGCGCGTGCGGAACCAGTCCCGCCCCCGCGCCGTGCGCAAGGCGGCTCCGGCCGCCGACGGCGCCGCGCGCACGACGCCCCTGGAGCACTCGTCGCTGCCCACGCTGGCCATCCTCGAGCAGCCCCGCGAAGACGGCGCGTCGTTCTCGCGCGACGACCTGCGCAGCTGGAGCGGCGTGCTCGAAGAGAAGCTGACCCAGTTCGGCGTGGAGGGAAAGGTGACGGCGGTCCACTACGGGCCCGTCGTCACGACGTTCGAGTTCGAGCCCGCGCCGGGTGTGCGCATCAAGGACATCGTGAGCCGGAGCGACGACCTCGCGCTCGCCATGCGCGCGCGCAGCCTGAGACTGATCGCGCCCATCCCGGGCCGCGCCGTGGTCGGTATCGAGATTCCGAACCCGAAAGCGCGCACGGTCTACCTCTACGAGGTGCTGAGCGAGGTAACGGAGGCCCAGCGCCTCAAGGGTGTCATCCTGGGCATGGGTGTCGACGTGGTGGGCAAGCCGTTCCTGATGAACCTGTGCGAGGCGCCCCACCTGCTCATCGCCGGGACGACGGGATCGGGAAAGAGCATCTGCCTGAACGCGCTGCTCGCGAGCATCCTGCTCCACTACCGGCCCAGCGACGTGCGCCTGTTGCTGGTGGATCCGAAGATGGTGGAGATGTCGCAGTACAACGGAATCCCGCACCTGCTGCACCCGGTGATCACCGATCCCAAGGAGGCCGCGCGCGTGCTCGAGTATCTGGTGGGGGAGATGGGCCGCCGCAACGATCTGTTCCGGCGCAACGGGGTGCGCAACCTCGAGAGCTACAACGCCAAGATCGTCCTCCAGCCCAAGGGAGAGGAGCCTGCGGAGCGGCTGCCGTACATCGTGCTGGTCGTCGACGAGCTCGGTGACCTGGCGCTGGCCAAGGGCGTGGACATCGAATCGCTCCTGACACGCCTGGCCCAGATGGCGCGCGCGGCGGGGATCCACATGATCCTCGCGACGCAGCGCCCCTCGGTCGACGTGATCGTCGGCAAGACCAAAGCGAATTTCCCGACGCGCATCGCGTTCCGCGTGGCGACCAAGGTGGACTCGCGCACCATCCTCGACACGATCGGGGCCGACAAGCTGCTCGGCAAGGGCGACATGCTCTACCTGGACGCGCACCACCCCCAGCCGGCGCGTCTCCACGGCGCCTGGGTGTCGGAGGCGGAGATCGAGCACCTGATCGGCCACTGGAAGTCGTACCGGTACGACGAGGCGGCGCTGGACCTCGCCGGCGCGCGCGCGGGCTCTGCGGAAGCGGGCGGGGAACTGGACCCGCTCTTCGACGACGCGCGCGGCGTGGTCGCGCGGTACAAGCAGGGATCGACATCGTTGCTCCAGCGCAAGCTGCACATCGGGTATTCGCGCGCGGCGCGTCTGCTGGATCAGCTCGAGGAGCAGGGGATCGTGGGGCCGCCCGACGGATCCAAACCCCGCGAAGTGTACCTCGATGCGGCGAACCCGGAATGAACCATCCACGCTGGCCATGAAGGCGTACGTCGTCACTCTCGGGTGCCCCAAGAACCTCGTGGACAGCGAGGCGACGCTGTCGATCCTGCGCCGCAGCGGGTGCGAGATTACCGACGAACCGTCGGCCGCGGACCTGCTCATGGTGGGCGCGTGCTCGTTCCTGGATTCGTCGTGGCGCGAGACGGTCGAGGAGACGCGGCGCCTGGCGAACTTCAAGCGCGGGTCGAAGGGCAAGCGCCTCGTACTCATGGGCTGCCTTCCGCGACACCGCAGCGAGGACATCGAAGCCGAGCTGCCCTGGGTGGATCACTTCCTTCCCACGGGCGCGCACGCGCGGCTCCCCGAGATGATCGACGGCTGGCGGCGCAACCGGCCGGTGGAGCGGATGCAGGCGCGGGGTGGCGCGGACCGGTTCGCGGAGTTCGAGACGCGCGATCTTCTGACGCCGCCGCACACCGCCTACGTGAAGGTGGCGGAGGGGTGCAACCGGTCCTGTTCGTTCTGCGCCATTCCGGTCATCCGAGGGCGACAGGTGGCGCGTCCGGCCGATTCCATCGTGCGCGAGGTCGATTCGCTGGTGGCCCGCGGTGTTCGCGAGGTTACCCTGCTCGCGCAGGACATCGTCTCGTACCGGGACGGGGGAACGCGGGTGGCGGAGCTGGTGGACCGCATCGCGGCGACCGGTGTGGAGTGGATCCGCATCTTCTATCTGCATCCGGCAGGCTTGACGGTGGACCACGTGGCGCGTTTGTTTGAACACGAATCGGTATGCCGGTATTTGGAGATGCCGGTGCAGCACGCGTCGAGCCGGCTGCTCGCCGCCATGAAGCGCGGCTACGACCGGGACCACGTCGAGCGGCTCGTGCACGGCATCCGGTCGGCGTTCCCGGACGTTGTGATCCGCAGCGAGGTGATCGTGGGATTCCCGGGCGAAACCGACGCAGAGTTCGAGGATCTCAAGGCGTTCGTGGGGGATTTCGCGTTTGATTCTCTGGGGGTGTTTCCGTATTCTCCGGAGCCGGGCACGGAGGCGGCTCCCCTGGCCCCGGCGGAGACGGCGGCCGTGGCGGCCGAGCGCGCGAGCGAGCTGGCCGCGGTCCAGGAAGCGGCCTCGTTCGGGGCACGGGCGCGTTTCCGGGACGAGGTGGTGCGCGTGCTCGTCGATCGCGATGTGGACGCGAGCGACGCATCGTACGACGGATGCGCGCGAGCAGGCCGTTTCTACGGGCAGGCGCTCGAGATCGACGGCGAGGTCTACGTGGAGGGCGACGCGCGCGTGGGTGACTTCGTCGATGTGCGTGTCACCGAGACGGATGTGTTCGATCTGCGCGGACGGGTGGTCTCCCCGTCCGAATCCCGAACAAGGAGCGAGCAGTGCGAGTAGTGCGGGCGAGAGCAGGATGGGCCTGCGCGGCGGCGGTCGCGTGGGCGGTGGTGTCCGCCCCGGCGGGTGGCGCGTGGGCGGATCCCGGCGAGACGAACATCGACCTGATGACGCGGCTGACGTCCGAAGTGGTGGACGAGCTGTACAAAGGGTTCGGGGACAGGGTGGCCGGTCACACGCTGCGGGTGAAGGCCTTCGCGACGGGCGAGGATTACGTCTTCGTGTCCAACGTGTTCACGGGGACGCTGACGCGCGCCGGAGTGGCCGTCGTCGTCGCCGACACGCGTCCCGCGGGCGGCGCGAATCCGGCGGCGGGTGGAATGCCGCCGGCCGGCGGTAACCCGGCGGTCACCGCCAGTCCGGCCGCGGGCGCAAATCCGGCCGGAGCGGGGAATGCGCCTTCCGGCGCCGATCCGGCCGGAGCGACGAACGACCCGTCCGCGCCCGGCCTCGTGCTCAAATTCCAGAACATCGCGTTCGACGTCACCTACCCGGATGTGTTCCGCTCGCACCTGATCGGAGGCAAGCGCGTCAGGCGCGAGGCGGCGGTGCGGATCCTGGCCACGCTCAGCGACGGCGCATCGGGGCGCGTGCTGTGGACCGGGGAGGCGGAGCGAACGTCCTCCGACGTATTCGACGCGGGCGACACGGCGCGGGTCGAGGAAGGGACCTACGCCTTCGCGCAGCCGGCGGTCCCGGCCAGCGGCTGGGGACGCTACGCGGAACCGGTGTTCGTCACCGGGATCATCGTGGGACTCATCTACCTGTTCTTTTCCAATCAGAGTGGCAACTAGAAACCGGGGACGTATCTCACCCGCGGCTGCGGGAATCGCCGTCGCGCTCGTGCTCGCCGGCATGGCGGGATGCGGTCGCGGAGGCGCGTCGCGGGAAGTCGAGCGCGCCTTCAAGAAGGGCAACTACGCCGATGCGGTCGCCCTCGGCCGCCACGCGCTGCGCACGGGCGCGGATTCTCCCCGCACGCACCTCTACTATGGAATGTCGCTGGTCGCGGTCGCACGCGACCACGAGGGGTTCCGCGAGATCGACACGGCGGTGAGGGCGGACAGTACCATGGCGCAACGGGCGGCCGATTTCCTGTGGTCGCGCGCCATGGAGGCGCCGGGCAGCGAGATGGCGGCGCGACGGATGCGCAAGGCCCATGAGTTGTCGCCGTCGATCGATCTGGGCCGGTACGGCTTCGCGGTGGCGAACGTGTGCTTCCAGGAGCGCGACTACGCGGAAGCCGCGTCGCTCTACGACCAGGCGGTCAAGGCCTATCCCGACACCGCCGCGTGCGAGACCGCGTACGCGAATCTGGCGGAATGCTGGAAGGCGCTCGGCGAGCCCACGCGGGCGCGCGAGGCCATGGAGACCCTGGTGGCCCGGTACCCGCGCAGCGACCTGGCGAGCCGAGCCTCGGCCCGCCTCGACGACATCGCGCTCGACGAAGCCCAGCAGGCCTACGACGCCGGCGACTACGAGCACGCGATCGAGCTGACGAAGGAGCTGGCGGCGCGGTCTCAGAACCGGTCATTGCAGCAGAAGGCGCGTTTCCTCCTGGGCGAGTCCTACGAAGCCACCGACAACATCCCGGACGCCTACGCCGTCTACCGGGAGATCATCCGCGGGGACCGGGGCGACTCGGGGCGCGTCATTGATCAGGCGCGCGCGCGCATCGAGGCCCTGCAGGAGGCGGGACTCAAGTGACGGGAAGGTCCCTCCTGGCCGGGGTGTGCCTGCTCGTCGTACTGCTGGCCGGGTGTGTGGGCGGTGCTTCCAAGATACCGGGCACGCCCGATGCGGTCCTCGCGCGCGCGGACCAGTATTTCAACAAAGGAAACAACGTTCGCGCGGCCACGCTCTACCAGCAGTTCGTGGAGCGCTACGCCGGACACGACCGCGCCGACTACGCGCAGTTCATGCTCGCCGAATCGCACTTTCGCGGACACGATTACCCCGTGGCGTCGATCGAGTACCAGGTGTTGATCTCCAACTACGGATACAGCGAATACGTCGACGATGCGCTCTTCGAAATGGGCGTGTGCGCGTGGCGCCAGTCGCCGCGCGCCGAGCGCGACCAGACCAAGACGCAGGAGGCGTTGAGTCGCTTCAACCAGTACCTGCAGACCTACCCCGACGGGCCCCACGCGCAGGAGGCCAAAGACTACATCCGCAGGATCAACGAGAAGCTGGCGAAGAAGGCCTACACGGCGGCGCGCTGGTACTACCGCCAGAAGAACGGGAAGGCGGCCATGATCTACTGTGACAAGGTCATCGACGACTATCCCGACAACCGGTACTGGGCGGAGGCGCTGTACCTGAAGGGGGACATCCTCCTCCGGCGCGGCGAGAAGGAGGAGGCCATCCGGCAGTTCACGCAGGTGCTCGCGTACCCGGAGGATCTGCCGGTGAAGCGCCTTGCTCAGTCGAAGCTCAAGGAGGCCCGGCGGTGAGCGACCGGGACGCGCTGTGGTCGGGTGCCCGCATCGGCGTCCTGGGCGGAACGTTCGACCCGCCCCACGTCGGTCACATCCGCATGGCGACCGCGGCGCTCGACGTGCTCGCGCTCGATCGCGTCCTGATGTCGGTCGCTCCGGCCCCTCCGCACAAGGAAGGAGCCGACGTCACCGACTACGCGCACCGCCTGGCGATGATCGAGGCCGCGATCGACGGCGTGCCCGGACTGGCGGTGACACGCATCGAGGAATCCCACGCGCCGTCGTACACGACCGACCTCCTGCGCGCGTGCCGCGCGCGGACCGAGGCCGATCTCTATTTCATCATGGGGGCGGACAGCCTCTGCGACCTGCCGGCGTGGCACGCACCCGACGATATCCTTCGATTGTGCACGCTTGTCGTCTTCCCGCGCGACCGCGCGCCCGTCGTCCTGAACGTGGAGGGCGACGCATCGGTGGTCGTTTTCGAAGCCCCGCGGGTCGACGTATCGTCGTCGGACATCCGATTGGCGATCGAGCGCGGCGACGATGCCGGCGCGTCCATCCCCGGCCCGGTGGCCGAGTACATCGGCCGTCACGGGCTCTACCGCGCGGCGTAACCTGGAGACGTCGTGGCTCTCTATCTCGTCGACGGCCACGCACTCGCCTACCGGTCGTATTTCGCCTTCTCCGGGGCGCCGCTGCGCACGTCGTCGGGTGAAGAGACGGGCGCGGTCTACGGCTTTCTCAACACGCTGCTCTCACTGATCCAGAAACTCGGGCCCGAATTCGTCGCCGTGGCGTTCGACAGCGAAGAGCGCACCTTCCGGCACGAACAGTACGAGCAGTACAAGGCGCACCGCCCGAAGATGCCCGACGGACTCATCCGGCAATTCCCGCGCATCTTCGAGGCGCTCGACGCGATGGGGATCGTCCGCATCGACGCGCCGGGTTTCGAAGCCGACGACATCCTGGCCACGCTGGCGCGGCGCTGGAGCGACGCGGTGCCGGTGCGCATCGTGTCGGGGGACAAGGACCTGCTGCAGATCGTCGACGACCGCGTGCACGTCATCCGCCCCGGGAAGGGAACCGTGCTGGAGAGCGAGCTCGACCCGGACGGCCTGGTGTCGCTGACGGGCCTGCGCGTGGAGCAGTTCGTCGACTTCCTCGCGCTGGTGGGCGATGCCACCGACAACGTCCCCGGCGTGCGGGGCATCGGGGAGAAGACGGCGACCGATCTGCTGCAACGCTTCGGATCGCTGGACGAGATCTACCGGCGCCTGGACGAGATCGAGAAGCCGTCGGTCCGCCGGCGCCTCGAAGAGGGGCGCGACGCGGCGCTCCACTCGCGCCAGCTGGTGACGCTGCGCGACGACGTGCCCGTGGATCTCCGCCTGGAGGACCTCGCGGTCAAGGATTTCCGCACGCCCGCGCTCGAGGCGCTGCTCGACGCGCTCGAATTCAAGCGGCTGCGCGAGCAGATCTTCCGCGACGCGGCGCCCGCCCAGGCCGCCCCGCCCCGGCCGGTCGCGCCCGTCGATACCCGCGCGGTCGCCGTGCACTACCGGTGCGTCGATACTGAGGCCGGTCTGGCCGAGCTGGCGCGTGATCTGCGCGCGCGGGACGAGATCGCCGTCGACGTAGAGACCTCGGGAATCGACCCGATGCGCGCCGTGCTCGCCGGCATCTCCATCGCGACCGCCCCCGGGGAGGCGGTGTACGTGCCGGTGAGCAGCACGATCGACGCCGAACTCCCCGGCCTCCTGCCCCCGGAGCGGGCGCCGGGGCTGCCTGCGGAACTCGTGCGGAGCAGCCTCGGACCGGTGCTCGCCTCCGAATCGCCGCGCAAGATCGGGCAGCACATCAAGTACGACGCCATCGCTCTGGAGCGCGCGGGCATGCCCCTGGGCGGGATCGCGTTCGATACCATGCTCGCGTCGTACTGTCTCGATCCGTCGCGGCGCAGCCACGGGCTCGACGCGCTCGCGCAGGACTTCTGCGCCCACCGCATGATCCCCTTCGAAGCGCTGTTCGAGCGGCGCGCGAAGACGAAGGACATCCGGCGCGTCGGGCTCGATCGCGTCGTCGACTACGCCTGCGAGGACGCCGACTACACGCTCCGTTTGAAAGACGTGTTCGCGCCCGTGCTGGAGGCGTCCGAGGTCCGCTCGCTCTTCCACGACGTGGAGATGCCGCTGTCGGCGGTGCTCACGCGCATGGAGATGACGGGCGTGCGCGTCGACACCGCGTTTCTCGACGACCTGGCCCGCCGCTACGGCAAGCGCATCGGGGAGCTCGAGGAATCGGTGTACCGGTGCGTGGGGGAGCGCTTCAACATCGCGTCGACGCCGAAGCTTCGCGAGATACTCTTCGACAGACTCGGGCTCAAACCGGCGCGCCGCACCAAGACCGGATTCTCGACCGACGCCGACGTGCTGGAGTCGCTCTCGGGGAGCCACGAGGTGGTCGGGTTGCTTCTGGAGTGGCGGCTGCTCGTGAAGTTGAAGAGCACGTACGTCGACACGCTTCCCCGGCTCGTCCACCCCGAGACGGGGCGGGTGCACACGTCGTACAATCAGGCGGTGGCAAGCACGGGGCGTCTCTCCAGCTCGGATCCCAATCTGCAGAACATCCCCATCCGCACCGCGGAGGGGCGGGAGATCCGGCGCGCGTTCGTGGCGCGGGAGGGGGGCTGGGTGCTGCTCGACGCCGACTACTCGCAGATCGAGCTTCGGATCCTGGCCCATCTCTCGGGTGATCCCGCGCTGCAGCAGGCGTTCCGCGACGGTGACGACGTGCACCGCTCGACCGCGGCGCGGGTGATGAAGGTGGGCCTCGACGAGGTGACCGGCGACATGCGCAGCCGCGCCAAGGTGGTCAACTTCGGCATCGTGTACGGCATGGGCGCGCGCGGGCTGGCGCAGTCGCTTGGCATCGAGACCGCCGAAGCGCGGCGTTTCATCGACGACTACTTCCGGTCCTATCCGGGGGTGAAGCGGTTCATCGACGACACCATTGAGCGCGCACGGCGCGACCGGGCCGTGTCGACGCTGCTGGGGCGCATGCGCGCGCTGCCCGACATCGAGAGCAGCAACCCCGGCGCCCGCGCGTTCAGCGAGCGCGTCGCCGTGAACACGCCGGTACAGGGAACGGCAGCGGACATCATCAAGCTGGCCATGCTCGCGGTGGACCGCGAGGTGCGGGAGCGGAACCTGCGCGCCCGACTGATCCTGCAGGTGCACGACGAGCTCCTGCTCGACGTGCCCGCGGAGGAGCTCGACACCGTGCGCGAGCTGGTGCGCCGCTGCATGGAGCAGGCCATGGACCTCTCGGTGCCGTTGAAGGTGGACATGGGGACCGGCGCCAACTGGCTCGAGGCGCACTAGGAGCGGAACGACGATGATCGTGGTGGGCATCGCGGGAGCTTCCGGTACGGGCAAGTCGACCGTCGCCGGGCACATCGCGCAGAAATTCGACGGGGTCCACATCGACGCCGATCGCGTGGCGCACGGCGTGCTCGCCGACGACACCACGGTGGCGGAGCGGATCCGCCGCGAGATCTCCGGGGACGTGTTCGACGCGGCGGGACGCA
>CAZCQM010000110.1:0-9874 GCA_964500785.1 uncultured bacterium
GCCGAATGGATCTCGGCCAACGAGGCCTCGCTGCCGCCGCTGGCGCCGATCTTCAGGGCCTGAATGGGGTGTTGCGCCTCTCCCTGCCCCACCTTGACGAGGCCGCGATCGCCGCCGCAGTGGAGGTATTGCGCAGCGGGCATCTCGTCTACGGCGTGCAGGGGCAGGCCTTCGAGCGCGAGCTGCAGGAGTGGTTGGGTACGCGTCATGCGGTCGTCGTGTCATCGGGCACGGACCTCGCCTACAACTGTATAATGCACCATACGCTGCGGAACCGCCGAATGCGCTCCGCAACCAGCGCGGCGACGGCGGGTTCCGGCATTCTCGAGGAGGTCCCCAACGTGAAGCACCGCTCTCTCGCCGTCGTCATCACCGCGTCCCTGCTCTTCAATATGGTCCTCTTCCTCCAGCTTCGCCATCACGGTCTGGTGACCGACGCACGCGCCGAAACCACGGCCGGCGTAGAGGACCTGTCGTACTACATGGCTCACGGGCAGCACCTCGTCCAGAAGCTGGGTCTCTCGATCGAGAGCAAGAACAAGCCGCTGGCGGACTTCTACCTCAAGGAGCTGGGCGAGAATTTCGATCTCATCCAGAAGCGGCTCCCAGTCTACCAGGGCATCCAGGTAGCCACGCTCTCCAGGGCCATGATGGATCCGGTCACGGTCCCGCTCTCGAAGGCGCTGGGCGCGTCCGACTGGGCAACCGCCACCACCGCCTACTCGAACTACATCGACTCGTGCAACAACTGCCATACGGCGGCCAATCGCGGATTCATCGTGATCACGGTTCCGAAGGGCAACCCGTTCAACCAGTCTTTTTCCCCGAAATGAACGAGGTGAAATAGTCGGGCTCGTTACCCGCGGCCCACTTGATGTTGCACCCGATGCTCGGCCGCTGCTCCGCCGCCACGGGCTTGCCATCGCGCACGGCGTCGATGGCGGCGCGCAGGTCCGCCCCCGTCACCGGTTTGCCGTTTGAGGGGCGGCTGTCGTCGAGCTGCCCGCGGTAACGGAGAGCGCGCCCGGCGTCGAAGACGAAGAAGTCCGGCGTGCACGCCGCGTGGTAGGCCCGGGCGACCGATTGCGTCTTGTCGAACAGGAACGGGAACTTCCACCCCATCTCGCGCACGAGCTCGGCCATGGGGCCGGGGCCGTCCTGCGGGTACGCCTCGACGTCGTTGGAGTTGATCGCAACGAAATCCACGCCACGCTCGGAATAATCCCGCGCGATTCGCGTGATCTCGTCGCGCACGTGGATGACGAACGGACAGTGATTGCAGATGAACATCACCACCAGCGTCGGAGCCTTGAAGTCGGACAGCGATCGCGTTTTTCCCGTCGCCGGTTCAGCAAGGCTGAACTCGGGCGCCCGCGTTCCCAGCGGCAGCATCGTCGAGGGTGTGTTGACCATGGTTTTCCCTTTCTTTGAGGTGGATGTCACGACGGCGCCGGTCGGCGACCCGGCTCACTCGTCGCTGATCTTCTTCTCCATTACGATCATCGGCAACGCGGTCGACTGATACGCCACCAGTCTCAGCTCCCCCTCGATCGGCACGTACACGACGGTGTAACGCGACCGGAACGTCTGCGACTTCCCGGACGCCTCGACGTCAAGGGTCTGGACTCCCGTGCCGACCACCGTGGACCCGTACGTCCGGTACGACGCCGATTCCACGTCGAACGACCGGTATCGAATCTCGCCCCGGCGCATGACGCCGAGGAGATCGTCGCGCGACTGCTCGAGCCCGGTCGAGTGCACGTAGGTGGCGTCCGGCGCCAGCAGACGGGTCATGGCCTCGATGTCGCCGGCAACCATCGCCTGCCGCCGCGCTTCCTCCAGCCGAACGACCGCCTGCACCGCCGTTTCCTTCTGCGCCGGCTCCGCGACGGCCCCGACGACCGTCAACACCGCCAGGACGAGGCCGATCACGCCGATTCGTTGACCGTTCATTGCGTTCCTTCCCGTTGCGCGCTACGCGGGCGCACCGCGCAGGATGTTCACCGACGCCGAGGAGCCGATACGCGCCGCACCGGCCCCGATCATCGCCATGGCCGTTGCGTAATCGCGAATCCCGCCCGCCGCCTTGACTCCGACGGCCGGCGAGACGGTGCTTCGCATCAGGGTCACCGCCTCCACCGTCGCTCCCGAGGCGGCGAATCCGGTGGAGGTCTTGACGAAGTCCGCCCCCGCCCCCTCCGCGATGCGACACCCACGGACGATCTCGTCGGTGGTGAGCAGCGCCGTCTCGAGAATCACCTTGAGCCCGCGGCCCGGTCCGGCATGCACGACATCGGCGACCGCGGCGATCTCGGACGCGACGGCGCCGTCGTCGCCGCCCTTCAGAGCGCCGATGGCGATCACCATGTCGACCTCGGTCGCCCCGTCGAGGACGAGGCGGCGCGATTCCTCCACCTTGATCGCCGTCGTGGAGCTGCCGAGCGGAAACCCGGCCACCGACACGACCCCACAGGCGCCCCGGAGCCGGCGGACGGCCCGGGTCACCCAGACCGGGGCCACGCACACGCGCATCCCGTGCTCGACGGCTTCATCGCAGAGCGCGTCGATGCGGGCGGCGGTCGCGTCGGGCACGAGGCAGGTATGGTCGATGAGCCGCGCGAGCTCGCGCCGATTCATGCGCGCATTATCGCGCGGGAGGGGGGATCCTGGCAACCGCGGGCTGCCCGATGAAGGGGTTCGAGAACGCGGGGTTGTACAGAAAATCGGTGTCCGTGAGCGTTTCGAGGAACGCGATCAGGTCGGTGATCTCCTGCTCGGTCAACGGCGACCGGCTCAGTCGCGCCCGGATGAGCGGGTCGACGTCGGGGCCGTCGTGGAAACCGAGGTTGTAGTGGTCGATGACCTCGCGCAGCGTGAAGAACCTCCCGTCGTGCATGTAGGGCGGGGACTCCGCGATATTGCGCAATGTCGAAGGTTTGAACTTGCCGTCGTCGGCGGGGTTCCCGGTCACGAGGCCGCGCCCCTTGTCGATGATGACCGAATCCAGCCCCGTGTTGTTGAAGTTCGTGCTGGTCGCAAACAACGGCTCCACGTGGCAGTGGAAGCAGTCCCCCCGCTCGGTGCGGAAGATATCGTATCCCCTCTGCTCTTCCGGGGTGAACGACTCCGTCTGATAGAGCACGACACGATCGTACTTCGAGTTGGCGGAGATGAACGTCCGCTCGAACTGGGCGATCGCCATCACCACGTGCGTGCTGTCGATGTGGCTGCTACCGAACGCGGCGCAGAACAGGTCGGGGTACTCCGGGTGGCGCCGCAGGCGCTCGACGGCCTGGGACCACGGGAGGTCCATCTCGATCTGGTTCGGAACCGGCTGCAGGGCCTGGCCCTCGAGGCCGTCGGCGCGGCCGTCCCAGAACGTCTCCGGGATCCAGCCCGGGTTGACGATGGTGGGCGCGTGCCGGCTCCCCTTCACGCCGTGGATGCCCTCGCTGAATTGTCGCGAGTCACCGAACGCGTGATCCTGGAGATGGCACGACCCACACGCCTGTGTGCTGTCGCCCGAGAGGATGGGGTCGTAGAAGAGCCGCCGCCCCAGGGTGACACCCTCGACGGTGAGCGGGTTGTTCCTGGGACTCACGAGTTCGGGAAAGCCGACGGGAATATCCAGCGTGAGCGGCGTCGCCGGCGGACACTCCGGCTGTTCGGGCTCCGGCGCCACGGCCGAGTTTTTGGAGCACGACATCAGCGCCGCAAGAACACACAGCGCAGTCACGTAGCGATGAAATCTCATTCCCCTCGATTACTCCCGGGGACCGCGGCCCTCGCCGCGGTGTTGCAGCCCTCCGAACAATTCATGACGCCACCCCGCGGGCGTCCGCCCGCGGGAACCTAGTGATCGTGACCGCCAGTTGCCACCATGTCGGCGCTGAAGCAGAACGGCCCGTTGGCCTGGAGCTTCTCCTGCGCGACGGGGTTCCCCATGATCATCTGGCTGGACAGGTCATGGAAATCATACTCGGTATCGGTGGCGTCCGCCGGCGTATGGTCCATGTACCAGCCGTTGAAGTCGCAGTGGATAGTCACCTCGCCGCTCCCGCCTTCGTGAACGTGCGTCGCCGTGAAGGGGGCATCCACCGCGAAGTAGTAGTGCAGCGGTACCGGGTCCGTGGCCAGTTGGTGCGCCCCGGTGTGCGTCGTGTAGCCGGCCGTCGCCCCGCCCGGTGTCTCCTCGTAGTTCCCCTCGAGCTGCATGTAGTGGTAGCCCAGGGTGGCGCCCATGCCCGTGGGCCACGCCATCTCCTGATGGAACTTCTGCATGTTGATGTACTTGTCGCGGACGTTCTTGGTCTCGTCGAGCCCGAAGATGAAGGTGAGCCGGTTCCAGTCCTTGTGCGGAACCCCCGCCGAGACGTGGATCGTCTGCGTCGACGGATCGGTGATCGTGTAGTAGTGCAGGTCCGCCAGCTTGACCTTCGTGCCGTCCGTGGCGTGGAGGTACACGTCGGTCAGGACGAAGCGCAGCGTCTTGATGCTGTACTTGGTGCCGGTGTCGTTGGTGTAGATCATCGAGTTCAGCTGCACCGGCTGGCCGGACACGTTGATGTCGAAGAACACATCGAGGGTGATCGGCGCCGGCGGAGCCGTCGACGAGTCGTTGCTGCAGCTTGCGAGAACGGTCGCCAGCATGCCCGTCGCAAGAACGAGCAAGGCGGCCATGGCGCGCGTTCGAGATTTCATGTTGACTCCTTATGTCCGAACGAGAAGTCCGGACGTCGAATCGTGGGGGCGCTCAGCGAGGCGCGCGGACCACGGGCCGCGCGTGATTGCTTGACCTTCATTATACGCCCGCGGCCGCGGAGCGACAAGGGGCCAATTCCCGCCGGCTCACCGCGGCGCCTGCAGGAGCTCGTAGGTGCCGATCAACGTGTAGCGCGCGATCGCCTCCGACGAACCGGCGAAGTACGTGTTCGAGCAGTGCAGTCCGACGGCGTTGCCCGTCTCCTCGCCCGCCACGGGCGCCGGGGGCAACGGGCAGATGGTGGCCCAGATCGCCGCCATGCGCTGCGTCGGGTTGGGGGCCAGGGGACGCCATCCGATCTGGTCGTAGAAGAGCACGGAGTCGATGGCGCCGGCCGCGAACGCGTACGCGCTGTCGCTTCCCGCCACCACGAGGAGGTCACCCGTCCGCGGCGAGGCCATGGGCGTCCACCCCGCCCCGCGGTTGCTCCATATCTCGCCGCCGTCACCGACGGCGAACCAGTCGCGCGGCTTGTCCGCCCATACCGAGTTCAGGTTGGCGGACGTGAACGGGGTCTCGCGGCTCCACGAGCCCGCTACCCGGTGCAGAACCTCGCCCCCCGCGCCCACCGCGTAGGCCTCGCCGGTGCCGACGGCCCAGACGCCGAACAGGTCGGCGGTCGACTGGCTGGTGGCCACCTGCCACCCACCACCGTCGTTTTCGATGATGGCGCCGCCGTCGCCCACCGCGACCAGATTCGACGCCGACGATCCCCACAACCCCCGCAGGGTCGCGGTCGTCGGGCTCGTCTGCACCGAAAACGCGCTGCCGTCGTAGTTCAGGATGGTGCCGGCCTCACCGACGGCGACAGCCGACGTGGCGGAGAAACCGACCACGCCGTAGAGATCCTTGTCCGTGGGAGACGCGAACGCGTGCACCGAACCGGTGTAGTGGAAGATCTTCCCCCGATCGCCGACCGAGAAGAGGTCGAACTCGGTCCAGCCGCCGATGCCGTGGAGGTCGGACGGCGCCGGGTTCGGTGGCGGGGGCTGCTGGGAGTTGTCGTTGCCGCAACCGACGACGGTCAGGAAAGCGAACAGGGCGAGACACACCGCGCGTCGCGAGCACCCGGCGAACTGCCTCCGGGGATTGCGTCGACTCATAGTCACCGAAACATCTTAGCACCGCGGCGACGGATCGCCCACAACTTTGCATCGCGGTGCGTCTTCAGAATGCGGGTTTGAACACCATCAGCACGAGAGTGATCAGGGGCAGGATCGCAGCGATTCCGCCCCAGCGGAACCAGCGTTTCAGGAGACCGTCGACCTCCTCCGGCACCGATGCGCCCCCGGGAGTGGCCTTTATCACGGCGGCGAGACGCTTCTGGATCGGAACCAGAACGGCTCCCCACACGATGCCGGATACCACGAAGAGACCCAGCGATACGAACAACCAGGTGGCATGGGTCTTGAAATACGGGGTGCCGATGATGCCGCCGTTGACCAGGAGGAGCAGCGCACCCGGGAGGATGAAGACGGCATCGGTGACGGCCAGGCCGCGCGCGCCGAGGCGAAGCGCCTCGATGTTGTGGGACCGGCGCGCCAGACTGACCCACAGCGCGCTGACCACGATGTTGCCCATGAACACCACCGCCCCGAGGATGTGCATCAGAAGGTTCCAGGTGTGCCCGTAGAACGGGAGAGACAGGGCGAGTGCGACGACGACGCCCCCGATCCAGTTTCGATATGCAATCACGGCGCGCTCCTTGAAAATGCGACCCGGCGATGCTACCGCCGGGCCGCTCCGAACGCAACCGCTTTTCGGATCGCCTGCGCTACGAGCCGGTGATGAAGTGCTCGAGCTGGTCGATGATGAACTCCTGGTGGGATATCTTCGCCTTGACCACGTCACCGATCGACACCACGCCCCGGAGCTCGTTCCCGTCCAGGACGGGAAGGTGTCGGACACTGTGGTTGGTCATGAGGGCCATGCACTCCTCGACGGTCTGCGACGGCGTCACCGTCAGCACGCGTCCCGTCATGATGTCGGAAACGGGTGTATCCCGCGAGACTCTTCCCCTGAGCACGACCTTGCGCGCGTAATCCCGTTCGGAAACCACACCGACCAGCCGGCCCCGGTCGAGGACCATCAGCGCGCCGACGCGCTTCTCCGACATTGTTTCCAGCGCCCTGTACACGGATTCGTTCGGCGCAACGGACCAGACGTGCGCGCCCTTGCGCTCGAGTATGTCGCGAACTGTCATCATGGAACACCTCCGGGGGTTGTGCATCAATCCTACGGCATTGGGCGCGCTCCGGGCAATACTGTTTATTTACTAGTTATTAAATTCACGAAGCCGGGGGTGTGGCTTGCGGGAGCCGCCGCCGGGCCCGTAGAATGCGATTCATGAGCCACGATCAGAATCCCCGCGATGAATCGACCTTCCGCAGCATCCCCCTGGCGTTCCTACGCCGCTCGTCGGAGGAATCCCGCGAGCGGGCACGGGAATTCCTCGACGAGATGCGGCGGCGCCGCTCGGTCCGCCATTTTTCACCCGAACCGGTTCCCCGCGACGCCCTGCTCGCGTGCATCGAGACGGCCGGACAGGCGCCGTCGGGAGCGAACAAGCAGCCGTGGACGTTCGTGCTGGTGACGAACCCGGAGGTGAAAAGGCGCATCCGGGAGGGCGCCGAGGAGGAAGAACGGGCCCACTACGGAGGGCGCGCGTCGGAGCGCTGGCTGGCCGACCTGGAGCCGCTGGGAACGGACGAGCACAAGCCCTTCCTGGAGACGGCTCCGGCGCTCATCGTGGTATTCGCCCGGCGCCACGGGCCCGCACCCGGGGAGCAGCACTACTACGTGAATGAATCGGTGGGGATCGCGGCCGGCTTCCTGCTCGCCGCGCTGCACCACGCGGGGTTCGCCACCCTGACGCACACGCCGAGCCCGATGAAGTTCCTCAATACGATCCTGTCACGCCCGGACTACGAGCGCGCATTCCTGGTCATTCCGGTCGGCTACCCCGCCCCCGATTGCCGGGTGCCGGACATAGCGCGCAAGCCGCTTCGGGATTATCTGGTGGAATCGTGAGCGGATGCGTCACACGACGCGGCACACGAGGCCCTTGAGGTATTCCGATTCGGGGAACGACGCCAGCACGGGGTGATCCGCACCCTGCCCCAGTCGACGCACGATCTGGACGTTCCGGCGCGCGTCGACGCCCGCCCACGACACCGCCATCGTGAACGACGCGATGTCCACCGCCTGCGAACACGAGAATGTGACCAGGAGCCCCTCCGGAACGAGGAGCTCCATTGCGACCATGTTGATGTCCTTGTAGGCGCGCAGGGCCTTGTCGAGCTGCCGCGGATTGAGCGCGAACCGGGGCGGGTCGAGCACGATCAGGTCGAAGCGCCGCCCCGCATCGCGCAGCGAGCGCAGCGCTTCGAACACGTCCGCCTGGCGGATCTCGTGCGACCGCTCGCCGAGCGCGTTCGACTCCAGGTTCGCGCGCGCCGACTGGAGCGCCGGCCCGGATGAATCGATGAACAGAACCGATGCGGCTCCGGCGTGGAGGCAGCCTACGCCGAACGCGCCGGTGTGGCAGAAGGCGTCGAGCACCGACCGTCCCCCCGCGAGACGCGCCACAACGGCGCGGTTGTCGCGCTGGTCGAGGTAGAACCCCGTCTTCTGCCCGGTTTCAATATTGGCGGTGAAGCGGAGCCCGTTCTCGAGGATATCCACCGTCCCCGGCGATTCGCCCCGCAGCGACCCCACCGATGCCGCCAGCCCCTCGCGCCCGCGCGACGCGGTGTCGCTGCGCTCGAACACGCACGACACGCCGAGCCCGTCCGCCACCGCGTCGGCGATGACGTCGCGCACACGGTCGACACCGGCGGTCAGCAGCTGTACGACGGCGACGTCGGCGTAGCGGTCGACGATGAGCCCCGGGAGCAGGTCGGCCTCGGCGTGAATCACGCGATACGCATTGGTATCCGCGCTCGCCGCCAGATCGGTGCGGCGCGCGATCGCCGTGCGGATCCGATCGACCCAGAACGCGTCGTCGACGGGGCGATCGTCCCACGCGAGCATGCGCACGCGGATGCGCGAGTGCTCGTTGAAGTAACCGCGACCGAGAAAGGCGCCGCGCGCGCCGACGATGTCGACGACGTCCCCCGGCCCGGGCGCCCCGTCCACCGAGCCGACGGCGCCGGAGAATATCCACGGGTGGCGATGCCGCACCGTCCGGTCCCGATCCGTCTTGAGCCGCACGGTACCCATGATTCAGACGTTGAAGCGGATGGTCAGGATGTCGCCGTCTTCGACGACGTAGTCTTTGCCCTTGAGGTAGTACCTGCCCGCGGCCTTGAGCTTCTCCTCGCTGCCCGCCTCGGCCAGGTCGTCGAACTTCATCACTTCCGCGCGGATGAAGCCACGCTGGAGATCGCTGTGGATGGCGCCGGCCGCCTCCGGCGCGGACGCCCCGCGACGGACGAACCATTGCCGGACTTCGTCCTCCCCCACGGTGAAGAACGACTGCAGGCCGAGGGCCTCGATGCACTGCGACGTCAGCAGGTGCAGCGCGGGCTCCCGGACGCCGAGATCCTCCATGAACGCCGCGCGCTCCTCTTCACTGTCGAGCAGGGCGATCTCCGCCTCCGCGCGCATGGCGATCTGCACCACGGCGGCGTCGAGGCGCGCGCACATCCCGGCGAGCGAGTCGCGAACGCGCGTGTCGGACACGGCGTCATCGGCCACGTTCAGCGCCACGATCACCGCGCGGAGGGTCAGGAATGGATAGCTGGAGATGAGGGCCGCGTCTTCCGGTGCGATGTCGAGCCGGCGCAGCGGTTCGTCGGCCTCCAGAGCCTCCCGGAAACGGGTCAGGAGCAGGCGTTCCTTCTCGGCCCGCTCGTCCTTCCCCTTCTTGAGGTTCTTCTCGATGCGTTCGAGACGCTTCTCGATGAACACGAGGTCGTGCAGCACCATCTCGCCGTGGACGAATTCAACCTCGCGGCGCGGGTCCGGTGCGCCCCACACGTGGTAGACCGAGTCGTCGTCGAACACGCGGACCACGTGGCAGAAGGCGTCCACCTCCGCCAGCTCTTTGAGTGTGTCGCCCTCGGAAAGCGATTTCTGCTCGACGCTGGGGACCACAACCACTTCCAGGCG
>CAZCQM010000111.1:0-9796 GCA_964500785.1 uncultured bacterium
CAGACCACCGAGACGAGCGAGCGGTCGCCCGCGATCAACACGGGCGTCACGAACGTGAGGCGCGGGTTCTCCATGCCGCCGTAGGGAAAGCTGGGCGGCAGCACGAGCACGTCGTACTGCTCCCAGCGGTACGGCCCGGCGAGGGACTCGGCGGCCTCGATCATCTTCTCCAGATCGGCGAACTCCCATGCCGCGCGGTCGACCATCTCCGGCTCCGAATACACGCCCGATCGCTCGCTGATCGCGCGGTAGTCGATGTCCCCCACCGCGAGGGCGAGCAGATACGACGGGATGGGCTGCTTCATCTCGAACGAATACTCGCCGTTGGTCGTCTTCGAACGCGGGTTGCTGGCGCTCATGAGCGCAAGCAGCCCGAGCGGCGCGCGAACGTGTGCCGAATACGTGAAGCGCACCGCCGGCGTGTCCTGGCACGGCACCCACGAGCGCGCGTGAATCGACTGCGACTGCGTGTACAGGTACGGGTGCTGCTTGCCCGCCGTCTGTTCCGGCGAGAGCCACTGCAACCCGCGCGCCTCCGACGTGGTCGCGTAGTCGATGGTCACCTTCTTCGTCTGCGGCGTGATCGCCACCTCGAGCGGACGCCCGATCAGCTCGAGCGAATCACCCAGCGCCCAGTGCGCCTTCTCGCCGTCGTCCAGCGTGACGCTCTTGATATTGAGCGCCCACGTGTCGAAATACACCACGCTAGACCCGGTCTTGTTGTTCAGGTCGAAGGCGGCCGTCCCGGTGAGGACGCGGTGGTCCATGTCCACGGTGAGGTCGAGGTCCATGTGCGTCACCGCGACGTCGGACGGCCGGGCGTAGGAGTAGTTCTCGACGGTCGGAGCCGGGATGGGGTTTTCGTGGGCGCAGGCCATGGTGAGCCCGAGCACGGCGGTCAGAACAGCAACGATGCGACCGTTCATTGAAATCCTTTCGATCAGCGGATGAGGAACGGGACGATATTGAATAAATAGTGAATCGCGACCGGCAGCCACAACGATTTCGTTCGTTCGTAGACGAGACCGAGGACGATTCCGACCAGGAACGCCATCGTCACCCAGGCCGTGGCGGCGAAGACGGGGTACTTGGGCAGCAGGAGCGCCATCTGCGTGTAGTGCCGGACGGCGAAGAGCGCCGACGCCACCACGATGGCGTAGCGCGCCCCCTTGCGCGTGCGGAGCGTCCCCTGGACGTAGCCGCGGAAGTACAGCTCCTCGCCGAAACCCGCCCACACGATCAGGAACCCCAGGTAGGTGACGCGCACCGTGTGCGCACTGAACGGCAGCCGGCCCGCGGCCACGTCGAACATCGCGGTGAACATGGCCGGCACCGAGACGATGGGGTCGTTGACGCGCGCCGGGCCGCCGAGCGCGATGACGGCGCGCGTGTAGAGGACGTTGACGAGCACGCTGGCGACGGTCTGGAGCAGGATCGCGATGACGGGTGTGGCGAGCCACGCCCACCACGGGATGTCCCGGATCGGACCGAAGCGGTACGTCTTCCACTTGAGCGGCAGCCCGACGGCGAGCGCGACGTAGACGACGTAGTACGGCGACCACGGCGCGGATCCGTTCTCGAGTCCCGCGACGACCATGAGCGCGAGCGAGATCAGCAACACGCCCATGGTGGTTTCGTGGAAGCGCAGTCCGGGCGTCGTCGTTGTCTCGGGTGTCGTCATCGTGCGAAGTGGTCCCAGCCGCCCGGTTTGAACGCGCGCGCGCGGCCGTCGGCGTCGATCAATCGATATGTTCCGGCGCGGGCGGTGAACCGCCCAACGATCGAGGCCTTCGCCCCGGTAGAACGGATGCGGCGGCACACGTCCGCCGCGCGGCGCGGCGACACACTCAACACGAGCGCGTAGTCCTCCCCGCCGTCGAGCGCCCATTGTACCGCATCCCGCTTCCGGCGGCGGCAGAAAGCGCGGACCGCGGGTGGGACGGGGAGGGCCGCCGCTTCGACGTCGCACCCCAGCCCGCTCGCCTCGCCCATATGAATGAGGTCGCTGGAGAGTCCGTCGCTCACGTCGATGGCGCCGCGGATGCTGCGGCTTCCGCGCAGCGCGGCGGCGACCTCGAGCAGGGGGACGGGAGCGAGGTAGGCGCGGACGAGCGGATCGCGGCGCGCTGGTCGCGCGCGGCCCAGGAGCACAGCCACGCCGGCCGCCGCGGCACCGAGCACGCCCGCGACGACGATCGCATCCCCGCGGCGGGCGTGTCGCTTCCACGCCTTGCCGCGGCGACACGTGCCGATGAGCGTCATGTCGCACACCAGCGGCCCATCGGTGGCGGTGAGGTTCCCGCCCACGACGATCGCGCCGTAACGCGCCAGGTGGCGCGCGGCGCCGCGCTCGATCTCCTCGATGACGCGGGCGGTGACGGTTTCCGGAACCGCGAGCGAAATCAACGCGAAGCGCGGCGTCGCGTTCATGGCCGCGAGGTCGCTCAGGTTCACCGCGGCGAGCCGCCACCCGACGTCGGGCCACGAGAACCACGCGCGCCGGAAGTGCTGGCCTTCGACCATGGTGTCGGTGGTCACGACCACGTCGTCGCGCGCGCCCACGCGCAGCACTGCGGCGTCGTCGCCGATACCGGTCACGACGCCTCTGGCGCCGCGGCGCCGCAGGCGTTTCGCGAGGTTCCCGATGATCTGGAACTCGGAGGGCATGGGTGCGGGCATTGTAATCGAGGAACCGGCCCCGATCAAACCGGTCGCGCGGCCAGACGGTCGCAGAAGTCCCGGAGCGCGCGCTCGATCAAGGCGTTCACGCGGGCGATCTTCCGGGTCGCCGGCCGGTGGCGGGCGGCGCGGTTCAGGTAGAGCGCGCGGTTAATCTCCACCTGGATCACCGGTTTCGGACCGGCGCCGTGGCGGCGCGTGATGTACCCGCCCCGGAACGGCCGGTTGACCGCGACCTCGTCGCGACCGATCCCGAACGCCTCCGCCATCGCCACCGCGAGGAGCTTCGTGATCTCCGGCGGGCACGACCGCCCGTCGTTGTCACCGAGGTTGATGGGCGGACGTCGCCGGCGCCGGTCGGGGGCGACGGGTGGCGGGTATTCGGACATGGTGTGACAGTCGAGCATCACCCGGACATCCGGGTCCTGCAGATGCTGCTCGAGCGCGCGGTGATACGGCGCGTGGTACGCCTCGAGCAGCCGGCGGATGAGCGCGGTGTCGGGATCCTGTCCCTCCCGATACACGCGCACGTTGAAACACGTGTGGCTCTTGATGACGCCGTCGGGGAACTCGGGCGGCAGGCGGTCCGGGGAGCGGTTGAGATCGACGAACGGCCGGGCGATGTCCGCAATCTCGACGCGCCGCGCGACCGAACGCAGGTCGTAGAGTCGGTCGGCGAACAGGTCGAGATCGTCGAGAATGTCCCCGCGCGAAAGCGCGACCGCGCCGGCGACTTCGTCGGGGATGCGAAGGCCGGCGTGCGGAATCGAGATGAGCAGCGGGAGCGGTGGCATCCTCGATCAATCGACGCCGCGCGCGGCGCCGTCGCGCCGAACCTCGGCGACGCCGCGGAACTCCCCGTCCTCGCGCACCACGGCGTGGATGGCACCCAGGTAGAACGCGTAGTCTTCCAGCCGGTCCACCTTGTATCCCGCGTCCTCGAGATAGTCAGCCAGGCCGTCGTCGAATCGGTTCGCTTCCAGGCTGACCTTTCCGCCCGACGAGCAATGCAGCCGCGCCGCGCTCATGGCCTCCTCGAGTCCCATGCCGTGGTCGATGACGTGAACCAGGAACCACGCAATGGTGGAGAAGATGCGTTCGCTGCCGGGACTTCCCACCGCCATCCACACGCGGTCGCCCCGCGTCAGGATGCTCGGCGCCACCGTCGCCCAGGGAACGGCGTTGGGCCGGAGATAGAACGGATGTTCGGGGTCTTCGAACTGAAAATCCATGATGTAGTTGTTGTAGAGGAAACCGAGTCCTTCCGCGGCGGCTTTGCTGCCGTAGACGCGTTCGATGGATTGCGTCAGGCTGACGGCCGTTCCATTTCTGTCGACGACGGACAGGTGCGTCGTCTCGCCCTGGCGCGGATCCTTCTCGCGCAGGTGTGGCAGGAGATCGCGATTCGTCTCCCGGAGGATCTTGCGAGTGGCGCGCCATGCGAACTTGCGGCTCAGCATCCGCTTGCGATCGACCTGGGCGTAGAAATTGGGCTCGAAGGGCCGGTTATTCCGGGTGCGCATCGAGCGCCGGAATATCTCCGCGAGGATCCGGTATCGTTCAGTGTCCAGGTGCTGGAAGAACTCGCCCTCGAGGGCGTCGATCATGTTCAGCGCCAGCACCAGCGTTCGCCCCGCTCCCGGAGGCGGCATGGTGTGGACCTGGAGGCCCCGGAACCGGCACTTCACCGGGCGGCGTTCGATGGGCCACGGCACGAGCGCCAGGTCGTCCATCCGCAGCAATCCGTCGTTGGCGCGCATATCGGCGTCGATCCGGCGCGCGATGTCGCCGCGATAGAATTCCTCCACGCCGTGCTCGGCGATGCGCTGCAGCGTGGCGGCCAGATCCGGCTGCCGGAACAGCGATCCCACCGGGCGGGCGTTTCCGTCCGCGAGAAAATACCGCGCGCCCGACCCGGAGGGGACACTGTGAAAGCTCTCCAGCTCGCGCACTTGCAGTCGATTCTGCAACTCGGTGATCCGGTAGCCGTCGGCGGCGATTCGGATGGCGGGCTCCACCACGCGCGTCCACGGCAGCGCCCCGTAGTGCTTGTGCGCATAGCCCAGCGTCGCTGGCGTGGACGGAACCGTCGTGGCACGGTAGCCCACCGCTCGCTGCTCGTCGCCGATCGAATCGATGTGGGCCAGCGACGGGGCACGCGACGATCCGTCGAGCGCAACGGTGCGCCCGCCGTTGCTCACCAGAAGCATCGTCTGCCCGCCCAGGCCGCTCGCCTGGGGCTCGCACACGCCGAGAGCGAGAGCCGCGGCCACCGCGGCGTCGATGGCGTTTCCGCCCGCGGCGAGGACCTCGACGCCCGCGTCGGTCGCATCCGGGAACGCCGTCGCCACCATGCCGCCGCGCGCGGTCGCGTATTTGGAAGGAATGGTTGTTCGGTTCATCGTGGACCTATGACGTCTTCGCCCTGGACTCGGTGGTCTTCGCGCGATGGGCCTTCCCGCTCTCGCGAATCACGAGTGCCAGCAGCGTGGCGCGATCGATCAGGCTGTCGCGAAAGATAAACTCGTTCGGCGAGCGCGAATTGCCACCGGCGGGGCCCAGTCCTTCCAGGACCGGGATGTCGTCGGGGACGTAGCACGCCGCCGAAGAGATCGTCCGATAGATCGGCGCGGTCTTCGTCTCCAGCCGGTGGGCGATCGCCTCGACGCGGGAAAAGAACGCCTGCGTGGATTCGCGCTCCGGAAGCGGCGGACGATAGGCACCCTTCACGATTCGCACCTGGAGCTTCCCCGCCGATCCTTTGCGCGCCACCTTGCGGATATCGGCCTCGAGCGCTTCGGCCTGGTCCTTCTGCTTGAAGTAGACATCGAGCGATATCGACGCGTGGTCGGGCGCAATTCCGTAGAGGGAGCGCGCTTCCAGACGCGTCGGATGGATCACGATTCCGTCTTTCTCCGAGGAGATCCGCTTCCACTTCAGAATCTTGTGCGCCACCACGGCGATGATGTTCTCGGCCTTCGACGTTGCCTGATCCTTGACGTTCGCCATCTCCACGTAGAAGTCCATTCGGCCCCCGCAAGAGGTGACGATGCCGCCCGCCTTCCCGCCGTACTTCAACCCCACGACGCACGCCGACTGACCGGCCAGGTCGGCCACCTGCTTGTGGGAGTAGCGTCCGCCCAGCGTGTCGTCGGTGATGAGGAGAACACCGCACCGGACGCCGCGCAGGCGCCGGGAGAAGCGAAGCGCCTGCAGCGCCGCCACCATGATGGCCAGTCCGCCCTTGGATTCGGCCACGCCGGACCCGTAGCAGCATCCGCGCTCCTCCCGGAAGGGCACGTGATCCTGATAGTTGTAGACCGTGTCCAGGTGCCCGAGCAGGAGAATGTCGTTTTCCGATTCCGTGTGGTTGGAAAAATAGAGGATGTTCCCCACTTCGGTGTGCGGGAAGATCTGCCGGCTGAAGCCCAGCCTCGCGAGGCGGGTGGAGACCCATCCCCCGACCGTATTGACGCCTTCGGTGTTGTGGACATAGCTGTTGATCTTCACGATCTCTTCGATGCTGTCGATCATCGTCGTCAGGTTGCTGCGCAGATAGCTACGCAGCCGTACACGCAGCGGCTGGGAGTCATCGGCTCCTTCCGTGGGCACCTCCGGGTCGGCCAGCGCCGAACTCTTCCGCCCGAAGTACCGCACGGCGGCGACGTTGAGCATGCGATTCACCAGACGCTCGTAGGTGTAGCCGGCTGCCTGCGCGGCGTGGACGTACGACCCGGTGGCTCCCAGACTCGCCATCGAGTTCAACTCCAGAATGTAGATCGCCCCGGTCGAATCCATGCGCAGGTCGATACGCGCGAAGTCGCTGACGCCCAGCGCGCGGAACGATTCCCGCGCCAGCCGGGTCATCTCCTGAGCCTGGGCGCCCGACAGCCGCGCCGGACAGATCTTCTCGATGGGCTTCTTCATCTTGTCGGTATTGCTCTGGATCGCGTCCGGATCCTCCAGGTCGAACTCGACGATGGGAAGTACTTCCAGCTCGGAGCCGTTGCCCAGCAATCCCACCGCGAACTCCCGCCCCGAGATGAACCGTTCGACGAGCGCCTGCTGCTTGAAGGTCTCTACCACTTCTCGAACCGCGTCGCGGAGATCATCGATGTTGTCCACGACGCGCATTCCCATCGACACCGCCTCCATCTTGGGTTTGACGATGACCGGGTAGGTGACGCTCGTCATGTCCTCGTCCGCGCTGGAGAAGAACCAGAAGTCCGGCGTGGGCAGATTGTGCTGGCGCAGGACGATCTTGGTCATGATCTTGTCCAGCGCCACGGCGTGCGCCTGCGGCCCCGAGCCGACGTAGGGCACGCCGAGCATCTCGAGCATCGCGGGGATGTGCGTGTATCGGCTCTGCCCCTGGATCCCGTACGCCATGTTGAAGACCATCCCCGGGCGCTCACCCGCCATGACGCGCGGCATGAAGCTCTGCAGCTCGTCGGCGACGTCGATCTTTCCCTCGACCACGCGCACGTTGTGGCCGCCCGCTTCGAGGGCGGCCGCCACCCGCTCCACGGTCTTCGGGTTGTAGGTCTCCTTGTTCGGGGGCCCGAAGACGTTGATCACATCCGTCGGACTGATCTGCTTCTTGTTGTATATGACTGCGACTTTCATGGATCACTCCAATCGCCCGCCCGGGAGCGCGCAACGTACCGCATAACCGGGGCCGGGAGGTCTCACGCACAAGGAAGGCGTATCCAGTTCGCTGCAGAAGCCGAAGGGAGGGTGTGCGGCCATCATAGCATGTCTCCCGCAAGGCTGTCGACGCCGGCCCGATACGGACGTTGATGCAGCACCTACCTTGCCGCCGCGTGACCGTGTATACTCGGGCCCCATGAACACGCGCATGCCCCCGGATTCCTGGACCGCCCGCGAAGTGGCCGCGTTCGACCCGGCCGTCCCCCTGGAGGCGGCGTGGCTCCCGCCGTCGTCGTGGTACAAGGACGACCGCTTCTACGATCTCGAACGCGACACGGTGTTCAAGAACGCCTGGCTCATCGCCGCGCGGAGCGATCAACTCACGAAGATCGGCGACTTCGTCGCCGGCGTGATGGCGGGCGAGCCCTACGTCGTCGTCCGCGGCGAGGACAGAACGCTGCGCGCGTTCTACAACGTGTGCCGTCACCACGCCGCGCAGGTCGCGGCGGGCGCGGGCTGCGCGCAGACACTCGTCTGCCCCTACCACGGCTGGACCTACGGACTCGATGGCCGGCTCATGCGCGCGCCCGAGCTGGGGGCGGTGAAGGACTTCGACCGGGAGAAGTTCGGGCTGGCGCCGATGCGCGTCGCCGAGTGGTGCGGCCTCGTGTTCATTTCGATGGCCGCGTCCCCGAGTGCGCTCGCCGGGGATCTCAGCGAGCTGGAAACGCAGCTCCGCGACATGGCGGTCGACTCGCTGCAGTTCGTCGCGCGGCGCAAGTACACGATGGCATGCAACTGGAAGGTCTACGTCGACAACTACCTCGACGGCGGCTACCACGTGTCGTACCTGCACCGTGGACTCGCCGGCCAGCTCGACCTCGACTCCTACAAGACGGAGATCTTCGAACGCTACTCGATTCAGTCCGGCGCCGGCGCGGGGGCAGGCGGCGCGAAGGACGGCGGCGATTTCGCCGAGCGTATCGGCGACCGCGTGCTCTACGCGTGGATCTATCCCAACCTCATGATCAACCGCTACGGGCCCATGATGGACACCAACTGGGTGATCCCCCGCGGGCACGACACGACCGAAGTGATCTTCGATTACTACTTCACGCCGGAGGCGGCGCGCGATGCGGCGTTCGTGGAGAAGAGCCTCGCGGCGAGCGACGTGGTGCAGCAGGAAGACGTCACCATCTGCGAGTCGGTGCAGACGGGGCTGGCGTCGTCGTCCTATGAGAAGGGGCGCTATTCGGTCAAGCGCGAGCACGGCGAGCACCACTTCCACCGGTTGCTCGCCGCAGATTTTCGGACTCCCTGACGCCCCTCAGCCGGCTCCCCGGCTCCTCCACGCGCGCATCGTCAGCACCACCAGCGTCAGTGCCACAATCGGGAGCACGAAGAACTTCATTACCGTGCTGAACGCGGACAGCGCGTCGTGGTGCTCGGCATTGAGAACCAGATAGACCATATAGGCCGCGAAGAAAGCGAGAAACAGGGCGCCTTCCCAGCGGGCGATTCGATACCCGCTGAAGAAGACCGGCAGGCAGGCGACGCTCACCGCGATCATAACGGGAATGTCGAACCGGAGTGCGGCGGGTGCCACGGTAATTCCCTCCGGGGCGACGACACTCGCCAGACCCACGACCGCCAGGATGTTGAACAGGCTGCTGCCCACGACGTTGCCGACCGCGATGTCGCGCTCGCCCCGGATGCTCGCGATGACGGAGGTGGCGGCCTCGGGAAGCGACGTTCCCGCCGCGACGATGGTGAGCCCGATGACGAGTTCGCTCAGCCCCAGCGCGTGCGCCAGGGCCACGGAGCCGGAAACGAGCCAGTGCGCGCCCGCTGTCAGCATCGCCAGACCGGCGACCACGAGCGCGACGTTGGTGAACCACTGCGCCGCGCGTTGCGGTCGCTCGCCGAACTTCCGCGCATATTCGGCCCGCACGGCCGGTGACTCGCGCAGGCTCAGCCGCACCACCAGAACGATGTAGCCGATGACACCCGCAAGCAGGACAAACCCGTCGAGCCGCCCGATTCTGCCGTCGAGGGCCAGCACGAACAGCAGCACCGACGCGGCAATCATGAGGGGCACATCGAGACGAACCAGCCGCGGCGCGACGACAAGCGGCGCGACGATAGCGCTGATCCCCAGAATGAAGAGGATGTTGAAGATGTTGCTCCCGACCGCGTTGCCGAGCGCGATGTCGGGCGCCCCCGCCAGGCCGGCGCGGATGTTGATGGCAAGCTCGGGCGAGCTGGTCCCGAAGGCGACGACGGTCAGCCCGGTCACCAGCGGGGAGATTCCGGCGGCGGCGGCGAGCCGTGACGCGCCGCGCACCGTCGCCTCGGCTCCCACGATGAGGAGCCCGACGCCCACGAGGAGCAGCGCGACAACGTGTACGGTCACGACGTCGTACCCGTGTGCTTATCGGGGAGTGTCGTTCTGCTCAGCGGGACTCCC
>CAZCQM010000112.1:0-9708 GCA_964500785.1 uncultured bacterium
TCTGAGGCGCCGGGACGCCCCTGATTGATGGACACCGGTTTCGTTGCCGCCGCATACGTCGCCTCGGTCGCACTCCTGTCGGCATACTCAACCGCGCTGACGGCGCTGGCCGTGCAGTCGGTGCGCGGCGCCGAGCAGCCCGACGACAGCGAGGGCGACTGGCTCGTGCGGCGCTCCCTCGACAGCCCCGTCGTCACCGGGCTCTCCCTGGGCATGTCGCGGGCGGTGGCGATGCTCGTAGTCATCGGCTCGGCGTGCGTTCTCGTTCACGACGCCGGCGCGCTGGGAGCGGGTGTGTTCGCCGCCGCGTCGGTGCTCCTGCCCACGTTCGCGGCGCGGGCCCTGGCGCTGGAGGGCGCCGGCACGCTGCTGCGCCTGGTGCGTCCCGTCGTGGTTCCCACCGTGTTCCTCATGCGCCCGGCCGCGGCGCTTGCGGTCCGCCTGCTCGGCCGCGCGGCGCCGGCGCTGCCGCGCCTGCTCGCCTTCGAGGTCATCCCGCTGGCGGAGAAGATCGAACTGCTCGGCGACGACGACGCCGACCCCGCGGAAGTCGAGGAGCGTCGCATCATGTCGAGCATCGCGGACTTCGGCGAGACGCGCGCGCGCGACGTGATGGTGCCGCGCATCGACATCGTCGCGGTCGACGTCGCCATGGACCGGGAGGAGGCGATGGCGGCCATCGTCGAGGGCGGACATTCCCGCATCCCCGTCTACGAACGCTCCATCGATCGCATCGTCGGCGTGCTGCACACGCAGGACCTGCTGGTGAAGGTCCTGGCCGGCGAGGAGTTCTCGATTCGCACGCTGGCGCGCGAGGCGTTCTTCGTGCCGGAGAGCAAGCGCATCACCGAGCTGCTCAGCGAATTCAAGGTGCGCCGCCAGCACCTGGCCGTGGTGGTCGACGAGTACGGCGGCACGGCGGGTATCGTCACCCTGGAAGACGTCATCGAGGAGCTGGTGGGTGACATCCGCGACGAGTTCGATTCCGAGGAAGACCTGGTGCGCCGGGTCGACCGCGACAGCGCCCTCTTGAGCGCGCGGATCCACGTCAGCGAGCTCAACGAAATGCTCGGCATCGAGCTTCCCGAGGACGTGGCCGACACGCTCGGCGGGCTCCTCTATCATGTCATCGGCCGGGTGCCTCGCGTCGGTGACCGGTGGACGTACGAGAAGCTGGAGTTCGAGATTCAGGCCGTCGAACGCCAGCGCGTGGTGCGCGTGTTCGTCCGCGGCCTGTCCTCGGTGGAACCCATGGCGTCGGGCGACGCCTGACGGGCGTTCCTCGGCGCGACAACTCCCCTTGCCACCGCGGCGCCCCTCCCCTAGGATGCCGCACAAATGGAACGGATCCGTCCCGAAGATATCGATCGCGCCCGCGCCCTGATCGACGCCGGCGACTATGCCGCACTCGACGCGCTCCTCGAGCCGTTGCATTCCGCGGATGTCGCCGACATTCTCGGAGAGCTGGAGATCGACCAGCAGCGCGTGTGCCTGAAGCGTCTCGGCACCGAGCGGGCCGCCGAAGTGTTGACGGAGCTCGATTCCAAGTCGGGCCAGGCCCTGTTGCAGCTCCTGTCGGATCGCGAAGTCGTCGACCTGATCGAGGAGCTGCCGTCCGACGACGCCGCCGACCTCATTTCGAATCTTCCTGCAGCCAAGACGGAGCGCATCGAAGCGCTCCTGCCCAGCGAAGACCGCGACGACATCCACGAGCTGCTCGAGTTCGGCCCCGAGACCGCCGGCGGCCTCATGCAGGTCGAGCACGTCTGGGTGCACGAAGACGCCACCATCCAGGACGCGATCGACTTCGTGCGCCGCATGGCCGAGGAAGTCGAGAATCCGCAGCGGGTGTACGTGGTGAACGCGAACGAGCAGCTGGTCGGCGTGCTCTCGATCATGGACCTCGTGCTGAAGGCCCCCGACATCCGCGTGCGCGACGTGATGGAGCGCAACGTCGTCAGCGTTCCCGTCGACATGGATCAGGAACAGGTCGCCGCACTCTTCTCGCGATACGACGAGTTCAGCATGCCCGTCGTCGACGCGGAGCAGCGCCTGGTCGGTCGCATCACCGTGGACGACATCATCGACGTCATGGAAGAGGAAGCGACGGAGGACATCAGTCACATCGCCGGCACCTCCGACGAGGAGTTCGGCGAGACGTCCTTCGTGCGCGTGTCGGGGATCCGCCTGCCGTGGTTGATCATGGGATTCGTGGGCGAGATGGTGGGCGCGTTCGTCATGAGCCGCTACCAGGCATCGATCGCCACGTTCGTCGTGCTCGCCTTCTTCATCCCGCTGATCGTCGCGACGGCGGGCAATCACGGCATGCAGGCGGCGATCGTCGCCGTGCGCGAGATCGCGCTCGGCCAGGCGAGCCTCGTTCACGTGGGCCGGCGGATTCTCAAGGAGATGCAGGTCGCGTTCCTCAACAGCGTGGTGCTGGGCCTGCTGCTGTTCTCCTTCGTTTACCTCTGGCGCCACGACACCGCCCTGGGCGTTCTGCTGTGGGGATCGCTGACGCTGACCATCCTGGTGGCGTCGCTGATCGGGGCGGCGGTGCCGCTCCTCCTGCACCGGTGGCGCGTGGACCCGGCGGTCGCGACCGGTCCCTTCATCACGGTGTCCAACGACGTCATCGGAATGGCGATTTACCTGACACTCGCGACGGCGTACCTTAAGAGCCACTGAAGGACGGAGCGCCGCCTCCGGATTCCACCATGTTGATCAAGGACAGCGGAGTCGTTCTGACGGTGTCGCGCACCGGCGAGTCCAGCATCACGTTCTCGTTTCTCGGCCGCCACAGCGGCAAGGTGCGCATCATCGCCAAGGGTGCCATCGGTCCGCGGCACCCCACGCGCGGCGTGCTCGAACCGGGCAACGAGATCGAAGTGCTGTTCTACCATCGCGAGGGATACGCGACGCGATATCTGAAGGAAGCGTTGCTGGTGGCGGCGCCGGAGTCCGGGCGCGAGTCGCTTCCGCACCTCGCCGCCGGGCTCGCCGCGCTGGAGCTGCTCGATCAGGTCTGCGTGCCCGGAGCCAGCGTCGACGACGAGATCGTCGAGACCGCCGTGGCCTTCCTGCGCGCGCCGCGCGGCGACGACCCGTTGCTCCTGTTCCTCGCCTTCGAGATCAAGCTCCTCGGGGCCCTGGGTGTGGCCCCCGACACGCTGAGCTGCGTGCGGTGCGGGGCCGTGCCCGACGGCGGAGTCTACAGCCCGCGCGACGGTGTCAGCGTGTGCGGCGAACACCGTGAGTCGTTCCCGGAGGCGGTGGCGCTGACACCGGAGGTGGTCCGCGCGGCGGAACGGTGCGCCTCCGAAAACTACGATTCGCTGGCCGGCAACGACGTGCCGCGGGCGGTGAGAAAAGAGTTGGGACGGCTGGTACACTGGACCTATACTTACCACGTCCAGGGGTACCACCTGCCTCGTTCGTTGAACCTCATATGACGGTGACACGACGCGTGTTCAGCGCGTCGAAAGCACTCCCGAAAGGACTCGAGTTGGCAACGCGCACCCAGAAACGCGCGAGATCGAAATCGATCTCCGTGCCTTCCAAGCAGGAGATCATCACGCGTCTGCACGAATTCTGGTCGCGACAGGGTTGCGTTCTCGTGCAGCCGTACAACTCCGAGGTCGGCGCGGGGACGCTGAACCCCGCGACGTTCCTTCGCGTCCTTGGACCGGAGCCGTGGCGCGCGTCCTACGTGGAGCCATCCAGGCGCCCGCGCGACGGGCGCTACGGAGAGAATCCCAACCGGGTGCAGCAGTTCCTCCAGTACCAGGTGGTGCTCAAGCCGCCGCCGGACGACATCCTCGCCCTCTACATCGAAAGCCTGCGCGCCATCGGGATCGACCCCGCGCGGCACGACATCCGCCTGGTCGAAGACGACTGGGAGGCGCCGACACTGGGCGCGTCGGGCCTCGGCTGGGAGGTCTGGCTCGACGGCATGGAGATCACCCAGTTCACCTATTTCCAGCAGGCGGGATCGCTGGAGCTGGAGCCGATCACGGCGGAGATCACTTACGGACTCCTGCGCCTGTGCCTCTACCTGCAGCGCGTCGACTCCGTGCTCGACGTCGAGTGGGGAAGCGGGATCACGTGGGGCGAGATGAATCTCCAGGCGGAGCAGGAATTCTCGGCGTTCCATTTCGAGCACTCGAACGCCGACATGTACTTCCGCGTGTTCCAGGATTTCGAGCGCGAAGCGGCGGCGATGCTCGCGGCGGGACTCGTGCTCCCCGCGTACGATTACATCGTCAAGCTCTCTCACGTGTTCAATCTGCTCGATGCCCGCGGCGCCATCAGCGTTACCGAACGCACCGGGTACATCGGGCGCATCCGCACGCTGGCGCGCAAGGCGGCGCTGGCCTACATCGAAAAGCGCGAGGCGCTGGGCTTTCCGATGCTCGCGCGCGCGGCGACGTCGCGGAGGCGGGCATGACGGACTTCGTCCTCGAGATCGGCGTGGAGAACGTCCCCGCCTCGTACGTGCCGCCGGCGCTGGCGCAGCTCGGCGACGACGCGCGGGCGATGCTCGCCCGGCAGCGGCTCGTCTACGACGACGTCCGCACCGCCGGAACGCCGCGCCGTCTGGTGCTCGTCGTGCGCGGGCTCATTGAACGCCAGGAGGAAGGCGAGGAGGTGGCCACGGGTCCGCCGGTCTCGAAGGCCTTCGCCGCCGACGGCACGCCCGGTCCGGCGGCCCAGGGGTTCGCGCGAGCGCAGGGCGTCACAGTCGACGCCCTGGAGCGGATCGACACCCCGCGCGGCGAGTACCTCGCCGTCCGCAAGCGGCTCGCCCGGCGCAACGCATCGGCCGTCCTCGCCGACGAGCTGGGGGGGCTGATCGCGGGGCTGCGGTTTCCCAAGACGATGAAGTGGGAGCCGAGCGGCGCGCGCTTCGCGCGGCCGGTGCGATGGGTCCTGGCCCTCCTGGGGCGCAACGTGGTGCCGGTTCGCTTTGCCGGCGTCGAGAGCGGCCGGGTGACGTGCGGCCGCCCGTGGATGCGCAGCGAACGCCGCTCGGTCCCGGACGCGAGAGCGTACGCGGAACGCGTCCGGACGTTCGTCCCCCTCCTGGACCCCGTCCGGCGCCGCGAGCGGATACGCACACTGGCGGTGACGGCCGCGGCGAAGCGCCGGTGGGCCGTGGTCGACGACGGGGACCTGCTGACCGAGCTCGCGTTCATGCTGGAGGACCCGCGCGTCCTGGTGGGCGCGTTCGAGAAGAAGTACCTCGACCTGCCGGCCGAAGTGATCGTGACCGCGATGCGCGCCCACCAGCGCTACATCGCCCTGACCGACCGGGCCGGCCGGCTGATGCCGGCGTTCATCACCTTTACCGACGGGCGCGTGCTCGGCCCGAAGGACGTCGTGCGCGGCAACGAGCGCGTGCTGCGCGCGCGCCTCGAAGACGCGGAGTTCTACTGGCGCGAGGACCTCAAGCGCGGCCTCGATGCCCTGTCCGACGAGCTCGACCGGATCGTGTTCATCGAGGGGCTCGGCACGCTGGGGGAGAAATGGCGGCGCATCCTCGAGATCGCGCGCGCGGTCGGCGAACGCCTGGGTCCGTCGTGGAACGTGCCCGACGAGCGCCTCGCCCGTGCCGCCCGGCTGGCCAAGGCCGACCTCGCAAGCACCATGATCCGGGACGGCAAGGAGTTCACCGCGCTGCAGGGGTCCATCGGCGCGCATTACGCCGCGGCCAGCGGGGAGGACCCGTCGGTCGTGGACGCGATCCGCGATCACTACCAGCCGCGCGCCTCCGGCGACCCGGTCCCGGATGGGGTTCTGGGCCGCGTGCTGTCCTTCTCCGACCGCGTCGACACCCTCGTCGGCTGCTTCCTTGCCGGGCTCAAGCCGTCGGGGTCGCAGGATCCCCTGGCGCTGCGGCGGGGGAGCAACGGCCTCGTCCGGCTGGCGTGCGAGATGCCGGGCGTGCGCCTGGACGAGATCGCCGACCGGGGTGCGGCCGGCTACGCCGCCGTCATCTCGCCCGACGAGGTCGACGCGCGCTGGAAGCGGGGCGGCGTGCGAGCGGAGCTGGCGGAGTTCCTGCGCGGACGGGTCGAGGCGTTCCTGAAGGAGCAGGGGGTGCCCTACGACATCGCCGGCGCCGTGCTCCCCGTCGCCTGGGCGGAGCCCGGCGTGGCGCTGGCCCGGGCCCGGGCGATCGGACGGCTGCGGGGACAGCGCACCTTCGAGCGCCTGATCACGGGGGTCAAGCGCGTGGGGAACATCCTCGACAAGGGGCGGCGGCGCGTGGGCTCGCCGTGGCCGGACGTCGTCCGGGCGCTGGGCGAGGGGGGAGCGCCATCGTTCGACGCGGCGCGGTTCGACGATCCCGCCGAGGGCGCGCTGCTCGAGGCCGTCCGGCGGAGCCTGGGAACGATCGAAGCCCGCGAGGCTGCGGGGGACATTCCCGGGGTCCTGGCGGCCCTCTCGGGGCTCGCCGACCCGATCGACGCCTACTTCGACCGGGTCCTCGTCAACGCCGAGGACACCGCCGTCCGGGACAACCGGCACGCCTTCCTCGCCGCGGTCTACGGCCTCTTCGGCCGGTACGCGGATTTCCAGGCCATCGTCGAAGAGCCGTCGGCCGTCTGACCCACTCCGGGCTCGCCATACGTCCGGATGGCCGATCTGTATCTCCAACTACAGGTTGACAGTGAAACGCCGCATATGGTAGCCTTTCCAGTGGACTAGGGGCATAGGGTTATATCGAGGTGGGCAACCGCCTGACCCCTTGCATGATTCATCTCCTCGGGCGCGCTTGTTGAAGGCGTCCAGGTTCGCCGACCACCGTTGGTGTAGAGCAGTACCCGACACCTGACCGACCGACGGTAGTACAAGGCCTGTTCCTGAGACGGACGAAGGAGGTGACGCGGGTGTCGTTTCAGCACGGTTACCCTCGCCTCTCTGTCTCGTGCCGCCGCGCCCCGGCGGGACGTGTTTTACCAATAAATTGGGTTTCGCGTATTCAGATTCCTTCTCAGCAACGATGGGGGAATACGTATGAAGAAAGTTTTCAATAGGTCTCTCGTCCTGGCGTTGGGTGTAACGCTTGTCGCGTCGGCGGCGTTCGCCAAACATCGCACGGGACCCGGAACCTATGCGAACTACGAGCGTCAGAATGCGTACACGGGTACCATTACTGACGACGGTGTCAAGGGCCTGAACGCATCGGCCGCTGCCACGACGACGATCCTGTACACGGCGACGTTTGGCGGCAAGACCGGTCCGTTGCCGGAGCCCTGCACCGAGCAGAGCACGTTCCCGGTTGGCGCCGGAACGTGGACACATCATGACATCACCGGTCAGCTCGGCGACTATTTCCACGTCGACGACTATTCCGGTCTCCCGCTGGGTTTTGCGGGCGGCCTGTTGCCGGCTGATGGCAGCAAGGGTCTGTGGTGCGGCTCGCGAGTCGATCCCAACGGCCCGCTCTGCACGTACCTGGCACTGCCGGGTTACGGTAACGGCTGGAACCAGGCGTTCTGTACGAAGAACTGCATCGACGTGTCGGATGACGGCGTCCTCGACGTAAGCTTCCTGGCTTACTTCGATTCGGAGCCGGGCTACGACGCGTCGCAGCTCGAGTACACGATCGACTGCACCGGCACGGGTGGTTGGACCAAGATCGCCGGCGGTAAGCAGGTGTGGGACGGAACGGTGGACCTGATCACCACTCCGTACTCGGCTGCGATCGACATCTCCGGCGTCGTGGGCACCGGCGCTGGCAATGCCGACGTCAAGGTTCGTCTGCACTTCCAGGCGGACACCGCGTGGTCGGACGAAGACGCACTGTGGAATACCGACGGTGCCGCTCACTATGACGACCTCACGGTCGAAGGCCTCGCGACCGAGGACTTCGAGAACCCGATTCAGGCGTCTCCCGCGGAGACCACGGACTGGATCACCTGCACGCCTAACGGTTACGGCGATTACATGGGCGTGTTCAAGGGTGCGCCTCCGATTCTCCAGGAGGACATCTGCCGTACGGACCTCAGCTGCGTCTGGGCTGCGATCAACGGTTCGACCGAGATCAACTGCAACAACGCGGCCTATCCGGCGGTCCCGAGGGTCAATGCGGACGGTCTGTACCTGAACAACGAGATCTGGTCGCCGCCGTTCTCCATCACCACTGGTGGTGCGACGGGCGCCGTGATCAACTTCAAGTACACGGCCTACCGCGATGAGCCTCTGGACAACCTGATTTTCTACGTCTGGCACGTTCGTGGCCTCGACGGCGTTACCTGCCCCCAGAACTGGGTGGACCGGAACTTCGTCTACTACGGCGACCAGAAAGACTGGGCTGTCCTCACGAACCGCGTGGGTGACATCCTGGACATCAGCAAGCCCATGATGCAGTGCGCCTTTGGCGTCATTGACCTGTGTCAGTACTGGTGCCCGGGCGGTGCCAACGTCGGTACGGGTTCGTGCCAGACGGGTGCACCGTATCTGGATCAGGTGATCGTGTACCGCGTAGCGGAGTTTGGTCCGCAGTGGAGCATTCGCGACATCGACCAGTTCCAGGACACGTTCTCCACAGATGGCACGACGACCGGTACGGCGCGTGCTGACATGGCGAACGACGTCTCGCCCGGACTCAACATCGGCAGCAACATCCCCGGCGACTCGTCGGTTGTGAAGGTTGCAGATCGCCTCGTCGGCCTCGCGAATGACGCGTCCGATCACGCCGGTGCGACCGCTGTCTACATGTACGTCCGTGTCGATCGGTACGACCACAACGGTGGCCCCCAGCCGGCTCGCCCGGTGGGTGCTGCGTTCCAGGCTCCTGAGACGCGTCTCGCGACGGACGGTGTTACCGGTCCGTTCACGCGCTATCCGGTGCTTGGCACCTGGGTCGATCTCGGCGGCAACACGTGGACCCAGATTCAGCTCGACTCTTCGATCACGCAGGGTGTCTGGCAGCCGGACTTCTACTGCGTCGATATGAAGGACGATCTGTTCCTGCCCGGTGATACGATCTCCTTCTTCTACGAAGCGGAGAACACCGGTGGTCTGAAGACGTATGCGTACGGATCGAACCTCGGTGGCAGTGGCCTCGACAAGGAGTACGCCGCGGCCAATCCGTCCGAGTTCACCATCTTCCCGGCCGGCGGCTGGGCACGTGGCGGCGACATTCTCTATGTCGACGGCATGGATGGTCGTGGCGGTCAGCCGTCCTTCGATCTGTCGTTCGATGATCTCGGCCTGGGCAACAAGGTGGATCGCTATGATGTACGCGGTCCGTCGTCGGGTGTTTCCAACCGACTCGGCGGACGCGTTGTCGCGGTTGATCCGCAGCTCACATGCTATCGCAAGATCATCTGGGATTCGGGCGACCTCGAGACGAACATCGGTGACGGTTCCGGTGGCCCGGAGAAGAGCAACGACTACAAACTGTTGACGTTGTTCCTGGATGCCTTGCAGAACCCCGGTGGTCTGTATCTGTCCGGTGATGACATCGCCGAGGTGCTGGCGGGCTACAGCGGTCCGGAAGCAATTGCATTCCATTCGCCGGGTTCCTACCTGCCGTTCGATCTGATTTCGACCGACCTCCGTATTTCCACGGGTATCGTCAGTGCGGTTGGTACGCCGGTTAACGGTGGCTGCTACAACGACACCTTCTGGATCTACGGCGGCTGCCCGCTGGCGAACGATTTCGACGTCATGCAGGCGAGTGGTGGCTCGGTTTCC
>CAZCQM010000113.1:0-9650 GCA_964500785.1 uncultured bacterium
TCATCCTCGACCGGCGCGCGCATCGCCCGCTGATCATGGCTTCGAGCGAGGGGGGCGTGGAGATCGAGGTGACCGCGCGCGAGAATCCGGAGGCGATCCGGCGCGTGACGGTCGACCCGCTCTACGGGCTGCAGGGATTTGCGGCCAGGCGCCTGGCGACCGACCTGGTGGGCGACGCCGACCTCGTGCGGCCGACGGCGGACATCATCGAGAAGCTCTACCGCGTCTACGACGAGGTCGACGCCAGCCTGGCGGAGATCAACCCGCTCGTGGTGACGGCGGACCGGCGCGTGCTCGCGGTCGACGCGAAGCTCAACCTGGACGACAACGCGCTCTACCGCCACCCCGACATCGAGAAGATGCGCGACCTCTCGGCCGAGGACAGGGGCGAGACCGCCGCGCGCGCGGAGGGCCTCTCGTTCGTGCGCCTCTCCGGCAACGTCGGATGCGTGGTCAACGGCGCCGGGCTGGCTATGGCCACCATGGACCTGGTCAAGGCCTACGGCGGCCAGCCCGCGAACTTCCTGGACATCGGCGGGAGCTCCCGCCCCCAGAAGGTGGTTTCGGCGCTCTCCATCATTCTCGAGGACAAGAGCGTCCGGTCGATCCTGTTCAACATTTTCGGCGGCATCACGCGCTGCGACGACGTCGCCCGCGGGCTGGTGGAGGCGTTCAAACAGATGGATCTCAAGCTGCCCGTCGTCGTCCGGCTCACGGGGACCAACGAGGACGAGGGGCGCGAGATTCTGCGCCAGGTTCCGACCCTGCACGCCGCCGAGACCATGGACGAGGCCGTCAAGAAGGCCATCGAGCTCGCCGCCTAGCGCGGGCGCAACACGGAGGGAATCATCGTGAGTATGCTGATCGACAAGAATACGCGCCTCGCCGTCCAGGGGATCACTGGACGCGACGGCTCGTTCCATACGCTGCAGATGATGGAATACGGCACGCAGGTGGTGGCGGGTGTGACGCCGGGGAAGGGAGGCACCACGTTCGAGGGCAAGGTGCCGGTTTTCGATTCCATGCATGCCGCGGTCCGCGACACCGGCGCCAACACGTCCGTCATTTACGTGCGCGCACCATTCGCGGCGGACGCGATATGCGAGGCGGCGGACGCGGGCATCGACCTGGTGGTGTGTATCAGCGAGGGCGTCCCGGTTCGCGACATGCTGCGCGTCGTCCCGTTCCTCAAGGAGAAGGGAACGCGGCTGGTGGGACCCAACTGCCCCGGCGTGATCTCTCCGGTGTCGCACGTCAAGGTCGGCATCCTGCCCGCGAGCATCTGCCGGCCCGGTTCGGTGGGGGTGGTGTCGCGCAGCGGGACCCTGACCTACGAAATCGTCTTTCAGCTGACGCGCGCGGGCATGGGCCAGTCGACGTGCATCGGCATCGGAGGCGATCCGGTGATCGGCACGAACTTCATCGACACACTGCGCCTCTTCGAGGCGGATCCCGAGACCGAAGCCGTGGTGATGATCGGCGAGATCGGTGGATCGGACGAGGAGGACGCGGCCCGCTTCATCCAGGAATCCGTGACCAAGCCGGTGGTCTCGTTCATCGCCGGGCAGACGGCGCCTCCGGGCAAGCGGATGGGGCACGCGGGTGCGATCGTGACCGGCGGGTCGGGCACGGCCGCCGACAAGATCGCCGCGCTCGGCGCCGCCGGCGTCCCGGTGGCGAAGGTGCCGTCGGAGATCACGTCGTTGATCGAATCCGCGGCCCCGGCGCTGAAGCGCCGCTGAGTGACACGCACCCGAACGATTCAGGAGTGGAGAGGCACATGAAGACCCTGCTGATGATCAAGCCCGACACGGTGGCCGAGGGACGCGCCGGAGACATCATTGGACTGGTGGAGCGCCACCGCTTCTCGATCACGCGATTGATGATGACGCGCTTCTCGCGCGAGCGCGCGGAGCGCTTCTACGACATGCACCGGGAGCGCCCTTTCTTCAAGGACCTGGTCGCCTATATTACCAGCGGCCCGGTGGTCGCGATCGAAATCGAGACGGAGGAGGCGGTGGCACGGATCCGGGAGCTGATCGGCTCGACCAATCCCGCCGACGCCCGCCCGGGAACCATCCGGGCCATGTACGGTAAAAGCTTGCAGAATAATGCAGTACACGCTTCGGACTCGCCTTCCGCGGCCGAAAAAGAGCTTGAAATTGCGTTTGCGGGGGCCTAGAGTCGTCGACTCAAGTGGAACCGCCCGTGACCGCGTTACTTACAGCCGCGTGGTGGCGGAATGATCATCGATGTTGCTTCGCTGGATCATGCCCGTGGTCAGGTGACGGGGGTGGTCCATACGTCCATCGAAGATCCGGTGTCGGGAGAGCGCGCGATCGCATGCCGGGTCGAGGTGGACTACCGGCAGACGAACGGCACGTTCTACTTTCACGGCGCCGTCAGCGGCGACCTGGGTACGGTGTGTCACCGGTGCCTGGAGCCGGTGACGACCCGGATCGCCGGGGAGTTCGACCTCATCGTGCGCAGGGGCGAGCACGACCTGCAGGGTGCCGACGAGGTGGTGACGCTGGCGACCCACGAACACGAGGTGTCGCTGGACCCCTGCGTCCATGAGACGGTCGTGGTCAATACGCCGATGATCGTGGTGTGCAGCGAGGACTGCAAGGGGTTGTGCCCGACGTGCGGAACCAACCTGAACCGGTCGGGCTGTTCGTGTGCCCCCCAGCCCGACGAGCGCTGGAACCAGCTGCGGAATCTGAAACAGGACTGATCGCCAATCCCGTCGTGGTTGGTTGTTGTCGTATCTGAGGAGCAATCATGGGTCTGCCTAAGAGAAGACTTTCCAAGACTCGTAAGCGCAAGCGCCGGACGCACTGGAAGCTTTCGTCGCCGGGGCTGACGAAGTGCGCGCATTGTGGCCAGCCAAAGACGCCGCACAGCGTGTGCCCGCACTGCGGGTTCTACGCCGGTCGCGAAGTCGTTCGTATCGAAGAGGAGTTGTAACGCGTGCGCATCGCGGTTGACGCGATGGGTGGCGACAAAGGCCCACGGGTCGTCGTCGCCGGCGCGATCGACGCGGTCCTGGCGCGCCCCGGAGAACTCAAGATCGTTCTCGTCGGCCGCGAGGAACAGGTACGCCCGCTGGTCGGCGGTGTGGATCCCTCCCTGGTGGACGTAGTCAACGCCACCGAGTCCATTGACATGAACGAGCCGCCCGCGACGGCCATCCGCCGCAAGAAGGATTCGTCGATCGGCGTGGCGATGGGCCTGGTCCGCGACGGCAAGGCGGACGCCATGGTCAGCGCGGGGAACACCGGGGCGGTGGTGGCGAGCGCGCTCATCACCGTCGGACGCCTGCACGGGGTGTCCCGCCCCGCGATCTCTACCCTGTGGCCCAACAAGCGCCGGGGAGCCGTCGTGCTCGATGTCGGCGCCAACCACGAGTGCACGCCCAAGAACATCCTTCAGTTCGCGATCATGGGGTCCGTGTTCGCGGAGAGCAATCTGGGGATCAAGAGCCCGCGCGTGGGCCTGCTCAACATCGGGGAGGAGCGCAGCAAGGGCAACGAGCTGGTTCGCGACTCGTATGCGCTCATGGAAGCGGATACGCGCATCAAGTTCGTGGGCAACGTGGAGGGCCGCGATGTCTTCGACGGCGCCGCGGACGTGGTGGTATGCGACGGGTTCACGGGGAACGTGATCCTCAAGTTCTCCGAGAGCATCTATTCGTTCCTCTCCCACCTCGTACGCGATCAGATCCGGCGGGGGATGCTGGCCAAGATGGGCGCGTTGCTCATGAAGCCCGCGTTCACGTCGATTCGCGCGCAGCTCGACTACGCCGAGTACGGCGGCGCGCCGCTGCTGGGAGTGAACGGAGTCGTCATCATCTCGCACGGCAAGAGCTCGCGCCGGGCGATCAAGAATGCCATCCTGGCCGCGGTCCGTTCCGTGAACGCGAACGTCAACCGCCACATCGAGGAACGTTTCGCGGAATCGGTGGAACATGTCGCAGGCCTCACTTAGGTCGTCTCGCATAACCGGCACGGGCAGCTACCTTCCCGAGCGGGTCCTGACCAACCACGACCTGGAGAAGATCGTGGAGACGTCGGACGAATGGATCACGACGCGCACGGGAATCAGCGAGCGGCGAATTGCCGCGCCCGACCAGGCGTGCTCGGATCTCGCCTTCATCGCGGCCCAGCGCGCGCTGGAGATGGCCGGGGTCGCCGCCCGTGAGCTCGACGGCGTGATCGTGGGAACCGTGACCGGCGACATGCAGTTTCCCGCCACGGCGGCGCTGGTGCAGCATCGTCTCGGCGCGGTGAACGCGTCCGCGTTCGACGTGAGCGCCGCCTGCAGCGGCTTCATCTACGGCGTGAACATCGCGCACGGCATGATCGCGGCGGGGCGGATGAACAAGGTGCTCGTGGTGGGCGCGGAGGTGCTGAGCAAGTTCGTCGACTGGAGCGACCGTGCCACGTGCGTGCTCTTCGGCGACGGCGCCGGCGCGGCCGTGATCGAGACGGGGCCTGCGGGGGAGGGGATCCTCTCGACCTACATGAAGAGCGACGGCTCGCTGGCCGAGCTGCTCTGCATTCCGGGCGGGGGATCGCGCCGGCCGTTCGACGCCGCCACGGTGCCGGAACACCTCCACTTCATCAAGATGAAGGGGGACGGTGTGTTCAAGTGGGCGGTGCGCGCCATGGCGGACGCGGCCCGGATCGTCGTGGAAGACGCCGGCTGCCGTTTCGAGGACGTCGCGCTCATGATCCCGCACCAGGCGAACATCCGTATCATCGACGCCGTCATCGAACGCCTGGAGTTTCCGCGGGAGCGTGTGGTCGTGAACCTGGATCGCTTCGGCAACACGTCGTCGGCTACGATTCCCACGGCCTACGACGAGGCGGTGCGCTCGGGTCGCCTCAAGCCCGGCGACCTCGTGGTGTTCAGCGGATTCGGGGGCGGCTTCACCTGGGGTTCCGTGCTGCTCCGTCATTCCATCACCGTATGACCGACCGGAAGGGGCGTTCGTGACCGTCGGCATGCTGTTCCCCGGACAGGGGTCGCAGTTCGTGGGCATGGGGAAGGACTACTACGATTCCTTCCCGGAGGCCCGCGACGTATACGAATCCGCCAACCGCACCCTCGGTTTCGACATCGCCGGCCTTTGCTTCGAAGGCGACATGGACGAGCTGACGCAGACGAAGAACGCGCAGCCCGCCATCCTCCTCCACAGCCTGGCCATCCTCAGCGTACTCGCCTCGCGGGGCATTCGCCCGGCGGTCGTCGCAGGACACAGTCTGGGTGAGTTCTCCGCGCTGGTTGCGGCGGGGTTCTTTCGCCCGCTCGACGCCCTGCGTATCGTTCGGCGCCGCGGGGAGCTCATGTACGAGGTGGGCCTGCAGCGCCCGGGCACCATGGCGGCGATCATCGGCCTCGATGCGGAGGCCGTGGAGGCGTGCGCGCGCGACGTGGACGGAACGGTCGTCGTCGCCAATTACAATTCGCCGGCTCAGTTGGCCATATCGGGCGACGTCGATGCGGTCGAGCGCGCGTGCGACGTGTGCCGGCAGCGGGGAGCGAAGCGGGCCCTGCGCCTTCCGGTCAGCGGCGCGTTCCATTCGCCGCTGATGGAGCCGGCCGTGGCCGAGTTTCGTGATTTCCTGGCCGCGTTCCCGATCGGCGGACTCGACGTGGCGTGGGTCGCCAACGTGACCGCCCGCGTCGAGGGCGATCCGAACGCGGTGATAGACCTGCTTTCGCGCCAGCTCTCGTCGCCGGTGCGGTGGACCCAGAGCATGGAGACGCTGGCGGGGCTGACGCCGGGGGCCGTCTACGAGGTGGGCCCGGGTGCCGTACTCGGTGGATTGATGAAGCGCATCGTGTCCGGCGCCGACGTGGTTTCGCTGTCGTCGATCGACGCGCTGCCGCCGGCGTCGTAAGTTTTTGGTTTTCGAGCCCTCCGGGCGTCTGTTATAAGACGGGGAAGCCTGGTCGCGCCCGGGGCGCCGGGTGTTCACGAGACCGAGCGCAACGGGATGAACACACAGGGCAATCTCAAGTCTCAGGTGGCGGTGGTCACCGGTGCGGGCCGCGGAATCGGCCGCGAGATCGCGGCTCACCTGGCCGGGGCCGGGGCGTCGATCGCGCTGGTCGACGTCGCCGAGGAGGCGGTGGCCGCGGTCGCCGGGGAGCTGGCCCGTCCCGGGATGGAAGCCCGAGGATACCGGTGTGATGTGTCGTCTCTCGACGAAGCCACCGCCGTCGCGGAGAAGATCCTGGCGGACTTCGGCCGCGTGGACGTGCTCGTCAACAACGCCGGAATCACGCGCGACCGGCTTTTCATGCGCATGACGGCGGAGGACTGGGGACAGGTCATTGCGGTCAATCTGACCGGTGCGTTCAATTTCAGCAAGGCGCTGTCCCCCGCGATGCTGAAGCAGCGCTCGGGATCGATCGTGAACATCGCCTCGGTCGTGGGGCAGGTGGGCAATGCCGGGCAGGCCAACTACGCGGCCAGCAAGGCCGGGATGATCGGGTTGACGAAGGCGCTGGCGCGCGAGTTCGCGCCGCGCGGGGTTCGCGTGAACGCGGTGGCGCCGGGTTTCATCCGCACCGGAATGACGGATGGACTGGCGGAGGACGTTCAGGCGCAGATGATGCAGGCGATCCCTCTGGGCCGGTGGGGGGAACCGGGGGATGTCGCCGACGTAGTGATGTTCCTCGTGTCGGATCTGGCGAGTTACGTGACGGGCCAGGTCATCAACTGCGACGGTGGTATGGTTACGGCGCGCTAGGATCGCGCAGGAGGTGAAGGTGTCTCATGTCGGAAATCGAATCGAAGGTCAAGAAGATCATTGAAGAGAAACTCTCGGTGAATGCGGATCAGATTACCAATGATGCCCGCTTCGCGGAGGACCTGAAGGCGGACTCGCTCGACACCGTCGAGCTGGTGATGGCGCTCGAGGACGAGTTCGGACTCGACATCCCGGACGAAGAAGCCGAGAAGATCAAGACGGTCCAGAACGCGATCGACTACATCACCTCGAAGGCGGGCTAGCCCGACGTATCGACCGGCGGCCGCGTCGGCCCGGCTCCTCCGGGCCGGTTCCTGCGGCCCGGTGTTTTCGCTATGGTCCTCCCGAAGGAGTCGAGAAGAGTCGCTATCACGGGCGTCGGGCTCGTGACGGGGTGCGGCAATACGACCGCCGATACGTGGCGTGCCGTTACCGCGGGGGAGAGTGGTGTGTCCGGCATCGAGGGCTTCGATGCGTCCGCATACACGACGCGGATCGGGGCCGAGGTGCGGCACTTCGACCCCGCCGCCCACATGGATCTCAAGGACACGAAACGGACCGACCGGGTCGTGCACCTGGCCATGGGAGCGACGCGCCAGGCCGTGGAGGGTATCGACTTCGACGCGATGGACCGCGATCGCATCGGCGTCGTGATCGGGTCCGGCATCGGCGGCATCGCCACCTTCGAGAAGCAGCACGCGATCATGCTGCGGCGCGGACCGGACAAGGTGAGTCCGTTCTTCATCCCCATGATGATCTCGGACATGACCTCCGGGTACGTGTCCATCGCGCTCAATCTACGCGGCCCCAACTACACCACCGTTTCCGCCTGCTCATCGGGCGGCAACGCCATCGCCGATGCCTTCCTGCTCATCCGGTCCGGGCTGGCGGACGGCGTGGTCACGGGGGGCACGGAGGCCGCGATCACCCCCATGTCGTTCGCGGGCTTCTGTTCGGCGAAGGCGATGTCACGCCGCAACGACGAGCCGACGAAGGCGTCACGACCGTTCGACCGCGATCGCGACGGGTTCGTCATGGGCGAGGGAGCGGGCATCCTCATGCTCGAGGAACTGGAGCACGCCCGGCGCCGGGGCGCGACCATCCTGGCGGAGATCGTGGGCGTCGGCCTCACCGGTGATGCGTATCACATGACGTCGCCCGCGCCCAACGGGGAGGGGGCGGTGCGCGCGATGAAGATGGCGCTCGACGTTGCGGGCATGAAGCCGGAGGACGTCGGCTACATCAACGCCCACGGCACCAGCACCCAGCTGAACGACGCAAGCGAAACCGCCGCCATCAAGCGGGTGTTCGGCGACCACGCGCGCACGCTGATGGTAAGCTCGACCAAGTCGATGGTCGGGCACCTGCTCGGAGCCGCGGCGGCCGTGGAGCTCGTCTTGTGCACACTCGCTTTCCGCGACGGAATCGTACCGCCCACCATCAACCTGGAACACCCCGATCCCGAGTGCGACCTCGACTATGTGCCCAACGTCGCGAGGCGTGCGACGGTCGACGTGGCCCTGTCCAATTCGTTCGGTTTCGGGGGACACAACTCGTCCATCATCATCCGGCGCCCCGGACGAGATTGAGCGTTCGAGCCATGCCCGGCGTGCTACGAAGGCTTGCGACACGACTCGCCGGGCGTCGACCGCACCGCGCCGTCCCCGGCGATGAGCGTCTCCTCCAACTCGAGGCGATCCTCGGATATCAGTTTCGAGACCGGACCCTGCTCGTTGCTTCCCTGATGCATCGTTCCTACTACGCGGGCACGGAACCCAATGCGGTACTGCGTTCCAACGAACGCATGGAGTTTCTCGGAGATTCCGTTCTTTCGCTGGTGGTCAACCATCATCTCTACGACCGCTACCCGGAAAAGACCGAAGGAGAGCTGACCAAGATGAAGTCGGTTCTCGTCAGCAAGCAGGTGCTCGCCCATCTGGCCAATCAGATCGATCTCGGCTCCTACGTGCTCGTCAGCGACAACGCCCAACGCGCCGGCGTTAGCACGATGCAGAGCGTGCTCTCCGACACCATGGAAGCCGTGTTCGGCGCCGTCTTCATCGACGGCGGCTTCGAAGCGGCGCGTCGCTGTATCCTGAAGGTGCTGCCGGACGACCTCAGCGAGGTCGTGTACAAGGAAGACGCCATCAACTACAAGAGCCTGCTCCAGGAGTACATTCAGGCTCTCCACAAGGTACCGCCGCGCTACCGCGTGCACTCGACCACCGGGCCCGATCACGACAAGGAATTCTTCGTGGAGGTTGTGGTGAAGGGCAACATCCTGGGTCAGGGGACGGGGAAGACGAAGAAGTATGCGGAACAAGAGGCCGCCAGAGAGGCGTATCGTCGCTTGACCAACTCCTCGACGGGCGGGTGAGAGGCCCCCGGCACGCTTCATGCTCGAAGCCTCTTTATGGGCCGCCCGGAAATCAAAGTTCCGAAAGCACCTTACGTATACGGAGGCGACGGCACACGGCTGTGCCGTGACTGCCAGCTGCCGTGCCGCCTCGAGGAAACCAGCCCCGACTGTTTTCGACGCTTCTTCCTGCAGGGGATGCTGCAGTGCACCTACCTCGTCTACGGATACTGTTTCCTTGACACACCGGGCTGCGTGTTCGACAACGGAGCCGATCACGACAAGTACTGGCTCGGGCTCCTCAACGAATACTTCCACAACGTAATGAGCCGCGAAGAAGACGACGACGACTTCGCGCGCCGTCGCGAGGAAGTCATGCAGCTCGTGCAGGCGCAGATCGACGGACGGCAGGTGTCGCTGTGCCGGTACTTCGAAGAGTATTACAACCGGCTGCTCGAAGACGGGGGCGGCTTGAGCGAAGACGTCATGGCCCGGATCGACGATGCCTACCTGGCGCTCCTCGCGGGGACGTC
>CAZCQM010000114.1:0-9594 GCA_964500785.1 uncultured bacterium
TCGAGCACCTCGCCGTCGCGGTTGCCGAGGATGTTCGTCGAGAACCAGCCGTTCAACCCCAGCATACGCGCCCGGAAGCCCGGAGCCAGGATCGTCTTCATCAGGGTCTGTCCCGTCTTGAAGTCCTTGCCGCAGATCGGCACGTGGAGCTCCCGCGCCAGCTCGATCATGGCCGGAATGTCGACGGTCAGGTTGGGTGCACCGTTGGCGAAGGGCACACGCTCCTTGAGCGCGGCGTACGCGTACACCATGCTGGGCGAGATGGCCGGGTCGTTGGCCTGCAGGCCTTCCTCGAACGCCTTGATCGACTGATGCACCGGCTTGGCCTCGAGATAGACCTCGGTGCTGCCGCACCAGACCATCACCATGCGGTCGAGCTTCTTTTCCGCCTTGAAGCGGCGGATGTCCTCTCGCACCTGCTCGGCGAGCTCCGCCCAGTTCTTGCCCTTCTTGACGTTGGGACCGTCGAGCTTCTTGACGTAACGAGTGTCGAACACGGCCGGCATCGGCGTGATCTTCTCGAGAGGCTCGCGGATCTGATTGAGCAGGTCCTTCTCCAGGACGCCGGCCTTGAGCGCGGCCTGGAATGCGTTGTCCGGCATGGGATCCCAGCCGGTGAACTCGATGTCCTTGAGCTCGGCCAGGGGCACGAACTCATTGATCATCGGCGTGCGGTCGTCGGTCCGCTTGCCGAGGCGGATCGTCCCCATCTGGGTGAGGGAACCGATGGGCCGGGCGATTCCGGCGCGCACGGCCTCGACGCCGGCGATGAACGTGGTGGCGACGGCCCCCATGCCGGGCAGCAGAACGCCCAGCTTGCCCGTCGCGGGCCGAACCGAATGACTCTTCTTCATGGATATCCTCCCGGGTCGCCTCACGGCGAATGGTTCGTGGTCGAGGCCCCAAGATAGCCCCCGCCGGATCATAATTGAAATTTAATTTAGTTATCATTATTATCAGTAATACTTATGGAAGTCCGCCAGCTCCGCTACTTTCTCTCGGCCGCCCGGCTGGGCAGCATCGGCGCCGCCGCGGCCGAGAACTTCGTCACGCAGCCCGCCGTGAGCCTGCAGCTCAAGAAGCTCGAGGGCGAGCTGGGGCAGAAGCTCCTGGTGCGCCGGGGCCGGCGTCTGGTACCGACCGAGGCGGGGGCGGCGCTCGTGGTTCGCGCGGAGGACGTGATCCGCTCGCTGGAACTGCTCGAGTCCGAGCTGCAGGGCTTCCGGAACCTGGAGGCGGGGACGCTGCGCGTCGGCAACACCGACGCGGCGAGCGTCTACGTCCTCCCCGACGTATACCGGGCCTTCCACCGTCGCTACCCGGGGGTCCGCATCGAGATTACGGTGGGCGAGACGCAGCGGCTGCTCGACGCGCTCGCCGCGAGGAGAATCGAGCTGGCGACGGCGACGCTCCCCGTTCCGCCCCGCGGCCTGACCGTGCGGCCGATCCACCGCGAGGAGCTGGTGCCGGTCGTGCAGCCGGGCGACGCGCTGGCCGCCCGCCGCGGCGTGACGCTGGCGGACCTGGTGGCGCACGGGGTCATCACCTATCCGGCCGGGTCGGTCACGCGCGGCATGATCGACGACGAATTCGGTCGTCACGGCGTCGTCCTGCGCGCGCGGATGGAGATATCGAGCCCGGAGGCGATGAAGCGCCTCGCGCAGGCCGGCCTCGGCGTCACCATCCTCCCGCGTCCGCTGGTCGCGGCGGACGTCGCGCGCAAGGCGCTGAAGGTCGTGCCCGTCGCGGGCGTGCGGTTCGAACGCGAGATCGGCATGATCCACCGCGAGGACGCGGTCCTGTCGCCCGCGGCCCGCGTCTTCCTCGACATGGTCGAGAAGCGTTTCGGCCGGAGTCATCAAAGGGGTCGATAGTTTCCGGGCGGCGTGGCAGAATGGCCCTTCGACCCATGAACCGATTCCAGAATGAACTCGACGTGGCGCGCGATCTCGCCCGGGCTGCCGGGCGGGTCGTCATGACCAGCTACGAGCGCGTGGCCGAGAAGGACATCGACGAGAAGGCGCGGAACGACTTCGTCACCGTGGTCGACCGGGAATCCCAGCTCCTGATCGTCGACGGCCTGCGCCGCGCGTTTCCCGACGACTTCATCGTCGCCGAGGAGCACCTCGCGGACTCGGTCAACGCGGGGCGCAACCCGCGCCCCCGGCGCTGGTTCATCGATCCCCTGGACGGAACCACCAACTACATCCACGGCTATCCCATGTTCGCGGTGACGCTGGCCCTCGAAGTCGAAGGTGCGCTCACCGTCGCGGTTACCTTCGCCCCGCGCAACGACGAGATGTTCCACGCCGTGCGCGGCGGCGGCTGCTTCCTGAACGACGCGCGCGTGTCGGTCAGCGCACTCCAGGACGAGAGCCGAATCCTGCTCGGCACCGGGTTTCCGTTTCGAGCCCGCCACCTCCTGGATCTCTACCTGCGGTCGTTTGCGCATTTCTTCAACCGCGCACGCGGCATCCGCCGCGCGGGCTCCGCGGCACTCGACCTCGCCTACGTCGCCGCGGGACGCATCGACGGTTTCTGGGAGGTCACGCTGAGTCCGTGGGACATCGCCGCGGGCATCCTCCTCATCGAAGAGGCCGGCGGTCGCGTCACCGACTTCTTCGGCGGGCGGACCTGTCTCGAGACCGGCCACGTGATCGCGACCAACGGCCTCCTGCACGACTGGATGCTGGAGGGCATCGGCGCCATCTTCCCGCGCGACGGAGACTATTCCAGACGCTCATGACCCGGACCCTTGAATCGAGCCCGGTACGCGACGAGACGCCCGCGGCGGCGGCCGCCGTCGGGGACGGACGCGTCGCGTGGCGCGACGTTGTCCTCGTCGCCCTGGTCGCGCTCGCCGTGAGGCTGGCGTATTTCGTCGTCAACATGCGCACGAATCCCGCCTTTGATTACCTCATCATGGATTCGATGCACATCGACCAGTGGGCGAAAGCGATCGCGGCGGGAACAGCGGGACCCGAGGTGTACTTCCGCGGTCCGCTGGTTCCGTACCTGCTCGCCTTCGTCTACAAGGTCTCGCACGGGAGCATCCCCGCCGCCATTCTCGTCAACCACCTCTCGGGGGCCGTGACCTGCGTGCTCGTCTATGCGCTGGCACGCGAGTTCTTCTCGCGGCCCGTCGCCGTCGTGTCGGGGCTGACGGCCGCCCTGTACTGGCCCCTGATCTACTTCGAGGGGGAGGTCCTGGTCGAGCCCGTGTTCACGATGCTCGTCGTGCTCGCCCTGTGGCGGCTGGCGCGGGCGGCGCGCGTGCCGACGCTCGCGCGCCTCGCTGTGGCCGGTGTCTGCCTGGGGGCCGCGGCGCTGGCGCGACCGACCATCCTGGCGCTGGTGCCCGCGCTCCCGTTCGCCTTCGGCGCCCGGCTGCGCCGGCGCCCGGGGGATCCGTCGCCGCGTCGCCCGTGGGTGCGCCCGACGGTAGCGGTCCTCGTCGCCTGCACGGCCATCCTGACGCCGGTCCTGGTGCGAAACGCCGTCGTGGGCGGGGCGGTCGTGCCGGTGTCGTGGTCGGGCGGACTGAATTTCTACATTGGGAACAACGACGCGTCGGACGGGCGCAGCGCCTACATCCCGGGCGCGCACTCCGCGTGGATGGGCGGCGGAGACGAAGCGCTGGCCATCGCCGCCGAGCAGGCGGGGCGCCCGCTGTCTCCGGGGGAGGCGTCGCGCTACTACTTCCGGCGCGGCCTCTCGTATATCGCGCACCAGCCGGTCGCGGCGGCCGGCCTGTGGTTGAAGAAACTGTATATGTTCTGGGAGGGGCCGGAGCGCTCGAACGAGAAGTACATCTACTTTTTCTGGGACCGCTACGGCCTCGGCCGTGTGCCCATGCCGGGGTTCTGGCTCATCTCGCCGCTCGCGCTGACCGGGCTCGTACTCCTGTGGCGGCAGCGGCAACGCCTCTCGCTGCTCTACGGATTCGTCGTCACCTACATGATCGGGGTCGTGGCCTTCTTCGTGGTCGCGCGCTTCCGCCTGCCCGCGGTGCCGGTCTTGATCATTTTCGCGGCGTGGGCCGCGGTGTACGTGGTCGACGAGGTGCGCGGACGGCGCCTGGGCGGATTCCTGCGCGCGCTGGGATTGTTCGCCGCGCTCCTGGTCGTCGTGAACCTGGGCTATCCGACGTTCTGGTCCGAACGCAACACGCACATCGCCATCTCGCACTACACGCTCGCGGGGGCGCTGGCCGATCGCGGCGACAACGACGGAGCGCTCGTCGAACTGGCCCGCGCGCGGATCGCGTACGAGCGCTCGCCGTCGCGCCACTACCAGGGGATCGCCCAGGACATCTATTACAAGCTGGGTGCGGTGCTCTACGCGAAGGGCCGGTGCAAGGAGGCGATGGACGCCCTCGGGCGCATGGAGCCGGGTGACCCGCGCACCATGCAGGCGCGCATGATGTACGCCGACTGCTGCGAGAAGCTCGGGCGTCCCAGGGAGGCCGGCGGGATGTACTCACTGGTCCTCCGGACCGAGCCGAACAACCGGCGCGCCCTGGAAGGGCTCATTCGCTGCTACGAAGCGACGGGCCATCCCGACGAGGCGGCCGAGGCGCGCAAACGGCTCCAGGACCTCGGGGAGCCGCCGTCGAATTGACCGATCGCCGGGCGGCTGATAGGCTCCCGCCCGCACAGGAGGTTCTTCATGCGTGATGCATCCACGGCGGCCGCCGTGCTGCTCGCCGCCGGGGTGGCCGCGGGCGGCTGGTTCATCGGCCACGGCTTCATCGGGGCGCGAACGGCCGATCGCTTCGTTTCCGTCAAGGGCCTGTCCGAGCGCGACGTGCGCGCCGACATGGCGCTGTGGCCGCTGCGCTTCACGTCGACCGACGACAACCTGGCCCGTGCGCAGCAGAAGTTCGACGACTCCCGCCGCGCCGTGCTCGAGTTCCTGGGCCGCCACGGAATCGACGCGGACAAAGTGGGGCTCCAGGGGTTCGACGTCACCGACGTGCTCGCGAACCCCTACCGCGCTCCCGGCGCGGTGACCAGCCGCTACATCATCTCGGGCACGCTGATGGTCCGGGTCGACGACCCGGACATCGTCCAGCGCGCGAGCCAGGACCTCGGCACGCTGGTGTCGGCGGGCGTCGTGTTCTCGTCGCAGGGGGGCTACGGCGGCGGACCCACCTATCTGTTCACGAAACTCAACGACCTCAAGCCGGAGATGATCGCGGAGGCTACGGCGAGCGCGCGCGAGGGCGCGGAGCAGTTCGCCAAGGATTCCGGGAGCCACCTGGGCGGCATTCGCCAGGCGAGCCAGGGAGTGTTCCAGATCCTCCCGCGCGACCGCGCTCCGGGCATCACCGAGGAGTCTCAGATCAACAAGACGGTCCGTGTTGTGTCGACCATCGAGTACTCGCTGGAAGACTGACCGGTACCTTCCTTTCGAAAGGGGCTGTAGCGATATGAAGACGTTCCAGGGATTGATTGTTGCAGGGGTTCTCTCGCTCGCTCTGGCCGGGCCCGCTGCTGCGGGGGCGATGTACGCCGGCGTCAAGGGCGGCGTGAATCTGGGTGACATCACCGGCGACAACGCGCCGACCAACACGAGTATGCGTACCGGGTTCATGGGGGGCGGGTTCATCGGGGGCGACCTGGCCGGGCAGTTCGGAATTCGCGGCGAGGTGCTCTACACCCAGAAGGGTGTCGACGGCGACATCAGGACCAAAGACGGCGACGTCCACCCGGGCCACGCCCGTCTCGATTATATCGACGTGCCGGTGCTCTTCGACGCGCAGCTCCCGGCGGGCGACCGGTTTGGATTCGACGTATTCGCCGGGCCGTCGTTCAACTTCAATATCAAGTCCGAGGTGGAGACCGAAGACGGTCTGGAGGACCGCAAGGACTCGACGAAGAGCTTCGAGTTCGGGGCGGTGGTCGGCGGAGGCCTGCGGTATGCCCTGTCGTCGGTCTCGATCATCGCGGACGTGCGCTACAGCCTGGGCGCCTCGACCATCAGCGAGGACGTCGCCGGGCAGTCGGTGGACGCCAAGAACCGCGGAATCGGCTTCGCGGCGGGCGTGTCGATTCCGATCGGCGGCGAGTAGCGGCTTCGGCGCCCGGGCCGCCCGATCGCGGTCCCGGCCCGGGTGCCCGCCCGTTTCACGCGTTGGCAGATTCGGGGAAACTCGCTCTCCACCCTCGCGTATTATTATGACCTGAGCAGCAGGTGCTGCGGCCCGGTGGGCTCATGACCCGTGCCGCCGGGCCACCGGGCTGGACCCCCACCCGTTCCGGCCCGGAGAAGTTGGACTCTTATCCCGAAGCAGGTTGTGCCGATGCGCCCGATTCCCCGTCTCCGACTGATCTATCCTGTTGCCAGATTGCTGCTTGCGGTCCTCGTCGCCGCGTCGGCCCCGGGGGTTGCGGGGTGCGGCAAGAAGGGCGCCGAGCAGGCCCAGGCGGGCGGTCCCGGCGCCGGAGGGCCCAACGGGGCGCGCAAGGAGGCGCCGGTTCCCGTGGCGGTCACCGCCGCGACGACCGGCGAGATCGCCAGTTACTACACCGCCACGGCGACCCTGGCCGCGGAGAAGGAAGCGGAGATCCTCGCCCGTGTCGGCGGGGTCGTGGACAAGCTCTCCTGCGAGGAGGGCGACGTGGTGGCCGAGGGCGCCGAGCTCCTGCGCATCGACAACGGGGAGTACCGCTACCGCCTCGAGCAGGCGGAGGCCTCCCGCAAGGACCTCGAGTCCCGGGTCGACCGCCTGACGAAGATGCGCGAGCAGGACCTCGTCTCGCCCGAAGAATACGAGACCCTGACCAACGACCTGGCCGCCGCGAAGGCCGCCGAGGGACTGGCGCGACTGAACCTGTCCTATACGCAGGTGACGGCGCCGTTCGCCGGCCGCGTGGTCTCGCGGTCCGTCGACGTCGGGCAGACCGTGAACGTGGGCACGCAGCTCTTCGTGCTCTCGGATTTCACCCCGCTGCTCGCGCGCGTCCACGTGCCCGCCCGGGAGTTCAACAAGCTCCAGCCCGACCAGGCCGTCCAGTTGACGCTCGAGAGCACGGGGCAGACGCTCCACGGGCGCATCAAGCTGGTCAGTCCGACCATCGATCCGGCGAGCGGGACCATCAAGCTGACCATCCAGATCAACGACTATCCGCCCGGTGTGCGCCCCGGAGATTTTGCGCAGGTCAACATCGTCACCGAGCGCCGGACGAACCGGACGCTGATTCCGAAGATCGCGCTCGTCAATGATCGCGGCGAGCAGGTGGTCTACGTGTCCGCCGACAGCACGGCCGAGCGCCGCGTCGTCGAGGTCGGGTTCCAGGACGATCGCAACGCCGAGATCATCGAGGGAGTCACCCCTGGCGACCTCGTCGTCGTCAAGGGGCAGCGCTCGCTCAAGAACGGCGCCGCCATCAAGGTTCTCGAAGACGAGGCCACCCAGGTCAGCGATACCAGCGCATCGGGGGGCGGCTCGTAATGCGTTCGCTCATCGCGGGGGCCGTCCGACGGCGCGTCACCGTCGTGATGGTGGCGTTCGCGGTGGCGGCCTTTGGGCTGGTCGGCTACAAACGTCTGCCCATCGAGCTCTTTCCCGACATCTCCTACCCCTCCCTCACCGTCCAGACCGATTTCCCCGACACCGCCCCGCAGGAGGTGGAGAATCTCATCACGCGGCCCGTGGAGGAAGCCGTGGGCGTGCTCCGCGGGCTGAAGTCCATCCACTCCGTATCGAGACCCGGCGTGTCCGAGGTGACGCTCGAGTTCGACTGGGGCTCCGACATGGATCTGCTGTCCATGGACGTCCGCGAGAAGCTCGACCGTCTCATTCTACCCGACGAGGCGGACAACCCCATCGTGCTTCGCTACGATCCGTCGCTCGATCCCATCATGCGCATCGCGCTCTCCGGGACAGACGAGCTCAACGAGATGCGCAACGTGGCCGAGCGCAGGATCAAGCTCGACCTCGAGACGATCAAGGGCGTGGCGGCGGCGCAGGTGAAAGGGGGGCTCGAAGACGAGATTCACGTCGACGTCGACCAGGAGCAGCTGGCGGCACTCGGGATCCCGCTCGACCAGGTCCGTCAGGTGGTCGGCGTTTCCAACGTGAACCTGCCCGGCGGGTCGCTGCGCGGCGCCGACTCGCATTTCCTCATCCGGACGCTGAACGAATTCGACACGGTCGACGAGATCGGGTCGCTGGTCGTGACGGAACGCGACGGGGCCGCCGTCCGCCTGCGCGACGTGGCGTCGGTCTACCGGGGCACCAAGGAGCGCGAGGAGATCACCCGCGTCGACGGAAAGGAATGCATCGAGATCGCCGCCTTCAAGGAGGGCGACGCCAACACGGTCACGGTGGCGAGGCTGCTCCGCCAGCGGCTCGACGAGTGGCAGGCCAAGCTGCCGGAGGGCTACCAGCTTTCCGTCCTCTTCGACCAGTCGCACTTCATCGAACAATCGATCCGCGAGGTGCGCGACTCGGCGATCATCGGCGGCATCCTCGCGGTGATCGTGCTGTTTCTCTTCCTGCGCGAGTTGCGCAGCACGCTGATCATCGCCCTGTCCATCCCGCTCTCGGTCATCGCCACCTTCATGATGATGTATCGCCTCAACATCTCGCTCAACGTCATGTCCCTCGGCGGGCTGACCCTCGGGGTGGGGATGCTGGTCGACAACTCCATCGTCGTGCTGGAATCGATCTTCCGCAAGAAGAAGGCCGGACTGGGCCTGGCCCGCGCGGCCCTGGAGGGCGCCGACGAAGTGGGCGCCGCCGTGGCGGCGTCGACGCTGACGACAGTAGCGGTGTTCCTGCCCATCGTCTTCGTCGAGGGCATTGCCGGGCAGCTGTTCCGCGACCAGGCCATGACCGTGAGCATCAGCCTGCTGGCGTCTCTTGCGCTGGCGTTGACGCTGATCCCCATGCTCAGCGCGCTCGGCCAGCCGGTGCGCAAGGCGGACCTCGCGGGGCCGCCCGTGTCGACGGGTGCGGCGGACGACGACGAGGACGCGCGCCGCAAGCTCACGCTGGGCGTGTTTTCGCGTCAATACGACCGGCTGGTGCGGGGCGCCGTCGGGCGCCCGAAGACGACCCTCGCCATCGCCTTCGGGCTCTTCGCCCTCGCCATCGTGTCCGTGCGTTTCATCGGCACCGAGCTGATCCCGTCGCTGTCGGAGGGCGAGTTCTTCTTCGAGGTCGATCTGCCCGAGGGGAGCTCGCTCGCGGCCACCGATCGCGTGATTCACGAGATCGAGACGACAGCGGCCGCGGATCCACGCATCGAGCACAGCTATGCGCGGGTGGGGAGCCGGTTGATCTCGGGCGGCATGTCGTTGAACGCGATGGGCGAGCACTTCGGCCAGATCAACGTGTCGCTCAAGGATCGTACCAACGAAAAGGTGGAGGAGTCGGTCGTCGAGGAGCTGCGCCGGCGGTTCGAGCGGATGCCGGACGTGGTCGCCAAGTTCGGTCGTCCCGCGTACTTCAGCCTCAAGACACCGGTGGAAGTGATCCTCTATGGAGAAGACCTGGACCTTCTGCGCGCGTACTCGCTCGATCTTACGAACAACCTCGAATCGGTGCCGGGACTGGTGGACGTTCGTTCGTCGCTCGAAGCGGGA
>CAZCQM010000115.1:0-9579 GCA_964500785.1 uncultured bacterium
CACCGGCGCCATGACGGAGCCGCAGCCGAAGAAGGCGGTCAACGACATGGAGATCACGTCCCGATCGGGGATCGCGTCCAACATCGATTACACCGGCGCCAGGGCGAAGGTGCACGCCACCCCGGAGACCGTCGTCATCGAGTCGTTCGACGCCAGGGCGCTCGCGGGCACGGTGGCCGGCTCCGGAACGCTGGATCCGAAGGCGTCCGCGTTCGACATCAAGGCCCACGTCGACGACGTCAATCTGGCCGAGTATTTCCGCTACAAGGCACCCGCGCTGGTCGACGTGCTTTCCGGAAAGCTCGACGCCGATTTCTCTCTCAACGGCTCGGGCAGCACGTGGGACCAGCTGCAGAAGACACTCGGCGGGAAGGGCGACGCGCTGGTCCTGCAGGGCGCGCTGCTCAACGACACCGTCGCAACGCAGCTGCTCGCGTCCATCCAGTCCCTCCCCATGGTGCCGTCGGACCTGACGTCGCGCATGCAGGCGAGGAACCCGAAGCTCTTCGCCTCCAACACCACGTTCTTCGAGAACATGAAGAGCCACGTGACCATCGCCGACGGCAAGATTCAGATCCCCGATCTCAAGCTGGTGTCGACCGACCTTTCGATCGCGGGCGGGGGGTGGATCTCGCTGGGCAAGGACATGAGCATGAACACGACCCTGACCCTCTCGGACAAGCTCACCGCGGATCTCGTCAAGGAGGTGCCGGCGGCGAAGTACCTGCTCGCCTCGAGCGGCCGCCTGGAGATTCCGCTGTCGCTGTCGGGGTCGGTGGTCACGCCCACGGTTGGCGTGGACTCGGCCGCGCTGGCCTCCCGCCTGCAATCGTCGCTCCTCAAGGAGGGGCAGGAGGGGCTCAACCAGCAGATCAAGGGCCTCCTCGACGGCCTCGGCAAGAAAAAGGACGAGAAAAAGAAGCCGTGAGGCGGCGGATCGGCGGGCGCGCCGGGATGGCGGTGCCCGGGCCGGCATGGTAGAGTGAGGGCGCATGCCGTTCGCTTTTCGGTTGGAGGCTCAGTCGCACGGTGCCCGTGCGGGAACCCTGGTCACGGACCACGGAGAGATCCCGACCCCGGTATTCATGCCGGTCGGGACGCAGGGGACCGTCAAGGGAACGACCGTCGACGGAATCCGCGCCAGCGGCGCGCGCATCCTGCTCGGGAACGCCTACCATCTGACGGTGCGTCCCGGCGTGGAGCTGATCGAGCGCGCCGGCGGGCTGCACGGCTTCATGGGGTGGGACGGCGCCATCCTCACCGACAGCGGCGGCTACCAGGTGTTCAGCCTCGCCAGCCTGCGGCGCGTGTCCGACGACGGGGTGCGCATCCGGTCCCACATCGACGGGTCGCTGCTCACGTTTACCCCCGAGTCGGTGATCGAGGCGCAGGCGCGGATCGGCGCCGACATCCTGATGAGCTTCGATTACTTCGGCGCGATCCCGTGCGACCGCGGGGAAGCGGAGCGGTCGGTGCGCCTCACCACCGAGTGGGCGAAGCGGGGCCGCGATGTATACGGAGCGCGGTTCACGCGCGGAGACTACGAGCAGGTCGTTTTCGGAATCGTGCAGGGCGCCGAGCACGCCGACCTGCGCCGCCGCTCCGTCGAGGAGATCGCGGCGCTCGATTTTCCGGGCTACGCCATCGGCGGCCTGTCGGTGGGCGAGTCGAAGGCCGAGACGGGCGAGATCACCGAGCGGGTGACGTCCGCGCTGCCGGCGGATCGGCCGCGCTACCTGATGGGGATGGGAACGCCCGTGGATCTCGTCGACGGCGTCGCGCGCGGCGTCGACATGTTCGACTGCGTGCTGCCGACGCGGAACGGGCGCAACGGCACCGTGTTCACGCGCGACGGCAAGCTGATGCTGCGCAACGCCGCACACGCGCGCGATCTATCGCCGCTCGATGTGGCCTGCGAGTGCACCACGTGCCGGCGGCACAGCCGGGCGTACCTGCGTCATCTCTTCCTCGCGGGGGAGATGCTGGGGCCGATCCTGGCGACGCAGCACAACCTGTATTTCTACGCCGAGACGATGCGCGACGCGCGCGCCGCCATCGTGCGCGGCGATTTCGACGCCTGGAGGCGTGCATTCGTGGAGCGCTTCACGCGCGGCACGGGTGAAGCGCCGGACGCCAACGAAGAAAACCGAAGGAGGACCTCTTGAATTTCGACGTTCACACCGCCATCTTTGCCATGATGCCCGCCGACCCGAACGGGGCGGGCCCGAGCCCGGTCTCGATGCTCCTGCCCATCGTCGGCATGCTGGCGATCTTCTACTTCCTGCTCATCCGCCCGCAGCAGAAGCGCCAGAAGGAGATGCAGAAGATGATCGCGGCGCTGAAGAAAGGCGACCGCGTCGTCACCGCAAGCGGCCTCTACGGCACCGTGGTCGGCATGCGGGACGACGTGCTGGTGCTCAAGATCGCCGAGAACGTCAAGGTCGAGATGCTCAAGAGCGCGGTGACGGCGGTCACGGCGCACGACGCCGACTAGTAGAGAGATGCGCGCCGCACGGCGCGCCACGGACATGGAACTGACGCTTCGATACTACGGAGATCCCATCCTGCGACGCCGCGCCGAGGACGTGACCGACTTCGACGCGGGCCTGCGCGAGTTTGCGCAGGCGATGATCGAGACCATGCAGCTCGAAGCGGGCGTGGGGCTGGCGGCGCCGCAGGTCGGTGTCGAGAAGCGCGTGCTGATCGCGCTGCAGATGTCCTCGCCGGACGACGAGGACGCGGCTCCCATCGTCATGGTGAACCCGGAAGTGACCGGGCGCTCGAAGGGAACCTGGGTGATGGAAGAGGGGTGCCTCAGCATTCCCGGAATCCGCGGCGACGTCACGCGCGCCGAGCGCGTCCAGGTTCGCTACCAGGACCTCGACGGCGTCGAGCATGTCGTCGACGCCGAAGGGATGTACGGGCGTGTGCTGCAGCACGAGATCGACCATCTCGACGGGCGCCTGTTCATCGACTACCTCTCGCCGGGGACGAAGATCCTGCTCAAGCCCCGCCTCAAGAAGCTCGCGGAACGCGGCGTGGGCTGACCTTCCTTACGTGTCCGACCCGCAGCATAGAGTGGTGTTCATGGGGAGCCCCGACTTCGCGCTCCCGTCCCTGGATGCGCTGGTGGCGTCGGGGCGCTTCCGCCCGTCGCTGGTGGTGAGCCAGCCGGACCGTCCGCGCGGCCGCGGGCGCTCGGTGACGCCGACACCGGTGCGCGCGCGCGCCCTCGACCTCGGTATCCCGACGCTCACCATGGACCGGTCCACCTACGCGGCGGGTATCGCGCGCATCGCGGAAGCGGCACCCGAGTTCATCGCCGTCGTTGCATTCGGCGTGATCCTGCGCCGCGATCTGCTGGAGATGCCGGAGCACGGGTGCATCAACGTGCACGCGTCGCTCCTGCCGCGCCACCGCGGGGTCGCTCCCATCCAGGCGGCGATTCTGGCCGGCGATGGGGTCACCGGATGCACGACCATGCGCATCGACGAGGGCGTAGACACGGGGCCGATGCTCCTGCGCGAGGAGATCCCGATCCGGGCCGACGACACCGCGGGCACGCTCTCCACGAGGCTCGCCGGCCTCGGGGCGGGCCTGCTCGTGCGCACCTTCGACGGACTGCTCGACGGAAGCGTGACACCGGTCGCGCAGGACCCGGCGCTCGCGACGTCGACGAAGAAGATCCGCAAGAGCGACGGCGCGATCGACTGGACCGGGGACGCCGCCGAGGTGGCGCGTCGCGTGCGCGCCATGACACCCTGGCCGAGCGCGTTCACGGCGCTCCGCGGCACCCGCGTGATCCTCGGGCGCGTCGCCGGGCACGCCGGGCCGTCGTCGGGGCGTCCGGGTGAAATCGTGGCGCTCAAGCCCCTGCGGGTCGCGTGCGGGTCGGGGCAGGTGGAGATCCTCGAGCTGCGGCCCGAGGGACGCCGCGCCATGACCGCCGCCGAGTACGTGGCCGGTCACCGGGTGGCGGTCGGCGATGTGTTCGCACCCACCGGCGCCGATTGACGCGGGCGACGCGCCGGATTAGAGTCGACCCGTGACCGCGCGCCGTATACTCGTCCGCATCGTCGTCCTCGCGGCGCTCTTCGTCGCCGGAATCTTCGCGTTCAACTACGTCATCATGCCCATGCTCGTGCACCAGAGCGGGTCGGTCATCGTCCCGGATCTCCGCAACACCAGCGAGTCGCAGGCGCGCGAGATGCTGGGACGCCTCGGGCTCAAGGCGCGCGTGGCGCGCTCGGAACACAACGCGCAGGTTCCGGAGGGATACGTCATCTCGCAGACGCCCCGCACCAACGAGAGCCTGCGGCCGGGGCGCACCGTGGCCATCGTCACCAGCCTGGGCCCGCAGATCCGGAGCGTCCCGGAGCTCAAGGGAATGAGCCTGCGGCAGGGGCGCAGTGTCCTGGATCACGCGGGGCTGACGCTGGGCACGGTGGCGCGCGTATCGCGTCCCGACGAGGAGCGCGAGGAGATCGTCGCGACCAGCCCTCCCGTCGGCGACGAGGCGCAGGACGGGGAAGCGGTCGACGTGGTCGTGGCGGTGACCAACGGCGGGCCGCTCTACATGATGCCCGACCTGCGCGCGCAGGACCTGCTGTTCGTCCGCGAGGAACTGGAGCGCCGCGGGTTCCGCGTCTCTTCCGTGCGCTACGAGGCGCGCGAAGGCGTATTCCCCAACACCATCGTGGACCAGCGCCCCGAGCCCGGGGCGCGCATCCGGGAGGGCGAATCGGTTGAGCTGGTCGCATCTAGCTCGGAGTAAGGGCGCCGGGGGTGCGGCCGTCGCACCCAGCCTTCTGGCCTGCGACTTCACCCGTCTCGCCGACGAGATCGCCGCGGCGGAACGCGCGGGCGCGGATTTCCTCCACCTCGACGTCATGGACGGACACTTCGTCCGCAACATCACCTTCGGCCCGCCGCTGGTCGCGGCCATCCGCGGCACGGCCACCGTCCCGCTCGACACGCACCTGATGATCACCTCTCCCGACCGGTACATCGACGCGTTTCTCGACGCGGGCGCGTCCGTGCTCACCGTCCACGTCGAGGCCAGCAGCGACGTCCCCCGCGACCTGCGGGCCATCCGCGCGCGGGACCGTCACAGCGGGCTGGCGCTCAACCCGGACCGCCGGTTCGCCGACGTCCGCCCCTTCCTGGAGGACGTCGACCTCCTGCTCGTGATGAGCGTCTTCCCGGGGTTCGGCGGCCAGAGCTTCATGCCGGAAGTCCTGGAGACGGTGCGCGACGCCGCCCGCTTCCGGGAACAGGAGGGCCTCCGGTTCGCCATCGAGATCGACGGGGGCATCGACCCCGAGACCGCCCGCCGGGCCCGGGAGGCCGGAGTCGACATCCTGGTGGCCGGCACGGGGATCTTCCACACCGGCGACTACGCCGCCGCCATCGGGGCCATCCGCGGGGGCGGGAGGCCCTAAGGCGCCCTCACTTTTGGACTTGCCGGTCCCGCGGGGCTCTGGTACCTTAACGACTTTACCGTCGGGTACAAGTTACTCGCAGCAGCGGCAGCCGGGTTCGCGCGACACGCCCGGCCCGAGCCTTCCCGTTCATTCACTCGAGATCAGACGGGTCTGCCAGGGATGCCCGGCGCGTCGATTCGACGTCGCCGGAATTTCGTGCGGGGGCGTGGACGCCCGGGTGAACGCGTATGTTTACGAGCCTGACCGAGAAGTTCGACCGGCTGTTCTCCGCGCTGCGCTCGCGCGGCAAGCTCAGCGAGAACGACGTGCGCGAGACGGCGCGCGAGGTGCGTCGCGCCCTGCTCGAGGCGGACGTCAACTTCCGCGTGGTGAAGGATTTCGTCGCGCGGCTCGAAGACCGGCTGGTCGGCGAAGAAGTCCACAAGAGCTTCACGCCCGAGCAGCAGGTGATCCGGGTGGTGAACGAGGAGCTGACGCAGCTCCTCGGCGGCAGCGCCACGCCGTTCCGCCTCAAGCGCCCGACGAGCACCGTCATGGTCGTCGGCCTGCAGGGATCGGGAAAGACGACCTTCTGCGCCAAGCTGGCCGCGCTGCTGCGCAAACGCGGGCGCAAGCCGCTGCTGGTCGGTCTCGACGTGCACCGGCCGGCCGCGATGGACCAGCTCGAGATCCTGGGGCGGCAGATCGCGGTACCCGTTGCTCGCGGCGGCGCCGGCGACACCGACGTGGTGGCGCTGCTGCACCGCGCGCAGGACGTGGCGCGCGAAAAGCTGTGCGACACGCTGATCCTCGACACCGCGGGGCGCCTGCACGTGGACGAGGAGATGATGCGGGAGATCGAACGCCTGCGCGAGGCGGCCGACCCCGAAGAAACGCTGCTGGTACTGGACAGCATGACCGGGCAGGAGGCGGTGAGCGTCGCCACCGCGTTCCGGGAGCGCCTGGCGGTGAGCGGAGTGGTGCTCACCAAGCTCGACGGCGACGCGCGGGGTGGAGCGGCGTTGTCGCTGCGCGCCGTCACCGGCACGCCGATCGTGTTCGCGGGCACGGGCGAGAAGCTCTCCGATCTGGAGCCCTTCCACCCGGACCGCATGGCGTCGCGCATCCTGGGGATGGGCGACGTGCTGTCGCTGATCGAGCGCACGCAGGAGACGATCGACGCCGACGAGGCGAGCCGCCTCGAGAGCAAGGTGCGCTCGCAGTCGTTCGACCTCTCCGACTTCCTCGGAGAGTTGAGGCGGCTGAAGAAGATGGGACCCCTCGAGGACATCCTGAAGATGATCCCGGGGATGTCCCGCATGGCGCCGGCGGGTGTGTCGGTGGACCCGAAGCAGCTCGGACGCACCGAGGCGATCATCTGCTCGATGACGCCGTCGGAGCGGTCCCGGCCGCACCTGATCGACGGCCGCCGCCGCCGGCGCATCGCGCGCGGGAGCGGCACGCGGGTGCAGGACGTCAACCAGCTGCTGCGGCAGTTCGAGCAGATGAAGAAGATGATGAAATCGATGGGCCGTATGCAGAAACGGAAGCGCTTTTCGCCGTTTTGAGTGAGGCAGCGCGGCGGGATGTCCGACGCGCACAACGGCAGAACACATGGAGGTGTTCGATTTGGCAGTCGCAATCAGATTGAAGCGGATGGGCACGAAGAAGCGCCCGTTCTATCGCATCGTGGCGACGGATTCCCGCAACCGCCGCGACGGACGGTTCATCGAGGAGCTCGGCTACTACGATCCCCTCACGAATCCGCCCTCGATCAACGTGAAGGAGGATCTCTTCTTCAAGTGGATGCAGCGGGGCGCGGCGCCGTCGGAGAACGTCGAGAGCCTCATGCGCCGCACCGGCGTCATGAAGAAGTGGCTGCTGGTCAAGAGCGGTGTGGCCGCCGACCAGCTCGACGCGAAGGCCGCCGAGATGAAGTCCGGCGAGACGCAGGGCATGACGCCGGACGAACGCCGCGCGAAGGCCGTGTCCAAGCGGAAGACCAAGAAAGCCAAAGCCGCCGCCGCGTCGGCGCCGGCCGAGGGGGCCTAGCCGGTCCGCGGCCGGCGTACGGGGGCGTTCACCATGCCGGAAGCGACGAGAGACTCCATCCAGGCGCTGGTCGAGTACATCGCCAGATCACTCGTCGGCGATTCGAAGGCGGTGAAGGTGGAGCAGTCCGAGAAGGAGGGCTACGTCGTGATGGAGCTCTCCGTGAATCATGACGACCTGGGGAAGGTCATCGGCAAGAACGGCCAGACGGCGCGCGCGATTCGCACCCTGGTGAACGCGGCGGCGAGCAAGGCCGGTGAGCGGATCATCTTCGAGATACGCGAATGACGGAATCAGGGGGCACAGAAGACATCTTCCTCGGGCGCTTCGTGCGGGCGCAGGGAATCCGCGGAGAACTCAAGCTGTACGCGTCGGAGGACTTCTGGTTCGAGGTGCTCCAGTCGAACCGGCTCTTCGTCGAGCGCACCATCGCCGACGGCGACATCGTGCGGTACCCGGTCCACGTGGAGCGCGCCCGGGCCCACGGCAACCAGTTCGTGCTCAAGCTGGAAGGCATTGACGACCGGAATCGCGCGGAAGAGGAAGTGGGCGGATCGCTGCTTGTGGACCGGACCGAGCTCGACGTCGACCTTCCGGATCGCGAGCTCCCCTTCCAGGTCACCGGGACTCTGGTGCGCACCGAGGACGGGCGCGTGCTGGGCCGGGTGACCGCGGTGCTCGATTCGCCCGGGCAGCGCGTCTACGAAGTGACGGGCGAGAACGGGATCGTGCTGATCCCGGCGGTGCCGGCGTTCGTCGTGGGGCGCGACGAGGAACGCGGCGAGATGACGATCCGGCCCATACCGGGTCTGATCGACGGGTAATCGATGCGCGTCAACGTCGTTTCGATCTTCCCGGAGCTGATGCAGGCGATCGCCTCTACGGGGATGCTGGCGGTGGCGGTGAAGAAGGGGCTGGTCGAGTTCCGGACCGTGAGCCCGAGGGAGTTCACGAGCGATTTCCATCGCACCGTGGATGACGCGCCGTTCGGCGGCGGGCCCGGGATGATCATGATGGCGCCGCCGATCGTCGAGGCGGTCGAGAGCCTCGCGCCCGCGCCGGGCACACCGGTGATCCTGATGGGCCCGGCGGGGAAGCGGTTCACGCAGGAAGCGGCGCACCGGCTCTCGGAGAGCCCGGAGCTGACCTTCGTCTGCGGGCGTTACAAGGGTGTCGACGAGCGGGTTCGCGATCTCGTCGTGACCGAAGAGATATCTATCGGCGACTTCGTCCTCAGCGGGGGCGAAATCGCCGCCGCGGCGGTGATCGAAGCCGTGGTTCGTCTCAGGGACGACGTGCTCGGCAACGACGGGTCCGCGACCAGCGATTCGTTCGAACCGGAGCGGGAAGGCGGACTCGATTGCGCGTGGTACACACGCCCCGCCGAGTTCCGGGGACTGGGAGTTCCGGCGGTGCTGATGTCCGGGCACCACGCCGATATCGAGAAATGGCGGCGCGAGAATGCGCGCGAGCGCACGCAACGCTATCGTCCGGACTTGGTGAAAGACGGAGAGTCGTCACAGGATAGGTGAAGGAGGACGTACGATGAACATCATCGACCGCATCGGAGAGCGGATGCTTTCCAAGAAAGCGCGTGATTTCCACGTGGGCGATACCGTCCGCGTCATGGTGCGCGTCGTCGAGGGTAGCAAGGAGCGCGAGCAGGCGTTCCAGGGCGTCGTGATCAAACAGAACGGTAGTGGAATCGGGGAGACGTTCACCGTGCGCAAGGTGAGTTCCGGCATCGGCGTGGAACGCGTGTTTCCCATTCACTCTCCCAATGTGAAATCGATCGCCGTGGTTCGCCGCGGCCGTGTGCGTCGGGCCAAGCTCTACTACCTGAGGGATCGCGTTGGCAAAGCGGCTCGCATCCAGGAGAAGCGGGAAGACAAGCGCCGCGACTGATCCGCGCCGGACCAAGCGGCGGGCGCGCGTGCGCGCCGCCGTTTCGGACGCGGCCGATGCGGAGTCGTCGCTTCGCGATCGCTTCCGGGCCCTGTTCGAGCACGACCGGGAGCTGCGGGGGCGGGGCTTCCGCGTCGTCGCCGGCGTCGATGAGGCCGGCCGCGGAGCGCTGGCCGGTCCCGTGGTATCCGCCGCGGTG
>CAZCQM010000116.1:0-9554 GCA_964500785.1 uncultured bacterium
GGACGTCTTCCGCGTATCCCTCGCGGGCGGTCGAACCGAGCGCGTACGCCGCGTCGTGTGCGTGCTCGGCCAGAGCGGCGATTACCGGCGGCTCGGGGTTCCGGGCGAGGACCTCGACAAGGTCACCAACCGGCTCCACGACCCGGCGGACTTCGCCGGGCAACGGGCCCTCGTGGTCGGGGGCGGCGACAGCGCACTGGAGACCGCGTCCGCGCTGGCCGAGGCGGGCGCCGAGGTCACGCTGAGCTACCGGGGCGAGGCCTTCAGCCGCCCCAAAACGGAGAACGTCGCGCGCGTCGAGCGGTCGGGCGCACGCTTGATGATGAACTCAACCGTGGAAGCGATCCGCGAGGATGACGTCGCACTCCACACGATGGCCGGGGCGACGACGATCGGGAACGATGCCGTGTTCGTCATGATCGGGCGCGATGCGCCGCTCGACTTCTTTCGGCGCGCCGGCGTGCATATCCGCGGCGAGTGGACCTGGAAGACGGCGGTCGCCTTCGCGTCGTTCGTGCTCTTCTGCGTCGCCCTCTACAACTGGAAGTCCGGCGGGTCACTGGGGAACCTGTTCTATGCCCGCCACTGGTGGCCGGTCTCCATCGGGGACGCCGCCGCTCGCTTCGGGCCCGACTCGCTCCCCGGCGTGATCGCCACCTCGGCGTCGAGCCCGTCGTTCTGGTACACGCTCGCCTATTCCACGATCGTCGCGGTCTTCGGCATCCGCCGTATCCGAAGGCGCCGAACGCCGTACGTCACCGTGCAAACCTCGGTGCTGATGGCGATTCAGATCCTCCCGCTCTTTCTCCTTCCGGAGATCATCCTGCCCTGGCTGGGCAAAAACAGCCTGCTCCCCGGCGGGTTGCTCGACGCGCTCTTCCCCGTCGCCAACTACGGGAACGGCCGCGAGTACTGGCGTGCGTACGGGCTCATCCTCGCCTGGCCCCTGAACGTCTACAACGTGTTCACCAGCCATCCCCTCGGGTGGTGGCTCGCGATCGCGTTCGTGCAGACGTTCGTGCTGATCCCGGCCGCGGTCTACGTCTGGGGCAAGGGCGCCTACTGTGGATGGATATGTTCGTGCGGCGCACTGGCCGAGACCCTCGGCGACACCCACCGGCGCAAGATGGTTCACGGACCCCGGTGGAACGCACTCAATATGGCCGGTCAGGGGGTGCTGGCGGTCGCGATCGTATTGCTCGCGGTGCGGATCATCGGCTGGGTGACCCCCGGTTCGTGGGCCGACTCGATCTTCCAGTCCGCGCTGGACCGGTACAAGTGGATCGTCGACGTCTTCCTCGCCGGCGTCATCGGCTACGGATTCTATTTCTGGTTCAGCGGCCGCGTGTGGTGCCGATTCTTCTGTCCACTGGCGGCACTGATGCACGTTTACGCGCGCTTCAGCCGCTTCCGGATCGCCGCCGACAAGAAGAAGTGCATTTCGTGCAACATCTGCACGTCGGTGTGCCACCAGGGCATTGACGTCATGAGTTTCGCCAACAAAGGGCACGACATGGTCGATCCGGAGTGCGTACGCTGCTCGGCCTGCGTCCAGAGCTGCCCTACGGGCGTCCTGAGCTTCGCCCGGCTCGATCGGCGGGGACGGCTCGTCAACGACCGTCTGCCCGCAAGCCCGGTCCGGATGCGAGAGGGATAGCATTGGACCGTTCCCCGCGTTTTCGGTATGTTCATCTTTCGAAAGGAGACCGGCCATGATCAGCAAGAAGATGGAATCCGCCATTAACCAGCAAATCAACCAGGAGATCTTTTCCGCTCACATGTATCTGCAGATGTCGGCGTACTTCGCCACCCGCAATCTCAACGGCTTCGCGCACTGGTTCCGCATCCAGTACGAGGAAGAGCTGGTCCACGCCGGCAAGCTTTTCGACCACGTTTTGATGCGCGACGGCAACGTCACCCTGACCGCCGTTGCGGCGCCCACGAAGACCTGGAAGTCCACGCTGGCCGCGTGCCAGGCGGCCTACCAGGCGGAAGTCAAGAACACCAAACAGATCAATGCGCTGATGGACGCGGCGGCGAAGGAAAACGACCACGCCACGCGGGTCATCCTGCAATGGTTCATCGAGGAGCAGGTCGAAGAAGAGTCGAGCGCGATGAACCTCGTCGAGCAGGTGAAGCTCACCGAGGACGCGGCGGGCGCGATCCTCATCCTCGACCGCGAGCTGGGCGGACGGACCGCCGACGCGGGAAACTAGTCGGCCCGGCCCGGTCGAAACGAACGATGGCCGGCCCTGCCTCCGCGCGGTGAGTCGTCCCCCATCGCTCCCCCGCGTTCCGCATCGGGCCCCGGTCTGAGCGAACCCGGCCCGAACGACCGGCGCCCTGACGGGGCAAACCACGGGCGCGCGCCGCGTTCGTGTAATATAATGTTCTGGAGCCGGCGATGTGCCCGCTCGAGAGCCCACGCGCCGGATATGGCGCCGGCCGGCCCAGGTACCCCGCATGAGAATTGCCGCCAAACAACCACTCTTCGACCTGATCTGGCGGGCCGCGGTGATCGCGGCCCTCGTCATCATCCCGGCGTTCGCCGTGGCGAATCAGATCGTGCATCCGAACCCGCGGTTGATCAAGAGCACGGTACTCCTGCTCCTGATGGTGCTCATGCTCCGCATGAAGACTGTCTACGCGCTGTACGTGTTCATCCTGCTCATGCCGTTCCCGAGCGGCATCGCGCTCACGAGCACCAACGTCATCCTGATGACCCTGATTCCGCTGTTGTGGGTTATCCGGGCCACGTCGACGAAGCAGCCCCTCATCACGCGGACACCTGTCGACGCGTTTATCGCATTCTTCATGATCATCTTCGTGGTCTCGTTTATCAACGTGAAGGGTTCGTACGCGCTCACGTGGAACCTGAAGATGCTCTGGCGCCAGCTCACGGCCCTGGCCTTCTTCTATCTCACGGTGCGATTCGTGGACGATGAGAAGAAGCTGATGCAGATGACCAAGGTCATCGCACTTGCGGCGGGCTTCCTGAGTTTGACCGCCTTCATCGAACTGTTTGCGCCGGGCAGAACCCTGATTCCGGGTTGGATCAGCGCCGGCCCCGAACGATTCGGCGAACTGAGCGTGCGTACTGGAAAGATCCGCCTGGAGGGTAACGTCGCCAGCCACTCGCTGCTCGGCGACTACCTCGCCATGTCTCTCTTCTTCGTCGTGTATCACCTGGGGCGTGCGCGAAACCCCATCGAGAAGACCATCTGGCTGCTCGTGTTCGGCGTGTCGTTCACCGTCGTCTTCGCGACCGCCAACCGCGGCGCGTTCGTGGCGCTCGTGGCCGGTATCCTCTACTCCGGCTGGGTGTTCCGCCGATTCCTGAATCCGCTCCGGGTGTTGGCGCTGTCCGCGGCGGTGGTCGGGCTGTTCGTCGCCGTACAGCTCACGCTCGATCGGTTCACCTACGCGGCGTCGGTGACGGACCGGCTGATGAGCACGACGTTCGAGGGTGTGGTTCCCAACAACCGGGAAGGCGCGTGGTTGCCCGCCCTGCGTGGAGCCAGGGAGCACATCTTCGTCGGACACGGAGCGTGGTACGACCTCGGCATCGGCCTTACCTCCAAGGCCTGGCCCCACAACGCGTACATCTACAATCTCTATACGCTGGGCGTTCTCGGACTGCTGGCGATGCTCCTGGTTCGCTACCGCCTGTTCCGGATATCCTTCGACCCGATACGGAGACACCCGCCCGGCCCCGGGCGCGGTTCGGCCATGAGCTTGCTGGGCATCATGCACGTGCTGTTCGTCATGCACCTGCTGCAAATGGGGCGAACCGACTTTGAGCGCCCAGGCGACTTCGTCTACATCTACATCGCCTGGCTGCTCTTCGGGCTCGTGGTGGCGGCCACTCGCATCACGAACCAGGCCGACGCGCAAGAAACACCCGCCCCGGCCGGCGCTTCCCCACCGTCGGGGTGACGCCCCGGCGCGCACGTCGCCGCCGACCCGGCGCTAGCGACCGTACCCGTCGGGGAGCTTCCAGATGGCGAAGTTCGACATCGTCACCTCGCCCGAGAAGCGGGCGAGCCCAGCGGGGATCTCGGCACCCCGGTAGACCTCCCACGACCGGTCCATCTCCAGGGGCGCGGCGGACCCATCCGGACGAAGGATCGTGATCTGGTAGGTGCCTTTCTGATTGTAGCGCGCGTGCGTGCTGGCGACGTACCGCGTGCCTATCGACGCGAGGTAGCGCGGCACGGTCCGGGCCTCGACGTGCCGAAGGTACTCGTAACTGTTGGCCTTTCCATCGAGGTTCACCACGGGCCGGTGTGAGAAATACGCGAAGAGGCCGGCGTCGGCGAGCGCGAACACGGTTCCGTCGTCCGTGGTATCGCGCGCCCACCGCGCGGCATCCAACCAGCCGGCGTGCTGTTCCGCCCTGGACGGAAGCTCGTTGGACTTCGACCACGCCGCCAGCAGAACGAGCGATGCGACGGCGATCGTCTGCATCGCGCGGGCGACGCGAACGTGCGGCCCAACCAGCGCCGAAAGGGCGCCCGGCAGCGCGAACGCGATTCCGAGACCGTACAGCGTAAAGTGCCACCAGTAAACGCCCCACGCCATGAACAGGGACACGTTGACGAAATGCAGCGTGCAGGCGATTGCGATCATCACGATCGGAGACGTCCGCAGCGAGGGCCGCGTCCCGCGATGACGTTCGACCCCGTACGTGAACGCGATCATCGCCCACAGCGCCGCCAGCATGAGCGCACCCCAGGGCTTGTCGTCCGAGAACGCCAGGTGCCGGGCGAGATGGGGAAACGAACTCTTCGCCACCCCGCTCGAAGGCATGATCCGCCCGAACGAAACGACGTTCCACAGGAGATACGGCCCGACGACGATCGCGACGCCGGCACCGAGCGCCAGCACGCGCGTCATTGTCTGCTTCAGGCCCCGGCCCCACCACACCGCCAGCCCCAGGAACAGGGCGGCCGGCGCGAGAAACACGCCGTCGAGGCGGGCGAGCGTGACCAGGCCGATCAGGAGGCCCAGCACGCCCACGCGGCGCGTCGACGCGCCGGGGTCCAGCAGACGGTAGCGACAGCAAGCACCGACCAGAATCACAGCCATGAAGAGTTGCAGGCCCGTTTCGAGACCGTTGAGCATGGCGCTGAGAAGATTGGGGAGAAGGGCCGCCGCAACGGCGACGAGCCCGTACCCGGGGGCCAGGTAGTCTTCGACGATGCGGTGGATCGATATCAGGGTCGCCGTGGCAATCGCCCCCGAGACGAGCATCACCGCGATCAGCGGGCGCAACTCTCCCCGGCCCGCAAGCTTGAACACCCCCAGGACCACGCCCATCCAGAGCGGATGAAATCCGTTCGTCGGCGCGATTCCATCGAATGTGAACCCGTGTCCCGCGAGGGCGTTCTGTGCGATGACGAAATAATAGTACGCGTCGTCGGACAGGAGTGAGAGCGCGGCCGTCTGTGCCCGGGTGACCACGGCGATCGCGTACGCGACCCCGGCACACAGGAGAAGCACGGGAACGAGGCGCCGCTTCATGGTCAGGCCGCCCCGACAACGGCCGCGCGGTCGCAAGAGGGGGGAAACGCGTCGGCCCGCGACATGGAACTAGCGGATGTAGCCCAGCGATCTGAGCTGCTGGAGGAGTGTGCTGTCGGCGGACGTCGACCGCGCGGCATCGTGCGCCTCGCCCGCATGCGTCTCGTACGTGTCCACCACGCCGGAGACGAGACCGCGCGCCAGGGCCGGGTCGAAGGCGCGGTCGAGCGGGCGGCCGTCCATGTCGCGGGCCGGGGGAAGTCCCGCGATCTTCAGGAGGGTCGGAGCGATGTCCAGGACACTCGCACTCTCGATGCGCGCGCCGCGCCGGAACGGCCCCCCGCGCCCGATGAAGATCCCGTCGATGCGGTGATTGCCGGGCATCCATTCTGCGCGCGTGAACGCCGAGCAGGCCAGACGGCGCCCCTGGTACACGAGCGTATCGGCCAGGCAATCCTCGTTGAACGTCACCGCGATCTCGCCCTCGTTGTCCGGCGCGCCGGCGTTGCGGAGCATCTTGACGGCCCCGAACACGTGCCGCCCGTCCTTCGTCTGCAGCCCGGCCAGCGTGTCGCGGGCCTCTTTGAGAATCCCGTTCATGTCGTCACGGGAGACGATGCCATCCGCCTCGCGGCCGGCGAGGTTGATGGCGATGTGCCCCAGCTTCTTGGACTTGCGGTACGCGTCGAACAGGCGGGTTTGATTCCAGTCGGCGCGATTCTCATCGGGTGCCTGCGTGTGGAAGTAGCCGAGGAACTCGAGCAACGGGTTGAGCTCGAGATGCACCTTGTACGGCTTGCGGATACCGAACCCGTGATCCGAGAGGACGATGACCGCCGTGTTGTCGTCGACCCGGTCGAGCAACTCGCCCAGCCACGTGTCCACCTGCATGTAGTAATTGCGGACAACGCTCCCGTACTTCTCCATCTCGGACTTATCTATCGCCGGGTAGAGGTGTTCCCACAGGAACGGGTCCCGGCGGGCGTGCTCGTGGATCAGGAACCGGTGGGACACGCGGTCGGTTCCTTCGAAGTAGACCCCGAAGACGTCGGGCTGCCCCTTCTTCAGCAGATCGCAGGCCAGGTCGAACGCCACCGTGTCCTTGTGGAAGGTGTACTCGAGGATCGACATGTGTTTCTGCTCGAGGGCCGCGTGCGAATTCTCGTCGAAAGGTCCCAGGTCGGGCCGGTAGGGTTGCGGTGTGAGGTGCGCGAGCCGCTGATCGCGCGTCGCCACGAACTCCGAGTCGTGGACGGCGATCGCCGCCTTCCATTCCGGCGGCGAGACGATGCGGTCCAGCTTCGGAAACAGAAGCCGTTCGGAAACGAAGACGCCGTTGACATCCTCCGCGGGCCAGCTCACGTACCAGCACACGACATCGATGGCCAGCCCCGCGTCCGAGACGATCCGCCAGTACGGCGTGGCGCGACGGAGGTCGCTCGTGACCGGCGTGAGTTGGTGCGTGTCCTGGGACTTGACCACGAAGCCGCGAATACCGTGCTTTCGCGGGCGCTTGCCCGTGGCGACGGTCGTCCACACGGTCGGCGATTCGATGGGAGGAAGGAGCGTGCGCAGGGGACCGCTCACCCCCTCCTTGACCAGGCGCGAAAAGTTGGGCAGCACACCGTCGGCCATCAGCGGCCGGATGATGCTCCACGTGGCCCCGTCGATTCCGACGATCATCACCGGATAGCTGCGTCCGGGGGTGATCCTCCCGGGCTTCGGATCGCGACCGAAGTGCCGGGCCATGCCGATCATGAGGCCCACCACGACGATGACCGATGCCGCCGCCGCCGCGATGCGGAGCCACCGTGACACGCCGGCGCCGAGCACCGCCGTACCCGCCGTGACCAGGCGCGCCAGAAGCCAGGCGATCGTTCCCAGCACTCCACCCGCGACCAGGATCCCCGCGACGGCGGCCTTCTCCATCCCGGGCGCCAGCTTGATATGGAGGACCCACAGCAGAAGATAGACGAAGCTCCAGACACCGACCTGGAATCCCAGATAGCCGGCCCACAGCCGGCGCCTCTGCAACCGGAGGGCGGCGTGGAGCAATCCCCCCGCGATCCCCGCCAGGAGACCGCCGGCCAGTCCCAGGATGAAGTGAAAGGCAAAGAACGCGAACGGAACGTTCATGCTCGCGGCGAGGGTCTCCGACACGTGGCGGGAGGTCTGGGTGACGAACTCCCCGTTGACCACGTAGAGCAGGAACGAGATTGGCGTCTCCAGGTACGACGCCAGCCCACCGAGCAGCGCGCCGACCACCACGGCCGCCGAGACGGCGGCACCGACGTGCGCGTAGAAAATTCGTCGCCGCAACAGGATCACTTCCTCCGCTTTTGGGGGATCGAAAGGGGGCGTCGGCACAGGACGAACAACGGTAGCATATTGCGGGCCCGGGCGGCAACAAGCGCCGGAACCCGAAGGAACTTGACAGCAGGCACCGAGTCGGCTACCATTCCTTCTAGCAATGGTCAACGCGCGTGCATATTGTCGCTGCTGGTGGTGCTGCCTCTCATAGGGTAGCGGGCGACGTCGTTCTGCGCGGACCAGTGTCCTAGACGAACAACAAGAATATCAGGTTTTGGAGAACCCGCTATCCGAGGAGGATCGCGGGTTTTTTTGTTTTCGGTTTCGTTGCTGGAGGGTGTGAAGCGCGATGTCGGTGCCCTCGCGGGATGCTTTTGAAGACGCGGCGCGTCGGGGCCGCCTGTTCCCGTTACGGCAGCGTGTGCCGGCCGATCTGGAAACGCCTGTCTCGGCGTTCCTGAAGCTCTCGAGAATGCCCAATGGTCAGCGGGCGCGATTCTTACTCGAGAGCGTGGAGCGTGGCATCCAGGTCGGCCGGTACTCCTTCATCGGCGTCTCGCCGTCGTCGATCCTCCGACTCGACGGAGATCGCGTCCGCATCGATCGCGGCGGCGACGTGTCGGTCCACACACTCGACGGGCGCGACCCGCTCGCCTTCGTCCGCGACGAAATCGCCCGTACCCCGGCCCTGGCGGACGCGGACGTCCCCGGGCCCTTCGCCGGCGCAGTCGGCTACATCTCCTACGAAGTAGCGCGCCACTTCGAGCGCATCCCGCAATCGCGACACGCCGGTCTCGGCCTGCCGGATTTCTACTTCATGATTCCCCGCACTCTCGTCGTGTTCGATCACGTGAAGAGCGAGATGGAGATCGTGGCACAACCGGAGGCGGGCGATCCGGCGACCGCGTACGACCGCGCGCGGGGCGCCGTCGACGCCATCCTCGAAACCCTCGTCGGACCGCTTCCCCACCGCAACGGGGATCACCGCTCGCCCCTCCACGCGCCCCCCGAGTCCAACATGACGCGCGAGGAGTTCGAGGCGCACGTTCGCGCGAGCCAGGAACACATCCTGGCGGGAGACGCGTTCCAGGTCGTCGTATCGCAGCGGCTGTCCGCGCAAACCAACACGGATCCATTCCAGGTCTACCGGGCGCTGCGGATATCGAACCCGTCGCCTTACATGTTCTTCTTCGACGCCGACGATTTCCAGCTCATCGGGTCCTCGCCCGAGGTGCTCGTCAAGCTCCACCGCCGCCACGCCACGCTTTCCCCGATTGCGGGCACGCGCCCGCGCGGAGCGACGGCGGCCGAAGACCAGGCACTGGAAGACGAGTTGCTAGGCGACGAGAAGGAGCGGGCCGAGCACGTCATGCTGGTCGACCTGGGGCGCAACGATCTCGGGCGCGTCTGCGAGGGGGGTAGCGTACGCACCGAATCGCTGATGCACGTCGAGAAGTACTCGCACGTCATGCACATCGTCTCCACGGTTTCCGGAGCGCTGGAGCCGCGTTACGACGCGTTCGACCTGCTGCGCGCCTGCTTTCCCGCCGGGACCGTTACCGGCGCACCGAAGATCCGGGCGATGGAGATTATCGCGGGGCTCGAGCGGGACCGCCGCGGCCCGTACGCCGGCGCCCTGGGGTATTTCGGCCACCAGGGCGACATGGACATGTGCATCACGATTCGGACCATCGTCATGATGGGCGACCGTTTCCACGTGC
>CAZCQM010000117.1:0-9450 GCA_964500785.1 uncultured bacterium
TTCGTTGTGGGTCATGCGCTTTTCGGATGTGGCGATCATCACGATGATCGCCGCGGTCACCGTCAGACCGATGATGAAGAACAACGACGTGACCAGCGCGCTTCCCTGCTCGCTACGTAGTATTCTCGCCATGATTGCTCCTTCTGGTCCTCTTCCGCGCGCGGCCTAGCCGTTGCGCAGGGCGACCCGGGAATTCGCCGTGACGTCGCCGCCGCGGATGGTCTGGGTCGTGATGGCGATCCCGATAGACCGGATTCTCTGAAAGTCATTTGCCGACACCGGCGCTGCCAGCGGCTGATTGTTCGCGTCGAAGTACGTCAGCGTGAACGAACTCACATTGCTCATGATCACCTGCGGGCCGGTACCCGGATCCCGGAGCACCGCCTGCTGATTCGCGTCGTAGTAATAGAGAACGCTCTCAGACGGCTCGTTTCCGGCTTCGATGGCGCCGCTGCCGTTGTAGTCCGACTGGATCTGGACGCTGTCCCCGTCGGCGGATATGAAGGGCGGAATGCCCACTTCGGCCGAGTCGCAACCCGCCGTGCGCAGCTCGGTGATCATCAGGGAGAGGCCTGCGCGCGTACCCATCTGCTGCCCGGCGCGCTCGCTGGTGCTGCCGTACAGGCGGTTGGTCGAGAAGAAGACGTTGTTGAGGACGACCAGGACGATCCCGAAGATGAGGATCGCCATCATCAGCTCGAGCAGCGTCACGCCCGAGTCGCGGCGGAATGTCGGAGTCTTGATGTCGATACGCATGGCGCTTCCTCTAACGGAATGAGATGAGGTTGACGACGGTCACCCGCTGCGGGCGCCCGCGGTCCGTCCAGTCGACGCGCACCGAGATCTGGTCGAGACCCGGGGAGACGTTCTGGACGTCCGCCCGCCACTGGAAATTGTTGACGGCTCCGCTGTCGGCGGCGGCGTTGCCGAAACCGACTGACTTGATCGACTCCATGTGCTGCTCGGCCAGCGCGATCGCCTCGGAGAGACGACCGGAATCGTGCACGTTCTGCTGCGCGCGCGTCTGCACGAACGCCAGCGGCAGGAGCCCGACGGCCAGGATGACGAGGACGACCATGATCTCCACGAGGCTGAAGCCCGCGGACGCCGGGGGCGGCGTCGCGTCGTGTCGCCGGTCAGTCATGATTCACCGCTCCCGTGGGCAGAAGGTTCAGTGTCTTGTAGCCGGCTCCGCCCCCGCCCACGGTGATGTCGACGGCGTCGGCAAGGCCCCAGGCGTAGAAGTTGGGGTTGCCGGTGGAGGCGAAGGTCATTCCCTGCGGGGCCGTCTTGGTCCTCTCCACCGTTCCATCGGTCGTGTCGACGATCTGGTAGCTCTGGGCGTCGGGAAAGACGATCTGGAACGTGCGGCGCTGGGCGATGGCCAGCGAGCGCGCGTAGTAGATGTCGGTCATCAGCTCGTTCTGCATTCCATGCAGCCGAGTCCGTTTGAGGTATCCGGAGAAAGCCGGAACCGCGATGGCGGTCAGGAGACCCACGATGGCCACTACGACCATCATCTCGGCCAGCGTATAGCCGGCCCGGCCGAGTATTCGACGATTGCTTCGCATACGTTCCACCCCACCCCTGTCCTGCAAGCGATGTGCCAGCGGTGCCTTCCGGACACGGAGCCGCATCCCGCCCCGATCGGCTATATCGGGGAGCGCGCCGTCCCCGGCGTTTCCGCACCCCTGCGCCGGCGGGCGTTGCAGCCCGCGGTGCGCGACTCGCCCGGGAATGTCCCCGTCCGGAGGGGCGCCGGGCACGGATGGGGTAGTCGGTTGCGACTTCCGGGGCACGCCCGACTGGCCTGGACAGGCCGTTTCGCGCGCGCGGGCGCATCCCGGCCCCGAAACAGAGAGGGCGGCGGGGCCATCGGCCCCGCCGCCCCGGATGGTCGACCCGGAAGGGGTTTCACTCACCGACTAGCCAACCACCTTTGGCGTGACGAAGATCACGAGCTCGCGCTTGTCCTTCGTCTTTGACTCGTAGCGGAAGAGTGGTCCGAGCAGCGGCACGTCCTTGAGGATGGGCACGCCGGTACGGAGCGAACTCTCGACGTCGCTGATCAGGCCGCCGATGACCGCCGTCTCGCCGTCGCGGACGACGACGCGCGTGTCGGCCTCCTGCAGCGTGATGATGACGCCGCCCTGGACCGTCGCCTGCTGGGCGAGGTCGGACAATTCGGGGTGCAGATCCATGGTGATGGTGCCGTCCGTGTTGACGTGCGGCGTCACGCGCAGGATCACGCCGATCTTCTTGAGCTCGGTGATCGGGTTGCCGGCCTCGTCGCTGACGATGAGGGGAATCTCCTTACCCACCATGATCCGCGCCTCCTGGTTGTCGGCGGTGGAAATACGCGGGTTGGAGATGATGTTCGCCTTCTCGTCCTTCTCGAGCGCCTGCATGATCATGTTGACGTCGCCCCACGACTGCACGGTTCCGACGCGCAGCTGCGAGAACGGAGTGAGCATGCTCTGCCCGGTCTTGATGTCACCGGCCAGGTTGGCGCCCTGCAGGTTCAACGCTTCCCACTGGATCCCGAGCTCGCGGGTCACGGTGGCGTCGACGTCGACCATCTTGGCGACGATCTCGACCTGCTTCAGGCGCTTGTCCATATCGCTGATCATCTGGGCGATCCGGGATGTCGTTGATCACGACGCTGTTGGTTCCCTTTTCCGCTTCGATCTTGCCGCGCGGCGTGGTCACCTTGTCCATGGCGTTCTTGATTTCCATGGCGTTGAGGTAGTCCAGCTTGACGACCTTGGATACCAGCGCCTGGTTCTCCTCGCGGCGCCGGTCCAGCATGACCATCTTGACCTCGTCCTCCTGGAGCTGGTCCATGGGGGCGACGCGGATGATGCCGTAGTCGTCGCGCCAGCCGTAGCCCTGGCTCTTGAGGATCGAGTCGAGCGCCTCTTTCCAGGGCACGTTCTTCAGATGGATCACCACCGGGCCCTCGACGTCGGGTCCCGCGATGATGTTGACACCCGAGAACTCCGAGATCGACCGCAGCACCGTCTTGATGTCGGCGCCCTGGACATCGATCGTCATGGGCTGATTCGAGAGCGTCGCGCCGTAGACGGGAGTGGACATCTGCGCGGCAGCTTTCGACGTGTTCTGGGCCACGACGACCTCGTCCTCGGCCGTCCCGGGGGCCGGATTCTGGACGCTCTCGTCGGACGGCTCCGGCCAGGCGGCTTCGGAGTCGTCGCCGACCTCGTTCCACGCCGGGGTCGCCGGCGCGGGAGCCGGGGGAATCGGCGCGGCCTGCGCGGTCGGCTGGACGACCGGGGGCGCGGGCTCGGCGGCCGGCGCCTCGGGCTTCGCGGCCTGCGAAGCGGTCGCGGCGGCAGCCAACGGAGCAGACGCGTCGGCCTGCGCAGCGGGCGCGACGGTGTCAGCGGCCTGCGGGGCCGGCTGCTCCGGCCTGGCCTGCACCTCGGGTGCCGTCGTTTCGGCGCTGTCGTCGGCGTCCGTCATCGGCACCGGCACCCAGACCGGCGCGGCGGCCGTATCGACATTCGCCTGCGGCTCCGGCAAGGGCATGGCACCGGCCTCTCCGGCCATGCCGGCGCCCATGACGTCGGGGGTACCGGTGAAGCTCACTTCGACCTCCGTGCCGCGCCGCGTCACTTTATAGTGCGTTCCCTCGGCGAGCTCGAACACGACACGCGTGACGAGATCGGGCTCCGACTGGAACTGGCTCGCGCGCACCGCGGTGACGAGACGTCCATCCGCCCGGAACGTGTCGACCTTCAGGGCGTTCTTCACACCCACCAGGTCGATGACCAGGCGCGACGGATTGCTCATCGCATACTCTTGATACTGGACCACGGCACTCGGGCTGATCGTGTAGGTCGTCGCAGTCGGCGATTCCACGAGCTCGATATTACCGAGACTCGGGGCGTCACCGGCCGCGATCGACGCCAGCATGATCAGACCGGCGACGAGGGCCATGACAACCGTTAGATGTCTTACAGACAGTCTTTTCATCGTTCCCACTCCTTGCTTACCGTCCGACGAGGTGAAGTCTGACTGTCGTCGTCTGACCAAAATTGGTCACGCGAGCCACCATTTCTTCTTCGCTGATTGACACCACAGTCCCGTTGTGAACACGGTCGCCGACGCGCAGGATATAGCTGTAGCCGCTGATATCCTCGAGCAAAGCGAATCGATCCACTTCGCCACGCACGACACCGACCAGCTGCACGGCGCTCAGGTTGACCAGGTCCATCTTGTCGTTGCGGTTGAATGCACCGTCGACCAACGACCGGAACGGATCCCGGCGATTGAACGCATCGTAGTAGTACAGATTCTCGCGGAGCATCACATTGCCGATCGGCGCCATGGTGGTCGCCGCCGTCGTCGTGTCCGCGGGCGCCTTCTGAGTGTCCTCGGCCCGTGCGACCGACGTCGCGGCCAACGCACACGCAAGGAAGGCCATCAGGCTAATTGTTCTGCGCGTGCTGCTCATTGACGCTCTCATTGGTGACACCTCCGCTCAACGTGTACGCGGTCAGCGTGAACTTCGCCTCGACCGTCGTGTTGGAACGCGCCACCCGCTCCGGGGCGGCCTGGTCGTCCTTCTTCTTTCTCGTGCTCGTCTTCTTACGCTTGTTGGCCAGCTCCTTGGGCTGCGTCAGCGCCAGGTTGGACACGTTCACGATGCGATCGAGGTTCGCGAGACGCCCGATGAACGAGCCGATCTGGTGGTAATTGCCGCGCACCACGACGCTGATGGGGTGCTCCGTGTGGAACTCCTTCGGCGCCGGATTCCCGGGCTGGAAGAGCGCAAACTCGACGCCCGCCCGGCTGCCCGCCGTCGTCACCTGCCGCAGCAGGTCCGGCATTTCCTTCTCCTCGGGCAGGAGCTCCTGCGCGGAGAGCCACTGGTCGTGCAGCCTCTCGTACTCGGCCTCGAGCCGGGCCAGGTCGCCAACCACCTTGCGCGCCTTTTCCACTTCGGCGGACAGGCGCTCGTGTTCGGCAGCCAGCTCGGCGATCTTGGCCTTGCGGACGGGATAGTTGAACGGCATCAACGTGGTGCCGAAGTAGACGTATCCCGCCACGGCAAGCACGAGCACGCCGATCACGATTCTCTGTGTCTTTGGATCCTTGAGGTTCATGGTTGCCCTTCCCTCTTAGCTGACCCCTGCGGACTCGACGAGCCGCCTCAGTCCAGCAACGACGCGTTCAGTGAGAACTTCACCACGCGCACATCGTCGATATCGCCCTCTTCCGCCTTCACCAGCGAGACCTGTCCGAAACGACCCGACTTCTCGAGGTCGCTCATGAAGTCCGCAATGATGAAATTCGAGAACGTGACGCCTTCGATGCTCACCTTCGTGCCTCCGCTCTCGTTGAGTGAGGTGAGCCAGCAGTTGTCCGGCACGTTTGCGCACAGGTCGTTCATGACGCGCACGCGCAGGTACCGATCCTTGTCCAGCGCCGCGATGACCGACAGGCGCCGATTGACCTCTTCGCGCTCCTTCTGGAGCTTGCGGATCTTGGCCAGCTGGGGCGCAAGGCGAGCGGACTCCTCCTTCAGCGCCTCGATCTTCACGTTGTATTCGTTGATCTTCCGGGCCTGGAGCGTCCAAATGCCCGCGACGGCCCCGCCGTACAGGACGATGCCGAGGGTCACCCACAGCACCGCACCACCCGAGATGGTCGGGAGGCTGATCCTGCGCTTCGACGAACGCTCGTCCGACGGGAGCAGGTTGATCCGAATCATCTACTTCGCCTCCCTTCGCAGGGCCAGTCCGAGCGCGACCGTGAGCAGTGGGGCCACCTTCTCGATGTCCTCGCCACCACTCTCGAACAGCGTCTCGCCCCGCGGTACCTGGGCGACCGACTGGTTGAGTGAAAACTCGATTCCGTGCTTCTCCGACAGGATCTCGCGGAGGAAGGGCACGCGTCCGCCGCCCCCGGAGAGAATCGCGCGATCGACCCGCTCGGCGTCGCCGGCGGTCTTCAGGAACGCGATCGAGCGCTCGATGCCCATCGAGATGTCGTTGGCCGCGTCGGCGATGATCGACCGGAAGCGGTCGGGGTCCTCGATCTCGGCCGCACCCGAGAGCATGTTGTCGGCTTCCTCGAACGTGACGCCGAGTTCGCGCTGTACGGCCTCGACGAAGACGTTGCTGCCCACACTCATGTCGCGTGTGAAGTAAGGGACGTTGTTCTGGATGATGTTGATGTTGGTCACGTCGGATCCGATGTTGATCAGACCGAGGACGCGGTCGGCGCCGTTCTCGCCGGCCGTCTCGACCGCGTTCTGTATGGCGAACGAATCGACGTCGATGATGACCGGGTTCAGGCCCGCCTCGCGCACGATGTTGGCGTGGGCGTTGACCAGTTCCTTCTTGGCTGCGACCAGGAGAATCTCCATCTGGTTCGCGCCGACGTCGTCGTTCAAGACCTGGAAGTCGAGGCACACATCGTCGATGTCGAAGGGCACGTGCTGCTCCGCTTCCCAGAAGATGGCTTCCTTGGCGTCGTCCGGATTCATCTTGTCCATGACGACCTTCTTCACGATCACCGCGCGGCCCGAAACCGCAGTCACGACTTCCTTGCCGGTGATGCCCGCCTTCGCCATGCACTCCTGAATGCCCTGCACGACGAGGCTCTGGTCCATGATCTCGCCCTCGACGATCGCCTCGGGCGGAAGCTTGACGATCCCGTACCTCACGAGCGTCGGTTCGTCCCTGGAATGATCGACTTCAACGACCTTGATCAGGCTCGAGCCGATATCCAGCCCAACCGATGTCTTGCTCTTTCGCGAGAACATCTTCATCTCTTCACCAGCCTTGCTATGCCGTGACGGCGATCCCGATCGCCTTGCTCGAACGGCTAAGTAGAATTACCAGGAGCAAATACAGCTTGCCGCGGCGTGCGATCTCGCAACAAGTATGCCAGCCAGACACCTCGCCGCGGCGCATGCGTTCTCATGATAACTAGCTGCGACCGCACGAGTTATTTGCGACATCACCCTCCGCCAGCGCTCCCCCATGCACCGCGCCGTGCAATCTGCATCCGCGATGTGCATTACCGGGGAGCCTGAAACGTACCCAGATACAGCTCCATCAATCGTTGGCCTGCGAATACCATGAGACACGCCGCTGGTGCGAGAAACGAGCCAAACGCGACGGCTGTCTTTCCGTCACCGTGCGTGCGCCTCATCAAATAGATTCCGTAGACGCTCCCGGCCGTGGCGGCGACCAGAAGGACGGCCAGCACCATCTGCCACCCCAGGAACGCCCCGATCATCGCCATCAACTTGACGTCTCCCCCGCCCATGCCGTCCACGTGCCGGATGGCTTTGTACGAGACAGCGATGGCCAGAATGAGCCCACCCCCGACCAGCGAGCCCACCAGGGACTGCAATATCGTCACGTCGAGGCACAGCCAGGCGCCGATCCAGCCCAGGACGACGCCGCCCAGAGAGAGCGGATCGGGGATGATCTGGTGGTCCCAGTCGATGAAGGTGATGGCGATGAGAAGGGCGACGAAGGCGAAGACCCACGCCGCCTGGAGTGTGGCGCCGTAGGCGCCGAAGGCCGCCGCCGCCGCGCCCGCGGCGAGGAGCTCGACCAGCGGGTAGCGCGGGGGAATCTTCCACCCGCAATGACGGCACCGTCCACGCAACAACACCCAGCTCAGCACCGGCACGTTGTCGTACCAGGCGATGGTGTGCCCGCACCCCGGGCACTGCGAACGGCCGCGCGCGACCGATTTCCCGCGCGGCAGCCGGTGGATGACCACGTTCAGGAAGCTGCCGATCACGGCCCCGAACACGGCCACGAACACCCAGCGCGTCACGTCAGCTGCCATGGGGATCCTTTTCGATGGCGCCCCGGGTGCGCAGCTCCCTGATGTAGCGTCGCGCCATCTCGCGCATATACGGTTCCTTCGACGTCGACGCCAGCTCCTCCCACATCCGGATCGACGTCTCGACGTGCCCGGCCTTCGACGCCACGAAGGCCGCGAAGCGGCGCGCGCGGTCCCCGCCATCGGGCATCTTGGACGCCAGCGTGAAGTAGTGCTGCGCGGCCGTCTCGTCGGCCCGGCTGATGTAGTAGAGGAAGCCGATCTCGAAGGGGAAGGCCGCCGTCTCGGGGTTGGCGCGCATTCCCTTCTTGAGGACTTCGATCCCGCTGTCGAGGTCGCCCATGTCCTGGGACATCACGATGGCGGCGAACATGTACGGGAACACGAAATGCGGGTCGAGATCCGTCACGATGTCGATGAGCCCGTTGAAGTACGCCAGGCTGTGCTGGCTCTTGGCGTAGCCGCCGTAGTACTGGACGGCCTGGAACCAGACCATGTCCGCGGCGAGCTGGCGGTATCCCAGCGACGTCTGCTGTACGAATTCCCCCGAGGGCAGGTACAGGTTGGCGTAGAGGTACGGTCGCACGCGGTAGTCCTGGACGCGCACGGTGCTGTGCACGAGGGACACCGCCAGCAACAGTCCCAGCGCCAGGGTGACCATCAGGCGCCGCACGCGCATGGTCAGCTCACTTCCCGCGCGCGGAAGATCAGCGACGCGAGGTAGAGGAGCGTACCGGTGTAGATGACGGTGTAGAGCGTCACCGCCAGCACGAACCCTCCGGGTAGCGGGAGGTTGTGCACCGCCTCGCTGCGCACGTTCAACAGCTCGAGGTTGGGCAGCATGTAGTACGCGCCGGTGACCAGTGCGCGCGTCGCGTGCCCGCCGAAGCGCTGGGCAAAGGTCAGCAGGTCGTTCGAGAAGTGCCCCGCCACCACGCAGGCAATGGTAAAGAACGACCCCAGCACCGGCGAGCTGAAGGCGGCGAACAGAGTGAGCAGCGCCGTCACCAGCGCCACCTCGAGCAGCGTCAGGTAGATCGCGATCGCCATGGTCGCGGTGTAGCTCGACCCGGTCGCCTTCACCACCAGCAGGTGCACACCCGCCATGAGCACGATCACTCCGCCCACCGTCGCCACCGTGCCAAGGTATTTGCCGAGCACGAATTCGACGCGCGAGATCGGCTTCGCCAGCAGCGCCCGCAGGATCCCGCGCTCCTTCTCCATGTGGAACGACCCCGCCCCGAGGAGCACGATGAGCACGACGGCGAAGATCGACACGGCGGCCAGGCCGATGTCGACGACGATCTTCTGCTGCGCCCCCACCGCGAGCGGGGAGAGTGCGTAGGACGATCCCATGAGGAGGGCGGCGAACACGATCACCACGAGCAGGATTCTCTCGTGGAGGTAGTTCCGCACGGTCGAGAAAGCAAGTGTCAGAATGGGCATCATGGTCACCGTCGTGAAAGTGCAGGTTCGGGTGTCGACGTCGGCGCACGGTCGGCGTCGGCCGGCACCGCGCCGACCGCGTCCACGAAAATGTCCTCGAGATGGGTACGGACGGGCCGGACCTCGATCACGCGCCCCTCGGCGCCGTACACGTCCGCCACCAGATCCTTG
>CAZCQM010000118.1:0-3364 GCA_964500785.1 uncultured bacterium
GCCGACTCGATGAGCTCAGAGGGAATGGCCGCACAGTTCACTTCGACGAAGGGCTCTTCCGCGCGGGGGCTCAACTCGTGGATGGTCCGCGCCACCATCTCCTTGCCGGTGCCGTTCTCGCCGATGATCAGGACGCGCGCGGGGGTCGCCGCCACCTTCTTGACCGTTTCGAGGATACGGAGGATCTCCGGGTGCTGGCCGACGATCTCGGTCTTCCGGCGGACCTCCGCCTTGAGCGACACGTTCTCCCGCAGCAGGCGCCGCTGGGCGAGCCCGTTGCGCACCACCAGCAGCAGCCGGTCGGCGTCGATGGGCTTCTCGATGAAGTCGAAGGCACCCAGGCGGGTCGCCTCCACCGCGGTCTGGATGGTCCCGTGGCCGGAGATGATCACCACCGGGAGCTGGGGCTGCTCGGTGTGGATCTGGCCCAGGACCTCGAGGCCGTCCATCCCGGGCATCTTGATGTCGAGGAGCACCAGGTCGACCGTGCGGTCCCGCGACGCGGTCAGGGCGCCGGGTCCGTCCTCGGCCATGACCACCCGGTAGGACTCGAATTCGAGCAGGCGCTGCAGGGAGCTGCGGACCCCGTGTTCGTCATCGGCAATCAGAATGGTCTTGGGCATGGTCGCAATCTACGGGAGGACAAGGACATTGGGGTTTTTTTACGGATATCACATTGCCTATAATTTACACCACGGTAAACTTCGGCGCACGCGTCGGGACCAGCCATGACGAAACACCACTTCCGAGATCTTCCGCTTTCCGACCTGCGCGAGCTCGTGCTCGCCGCGGGCGAGCCCGACTACCGCTTTCGCCAGCTCGCCACGTGGATGTACGCGCGCCTCGAGGACGACCTCGACGCGATGACCGATCTGCCCCTCGCGTTCCGCGACCATCTGGCCGGGGCCGGCGTGATGCGCGCGGCCGCGCCGGTGTCGATCCAGCAGTCAGCCACCGACGGGACGCGCAAATATCTCTTCGGCCTCGCCGACGGAGCGCGCGTCGAATCGGTGTTGATGCGCTACGAGAAGCGGAACACGGTGTGCGTGTCGTCGCAGGTCGGGTGTCCGCTCGACTGCATCTTCTGCGAGACCGCGAAGGGACGATTCCACCGCAACCTCACCGCGGGCGAGATCCTCGACCAGATCTGCCTGCTCAAGCGCGACGCCGGTCCGCCGTCGGAGAAGATCAATATCGTGTTCATGGGAATGGGAGAGCCGTTGCTCAACCTGGACGCGGTGATCGCCGCCATCCGCACGCTCAACGCGCCGCTGGGTCTCAACCTGGGCGAGAAGCGCATCACGGTCTCGACGTCGAGCTTCCCCGATCGCATCCGCGCGCTGGCCGATTCCGACGCGGCGTGCTCGCTGGCCGTGTCGCTCAACGCACCCAGCGACGAGAAGCGACGCCACCTGATGCCGAAGGCGTCGCGCTTCCCCATCGCGGAGATGCTCGATGCCGCGCGCTACTTCGCGCGCTCGGGACGCCGGCGCGTCACCATGGAGTACATCCTCATCCCCGGTCTGACCATGGACGACGCCGACGCCGACCAGCTCGGGAGCCTCGTGCGCGACCAGCCCTTCAAGGTCAACCTCATCCCCTACAACCCGGGGCGGCAGGATCCCTTCGCCCGGCCCACCGAGGAGGCCATCGACCGGTTCGCGGCGCGGCTGCTGCCGGTGGCACCCGCGGTCACGGTGCGTCGCAGCCGCGGCGTCGACATCGACGCGGCGTGCGGTCAGCTGTGGAATGCGTCGCTGGAGCGGAGAGATGTGAAGCCTGTGGAAGGGGCCCTTTAGTGTCGGGGAGGAGATCGACGAGCCCCCTCCACAGGTCCATGCCGGGGACACGTTCTACTTGAGAAGCACGAGCTTGACCGTTTGCTTCCGGTCGCCCGCCTGGACGGCGGCGTAATACGTGGCACTCGCGACGGGGTTGCCCGCGCGATCGGTTCCATCCCAGCTCACCACGAAGTCACCGTTCGCACTTCCCGAATACAGGTCCTTCACCCGCGCGCCCGTGACCGAGTAGACGCGCACCGACACCGGCGCGCCGCTCCCCACCAGGTCGGGCGGCAGCGACACGCGGATCTCCGTCGACGGGTTGAAGGGATTCGGATGGCTGCTCGCGACCAGCGCCGCCGGCACGGTCGTCGCTTCGCCGCCCACGCGCAGGAAGAAGTCGTCCAGCCCGCGCACCGTCTCCGGCGACGCCAGCTCCGGGTTCTCGATGCGCCCGTCGAAGTGCGCGCCCGGCCCGCCGAAGAGGACGCGGAAATCCTCCGCGAAGATCTCGCGCGGGCGGTACGCGTGGGGTCCCCAGTCCGAGAACCGCGCGTCGTCCTCGATGCCCCGCAGGCGCCGGTATTCCGCCCAGGCCTCACCGCCGTCGGGCATGAAGTGGTTGTGGAACACGTGGCCCAGCTCGTGCGAGACGATATAGTCGGCGACGTACGGATCGACGTCGAGGACGTGCGGGCTCAGGAAGATCTCCGCGCCGATCGTCGAGCTCACCAGCACGTTGCGGCGCGGGAACGGGAGCACGTAGACGGTGACCGAAAGCCGCGGCGTCGGCGACGCGACCGCGCGCAGCGCCGAGAGAACGACGTCGGTCGGGAACGGGTGGAAGGTGCCGTCGCCGCGGTTGATGATGGCCGGGTCGGTGATGTCGGTGATGACAGGCACGAAGCGCCCGTCGTCGAGCTGGATCGCGGGCGCCCCGTCGAGCGTGGTGAGCCGGGCGCGCAGGTAGTCCGCGTCGTAGACCGTCACCGCGAGGCCGTTCCCGAAGGTGGCGCGCGTGGCGGCCGCGGCGGCCGGAACCGGGCGCGCGCACAGCGCCGCAATCGCCGCCAGGAGCAGCATTCGGGCGCCGAAATTCACCATGTCGCGTTTCATACGCTAAAGTCTCAAGCCTCCCCCAAGTGGTTATCCTGCAACGCATATTCCCCGATCCCGCCGGCCGCCGCGCGGACCGGTCCCGCGCCGGGGCCCCGGCGCAAGACAAGAGGCTATATGATTTATCGACGGCCGGTTGTGTTGCATGGTCTCAGGTGACGTCGCAGGAAATTGGCGCGGCGCGCAGGCGGTGGATCGCTTAGCGGGGGCCCGGATTCGGGGGCTTTTCCACAGGGCGGGGGCCGGCATCATGAAAACCACCCACCCCCGGCGCCGGGGCGCGGGTGAGCGGGGCGGACCGGAGGCCCGGGGCCCTAGAAGTTTCCGCCGGCGGTGAAGTACGGGCGGATGCGGCCCGTGGCAGTGTAGGCGAAGTCGGCGCGGAGCACGTCCTGGATGGGCGAGAAGAGGCGGATGCCCGCGCCGAAGCCGCTGTGGAAGTTGTCGTAGCGGAACTCGTCGCGCTC
>CAZCQM010000118.1:3374-9388 GCA_964500785.1 uncultured bacterium
ACCCGATGCCGGTGTCGACGAACGCCACCAGCCCGAACTGGAAGTCGCTGAGGCCCACGAACGGGATCCGGTAGAGCAGCTTGGGCCACGGATAGACGCGCAGCTCCAGCGACTGGATCCAGCGGTGCGCGGAGCGGAAGTCGCTGCGTTCGTACCCGCGCACCGTCCCCGCCCCGCCGATGCCGAAGCGGATGTAATCGGGATACCCGCCCATCTGGATGTTCGCCAGCGAACGCAGCCCGAGCACCGTCGTCTCGTCGAGCGGGAAGAAAAGCCGGATCTCGTTGTCGACGCGGTAGAAGTCCGTATTCTTCCCGGTGAGCACGATGTTCTGCAGCAGGTTGATATAGAAGTACATGCCGCTCCGCGGTTTCAACCCCGCGTCCCGATTGTCGAAGCGGAAGCCCAGTGACGGGCTGAGCAGGTTCTGGTCGGTGGCGTTGGTGGTCCGGGTGCCCACGCGGTTGTGCGCCACACCCAGCCCGGTGAAGATCTGCGAGAACGCGATGCGGCTCTGGGTGAGCGGGACGGCGACGTTCAACTGGCCCCGGCTCTGTTCGATGATCGTCGGGGTCGACGCGGCCTCGTGCCGGTTCGCGTATGCCACCTGCCCGCCGACGCCGACGTGCTTCCACCCCACCCAGCCCGCCGACCACGACGCCGACGCGGCGTCGTTGCCGCGGTTGTCGCGGAGCGCTTCGAGCGAGAAATCCTCCAGGCGTTTGCGAAAATTGCGGTCGTGCCAGCGGATCCCGTACCTGATGCGCTCGGTATTGATATTGTAGTCGAGCACCGGGTAGATGAGGTTGAGCAGCAGGGTCGGTCGCTGCGTCACCACGACGTGCAGGACACAGCGGTCCACGCCGATCGGTTCGACGTGGATGGCCACGGTCGCGAAGGGGCTGAGATCGCCGATGAAGCGCTGGTCGCGGTCCACCGATCGCGCCTCCAGGCGGTGTCCCGCGCGCGACTCCATCTCACGGAGGATGGCGATGGTCTTGACGCGCGTGTTGCCGTGCACGTAGACGGTATCGATCATCCGGCCTTCGGCCCACCGATAGGCGTCGGCCTCGAAGCCCGTCGAGGACGCCCTGGAGTCTTGTGAGAGGAAGCCCGCCAGCAGGGGCACGAGGAGGACAACCGCCCCTCTCGAAAGGTACTGCCGCATACCCGTTAAGGATACGCTGCCCGCGCCGGGCCGCGGTAGCCCAAATACGCCGCGGCGGGCGGGGCGATCAGGCGGCGGGACTGGGGGCGAGGTCCCGCGCGCGCTCCACCGGCGGTTCCGATCCCACCGGCGGACGGGTCCCGAAGCGGCTGAGAACGATGGCACCCAGGCCGACCACGTACGCGAACAGCCACACGACCGTGCTCACGATCTTCAGGAACACGTAGAGGCCCATCGGGGCGTGCGCGACCGAGTCGGCGACGAAGGCGGCGAACTCGGGGATGGCCAGCACCGCGAAGCCGAGCAGCAGGCGGCCGAAGACCCCGGCGCCCATGCCGGCCCGGCCGGAGAGGGCGCGCCCGACCTCGTGGACGAACACGGTGCACGCGATCACGAACACGCCGACGTAGCTCAGGACCAGGATCACGGCCAGCGGGATCCCGACCACGGTGATGATGAGCGGGATGGTCACGATGGCGATCCCGAAGTCGAGCGCGATGGACGCCAGCACGCCGGCGCCGAAGCTGCGCAGAAAGCTGGCCGACATGTGCTCGCCGGTGCGCTCGATGCGCCCGCGCAGGAACAGCATGGTGATGAAGAACATCACCACGCCGATGAAGAGGATGAAGGCCGATGCGATGGCGCGCAGCGAGCGGCCGCCGATGTCCAGCGCGTCGCCGATGCGCGTGTCGATGCCGCCGACGACGATCTTCTCGCCGCGGATCACGACGTCGTCGTCCGCGGCGATCTTGCCGCCGATGGCGACGATGTCGCCCTTGATCTCGGCGCCGGCGCGCGCGCGAATCTCGCCGCCCATCACGACCACGGTTCCGGTCACGGTGCCTTCGATGATGGCGTTGCCGCCGAAGACGACGATGTCGCCGTTGACGACTTCACCCGGGGCCACGTAGACGCTCTCGCCCACCTTGACGATGTCGTCGGAGGTGTCGTCGCGCCCGTGCTCCACGTGCACGTTGAAGGAGCCTTCCGCGGTCCCGGTCGAGTCCTCGTCCACCACGCGCACACCGCTCCCGCCGATAATGATGCGCTTGCGGCTGATGGGCGGCGTCGGGGGAACCGGGGGAACATCCGGCACCGCCGGAACCGCCGGCACCTCGACGGTAATGGTGTCGGCGTCGGTGCCGGTGCCGGGGGACGCGGCGGCGGTGTGCACCGCCAGGGTCGCATCACCGAGGATCACCAGCGACGCGACGGCCAGCGCGAGGCAGAAGCGTCCGTCAGAACGTGATGAACATCGCATGACCCGATGGCCTCTTCCTGCGGCCGACTCTTGTCGTGAGGTAGACGATCATGCCCGCCACGACCGCTGCGGCGATCAGCATCACCGGCGACACCACCAGCGCCACGGCGTGGAACAGCGTGCGCGCGGTGCGCACGTAGGGTTCGACGGCCTCGACGGCGATCAGCGACGACACGGTATGCTGCATCCACAGCACGCCGCGCGCAAGGGTTTCGGTCGCGCCGGCGATCCAGTCGTGCCCGCTGGACAGTATCAGGGCAACGGGGCCGTAGAGCAACACAATCGCCGCCAGCGCGGTGGCCGGGTAGCGCAGACTCGCCGGCACGGCCAGGAAGGCGTCCAGCAGGCGGTGTGCCAGCGGGAAGCGTGGCTCGTGGATCAGGCCCTCGGCGTGCAGGTGCGCCATGACGCCGACGCTCAACCGTTCGGGCGGGTCGAAGCGGCGCATCTCGCGCAGGCTGCGGAAGACGTCGCGGTAGACGATCACTTCGCGCTCGCACGCGCCGCACTCCGTCACGTGGTAGACGAACTCGTTACGCTCCAGCGTCGGGAGCCGCCCCTCCAGATAGGGCTGCATCAGAGTCTTTGCGGTCTCACACTGCATGTTCATTCCTAATGATTCGATTTGTCGGCCGACTGGTTGCGCTCCGCGATGGTCACATCACCGCTCGCGGTCTCGATCTCGACCTTCGCCGCACCCGAGCCCACCACACCCTCCAGCCGCCGCCGGTCGACGCGGCTCACCCGGATCGGCAGGTCGCCCTCGATCGAGCCGCTGCTCGTGCGGACGTTCAGGCCGAAGCCGAAGTCTCGGACCGGCACATAATAGAGGTCGATGCTACCACTGGACGAGCTCAAGCTGAAGGTGCGGTCCTTGACCGGGACGATCAGGACGTCGATGTTGCCGCTCGACGAGCTCGCGTCCACGCTGCCCTGCACCTCGTCGAGGTGGACGTCGCCGCTGGCGGTCCGCACCGACACGTCGCCCGAACACCCTTCCAGGGTCAGGTCGCCGCTCACCAGCCGGATCTCGGCGTCCTTGCCGATACGGCTGGCCCGGAAATCACCGCTGGTGCCTTCCGCCTTGAGCGTGCCGCCGACGTTGTCGATGGTGACATCGCCGCTGGTGGCGGACACGGTGAGGTCGCCGCCGATCTCGATCGCTTCCAGGTCGCCGCTGGTGATGGCCGCCTGGGCGTTGCCCCCGGCGGCGCGGATGCTCACGTCGCCGCTGGTCGCCGCGACGTCGGCGTCTCCGTCGATATTGGAGACGCGCACCTCACCGCTCGCGGCGGACGCGGTCACCGAGAACGCAATCGGCACCTCGACGGTATAGTCGATCCACGAGGACCGGTGCGAGCCCGAGACCAGCGACCAGACGGTCCGCACCTGGTCCTTGTTGTCGTCGCGGGTCTCGACCGTGATCTGGTCTCCGCGTTCGCCGATCTCGACCTCGAGCCGGTCCAGCATCTTGTTGGCATCGTCGCCCTCGCGGCCGCTGACGGTCTTGACGGCGATGATGGTCACCGACTTCGCGTCGGCCTTGCCCACGACCACCGTGCGCCCGCGGGCGTTCTTGATCGAAATCTGCGTCTTGCCCGACGCGTCGACGACGCGCTTTTCCTCGCGCTCGACGCGGCTCCCCGGCAGGGCGAGCACCGGTGCCGCGGCCATCAGGCCGGCCAGCACGGCGATACCGCCGGCATATGCGATCCCTCTCGTGTTCATCCCGTGTCCTCCTCGCGACCGGCCGGTCCCTGGTGGCGGGCCGACCTGCTTTCGAAACTACGTATTCCCGGCAAAAAAGTTCGCACCTGGCGCCGCCGTCGGTCCCGCTTCCGTCCCCACCCCGAAAACCAGACTTATCCAACTACAATTAAACAAGTTACGGATCATTCCAGATCCACCCGCCCCAGGAGCCCCTTCAACATTTCCCGGGCCCGGTGGATCCGGGCCTTCACCGTCCCCAGCGGGATCGAGAGGGTGTCGGCGATCTCCTCGTAGGAGAGGTCCTCCTGGTGGCGGAGGACCAGCATGATCCGGTAGTGCTCCGGGAGGGACTCGATGGCCGCCTCGAGCCGCCCCATCTGCTCGCGGCGGGTGAGGATCTCCTCGGGGTTGGGGTCCGGGGCCTCGTACTGGCGCTGGATCTCGCCTTTCTCGCCGTCGATGGGGTCGTCCATCCCCAGCGTGTCGATGCGGCGCTTGCGCAGGAAGTCGATGCAGAGGTTCGAGGTGATCTTGAAGAGCCAGCTCGAGAAGGCGTAGGCCGGGTTGTAGCGGTCCAGCGACGCAAATACTTTAATGAACGCCTCCTGCGAGAGATCGGTGGCCTCGTCGCGGTTGCGCACCATGCGCAGGCAAATGCTGAAGACCCCGCGCTCGTACTTGTGCAGGAGCGCGCGGAAGGCGCGCTCGTCCCCCGAGCGGGCCCTCGCCACCAGCTGGATATCCTCTTCTCTCACGTCGAATCGTCGAGTCGATGCACCCGCGCCGCGCCGTCTCGGGAATAACGACCGACACCCCGGGCGCTGCGGCGCCGGAAACCGGTGGCGCCGCCTCGGTCGTCACGGGCGGACCGGGTTGTGTCGCGCGCTGCGGCAAGCTGGATGCGACTCCCCCGGCACATGTGGGGACCATTCGGATGGCGCGCAAGGAGCCATTGCTCCAAGCGCTTAAGGTGATTTATGTTGACATATTTTGGAAGCGGTTTCTAGAGTGACCTACTCCCATTGCATCGATCATGACCATTATTGAATACGTCCATTCCCGCGAGATCATGGATTCCCGGGGCAATCCCACCCTGGAGGTCGACGTCGGCCTCGACGGGGGAGCCCTGGGCCGCGCGGCCGTGCCCTCCGGGGCATCGACCGGGCGCCACGAGGCGCTCGAGCTGCGCGACGGCGAGCTGACCCGCTACCAGGGCAAGGGGGTCCAGAAGGCGGCCTCGCACGTCAACGACGTCATCGGCCCCGAGATCATCGACCTCGACGCCATCGACCAGGCCTACATCGACCAGCTGATGATCGAGCTGGACGGGACACCGAACAAGTCGCGGCTGGGCGCCAACGCCATCCTCGGCGTGTCGCTCGCGGTGGCGCGGGCCGCCGCCGAGGCGATGAACCTCCCCCTCTACCAGCACATCGGCGGTGTGTTCGCGCGCACGCTCCCCGTGCCCATGATGAACGTGATCAACGGCGGCGCGCACGCCGACAACAACGTCGACCTGCAGGAGTTCATGCTCGTCCCCGTCGGCGCGCCCAACTTCTCCGAGGCGCTGCGCATGGGCTCGGAGACGTTCCACGCCATGCGCAAGTACCTGCGCCCAACCTGCGCTCCAACGAGGAGGCCGTCGAGGTGCTCCTCGAAGGCATCTCGCGCGCGCGCTACACGCCGGGCAAAGACATCTGCATCGCCATCGACCCGGCGGCGACGGAGTTCTACGAGAACGGCCGCTACATGCTCAAGGGCGAGGGCAAGACGCTCTCGTCGGAGCAGATGATCGAGTACTACGACCAGTGGCTGCGCAAGTACCCCATCGTCTCCATCGAGGACGGCCTGGCCGAGGACGACTGGGACGGCTGG
>CAZCQM010000119.1:0-9354 GCA_964500785.1 uncultured bacterium
CGTCGTCGACGGGTTGAACGGATTGGGGTGGTTGCCGGCCAGGCGTGCCACCGGCGGGCCCGCACCGTCGCCGACCGATGTGGCCGGAAGCGTGAAGCCGTCCACGGAGAAGAGGAAGAGCCCGTTGTCGAAGTCGGTGGCGTAAACGACACCGGAGCCCGCGTACGGGTACACCCCGAAGCACCCGTCGTAGTTCTCGCCCGTGGACGCCGAGGTGTCGTAGGTGTCGAGGAGCACGGGGTTGACCGGGTCGGAGACGTCGAAGACGCGCACGCCCGCCGAGTAGTAGGAAACGAACGCGAGGTCGCCGATGATATAGAGGTTGTGGACCGTCGCCCCGGTGTCCTTCCAGCCGCCCACGCGGACCGGCGTCGCGGGATTCGAAATGTCCCAGATCGAGAAATCGTCCAGCGTGTTCGTTGCCAGCTCGTCGCACAGGTAGAGATACTTCCCGTCCGGCGTCGGGCATCCGCTGTGGTGGTAGGTGATCGACGGGTCGTTGATCGATCCGAGGAGCACCGGGCTGGTGCGGCTGGTGATATCGTAGATCCGCGTCCCGCCGTAGCCGTGGAAGTCGTAGAGGATGTTGCCGACCGGCCACGTGTCGTGACCGTAGGTCAGATCCGTGATCCACACCGGTGTGGGGCTCATGGGGTTGGTGTGGATGTCGTAGGCGACCAGTCCGGACACGGACGCGTACAGGTACCCGTCCGGGTGGACTTCAAAATTGTGCGTGCCGTTGAACGCCGCGGACTCGATGGGGTTCTGGATGTCGCTGATGTCGTACACGCGGCTGGTGACGCCGCTGGCGCTCCCGTTGCACGTGTAGATGTAGTGGTCCCACACCTTCGCGTCGAAGCCGTAGCGGCCGGACCCGATGATTGCCTTGGCCACGAACGGATTGGTGGGGTCCTCGACATTAATGATGTAGATGCCCCCGCCCAGCGGATGCATGCCCCAGTCGCCGATGATCGCGTAGTCGATCCCGCTCGGGTCGACGTAGCCCCACACGTCGCAGATCTCGTCCATCCCCGGAGGCAGGATCTGCCCGAGGAGATTGAGGTGCCCCCTGGCGCCGAGCGCCTGCGTGGTTGCCGCCAGCACCAGCAGTGCCGCCAGCCACGGGGTGCGAATGGTTCGAATCCTCATGACGCCGTTCCTCCGCTGATCTTCATCGTAAGCACTGGCCTTCGCGCGCACAAGCGCCGATGTTTCGCGGGGGAGGAACGGATGACCCGGGGAACATCCGGATGGGGAGCGAACGAGGGGATATGCTGCCGGGATTCGCGCGCGATTTGCCGGGCGTCGCCGCCGGCTCAGTCGCCATCCATCGCGCGGCTGGAGGCGCTGCGCTCGACCCTGCGCACCAGCCGGCCGGCCTCGGCCTGGAGCGAGTCCGCGTCCAGGGGAGGACCGTCGATGGCAGAATTGAGGCTCATCCAGAGGTCGGGCTTCGGAGGCGACGCACGGAACGTGGCCGCGGTGTCGAAGAGAAAATAGACGTCGTGCACGGGACCCGACTCGAGGCCGACCACGGAACGGAACGCGTTGCCGGCAATCTGATCCGGATCCCACAGATAGACGATCCTCGGCTCCCGGTGGCGTGACGCCGCCAGCACGGCGCGGATCTCCGTATCCGACTCGCTGGCCTTCGAGAGGAGTACGTACGCGCGCAGACGCCGGCTCGAGTTCGCGGCCAGCACCCTGTCGATCACATCGAGTCCCCGGTCCGCGGTCTCGGAGCCCGGCGAGACGATGGCGACGATGCGGACCGCGCCGCGCGAGAGGTTCAACACCGTCGCCAGACTTGCGTACGCGTTGAGCCGGGGGATGACCTGCTGGGGAGCAACGCTGTCGGGGGGGGCCGGTTGGGCCCACGCGTTCCCCGCGACGAACAACGCCAGCAGGCAGGGGGAAAAGAGCGACACCGGAGAGCGCATAAAAACAGCGGTAGCGACGGCGAATCCGCCGGCCAGAGTGCGGGGCGGCGCCGTCGCAGATAAGTATACCACGAGACGAGCCGCGGAGGAAGCGGCGGGCGCCGCGGCGTTCCCGCGCCGCTCCCCGCCTACCACGCCACCTTCGTCGACGTCCCCATCCCCGGACCCAGGAGCAGCGCGTTCAGGAGCAACCGCTCGGCGGCGTAGTAGTAGCCGCGGAAATTCGGGATCGACGTGAACAGAATCACCTGGCCGTCGTCGATTGCGTCACGCGCCGCGTAGGCCGTCTCGCTCCAGCGGGCCTGCGCCTCCGGCCACAGCAGGCCCGAGAGCCGAAGGCGGTCGGCGGAAGCGAAGCGCGCCGGCACCTCGACCGATCGCGTGAGGAACGCCCGGTCGCCGCTCAACAGAACGGGGATCGTCGGCGCGCAGCCGAATCCGAGCCAGTGCTCGGTGTCGATGTCGACGGCGACGATCGTCCCCCGGGGCGCGAGCTTCCGCGCGACCTCGTCCTCTCGTTTCAGCGCCTCCAGCCCGGCGTCGCCGCCGCCGGAATCCTCCCCGGCCTCTGCCTTCGCGGTCTTCGCCGCGTGGCCACCGTTCTCCCACAGCGACAGGCTGTCGACGGACGGGCTCATCGCCTGCTTCGAGAGATCGAGGGCGGCCTGGTACTCGGGGAGGTCCTTGAGCACCTGCCGGCGCATGCGCGCCGGCGATATGGCGACCGACGTGTCGGCGAGAAACGCGGCCCCCCGGCCCTCCGCAACGATCGTTCCACCGTCGCGGACCCACGCCTTCATGCGCTCGATGCCCTTGTCGCCCAGCGCGCCCTTGTATCCCTCCACGCCCTGCCAGTCGTCGGGAAGGACGAGCACGTTGTACCTGGACAGGTCCGTGCGGCCGAGGTTGTCGATGTCGATGATCGATGCGCGCATGCGCATGCGGCTGTCCAGCAGGTGCCACATCGCCCCGAAGTTGTAGAAGTTGATTCCGCTCCCGCCGACGATCGCGATATGCGGCGGCGTGAGCAGCGTGAAGTCGTTGCCGCCGACGTCCGCGTAGTCGCCGCGGGCCAGGCCCTCGTCCACCCCGATCACGTGCACGCCGGCGGCCACCGCGAGGGTGCGCAGCACCTTCACGTCGAGGTCGGGGTTGCCGCTGCGGCGGATGAAGAAGCTGCCGCGCGCGAACTCGACGTCGCCCACCTTGAATGGCTTGCGCGCGCACCACACGTGCACGCCCTTCTCGAACAGGCGCGCCAGCAGCTCGAAGGCGCGGTCGTCGCGCCCGTCGAACGCGAACCCGACGGTCGACCCGGCGTCGTCCAGCGAGCCCATGCGGGGCCGGGGCACGAACGGTTCCGGGTCCCCGCCGAGGGTGCCGTCGACGTGGTACGCGTCCAGCCCGTAGGCGAGCGACATCGACCATCCCGTGGCGTCGTAGAGGCGCGTGCCGTCGTGGGCGAGAACCTCCTTGCGCTCCGTTTCGAGAAACGCCGACGAGATGCGGTTGTCGAAGGCGAGGATGGCCTCGATCAGCTGGCGCAGGGGCTGGTTGGTGCGGACGACGGCGCTGCCCGCCGGGACGTCCACGCCTCTGGCCTCGGTGCCGTCCCAGCGGCGGGCGCGCGCGATGCGCGTGGGCCGGGTCGTGCGCTCGACCTCGATCTTCTGGTGCTCCAGCTTCTCCACGAAACGCTCGAGGCGCGTCGAGTCGGGGCCCGCCAGGTAGACGTAGGTGGACGGCTTCGAGCGCAGGTTCTGCACTTTCTGGTCGTAGTAGTCGGAGAGCAGCTCGGCGCGCCCGTCGGCGATCGCCATCAGGTCCGCCATCGAGCCCACGAACTGGTGATGCACGGTCTCGCGGAACGACATCACGGTGCCGTCGGGGCGCTTGACCTTCGACCCGTCGACGCCCGCCTGCTCGAACAGGAACCCGACCGCACCCAGGTAGATGCCCCACGAGCTTCCGTAGCCGGGGTACATCTCCTCGTTCCATTCGCGCGTGTAGTAACTCCAGCCGAAGCGATCGAACTGCGCGGCGTGTTCCCGTGCCACGCGGTCCCACCACTTGTGGATGTACGTGGTCATGTGCGGGTTGAACGGCTCGCGCGGCGGTGAGAAGAGGTACGTGTCCAGCGGCCCCATCTCGTGGCAGTCGAGCACGTAGTGCGGCATCCACTGGAGCATGGCCGCGGTCTTGCCCAGCGTCTCCGGGTGGACGAGCGCGAACCAGTCGCGATTGAGATCGAAGAGATAGTGGTTCGTGCGGCCGTAGGGCCACATCCCGGTGTGGCTCATGCTCGCAACGTCGTAGCTCGTAATGACGCCGTTCCACTGCGCGAGCTGGGCGAGCCACCGCGTCCGACCGTCCGGGTTCTCGGCCGGGTCGATGATGACCACGCAGTTGTCCATGATATGCCGCGTGACCTCGTCGGTGCCGGCCACCATCTGGTAGGCGAGCTGCAACGCGGCCTCGCCGCTCGACAGCTCGTCGCCGTGGATGCCGTAGGCCATCCACGCCACGGCCGGCGTGCGGTCGATGATCTCCTTGACACTCGCGCCCCTCTCGATCAGGCGCGGGTCGGCGAGGCGCCGGCAATCCGCCTGGATCTCCGTGAGCCGCGGAGCGTTGGCGTCCGACGCCACGACGAGATAGACCAGGCGGCGCCCCTCGTAGGTGGTGCCGTAGTCATGGAGCTCGGCGTCGGCGAACCCGTCCAGGTACTCGAAGTAGCGCACCATGTCGGCCTGCGTCGTCGGGCGCGAGCCCAGTGCGTAGCCCAGGAACTCGGACGGGGAGCGCACGTCGCTCCGGTAGCTGGCGTCGGGCCAGAAGGGGGCCTCGTCGCTCCCCAGCCCCGGGTCGGGCTGGACCCGCATGGCCTGCAGGTCGGCCTGGGCCACGGCGGCGCGGGGAAGGGCGGCGATGAGGGCGGCGATCAGAACGCGTCGAAGATAGACCATGGCTCCACTCGTTCTACTCGATGGTGGTCGAGGTATGTTGTTGTCGGGAAACGTTTTGAGCGGCCAGCCGGCAGGTTGCACCCCGCTCGCCGGCGGGTCGGACGGGATGGCCGAGCATAGCGAACCGCCGGCCCGCCTGTCAAACCACCGCCCCGGCGTAAACCTCGCACCCGGGTTTTCCGTCTGATCGATATACGCCCCCCCGGCGGGGCGGGGATCGATCGAGTGGAACCGCATTCCGAGGAGGATCGCAATGAACCGAAGTCACTGGTGGGTCGCCGGCGCTCTCGCCGCGGCCGTCGCCGTCGCCGTGCCGCAGCCGTCGACGGGTGCAAGCCACTCGAAGCGTCTGACAAAGGAAATCCACGAGGTCTGCGATCTGGGCCCCGACGGGAAGTTGAGTCTCTCGAACGTCAACGGCGACGTGCGCGTCACCGGGTGGGACCAGTCGAAGGTGGAGGTCACGGCCACCAAGTCGGCGAATTCGCAGAGGCGTCTCGATGAAGCCGAGGTCGAAATCAACTGCGAGCGCGGGCGCGTGACTATCGAGGTCGACTACCCCGACCACGCGCGCTACGGCCACAGCGATAATCCGGCGCGCGTCGATTTCGAGATCCGCGTGCCGCGGACGACACGCCTGGATGATTTCCACGTCGTCAACGGCGATGTCGAATTGAAGGACATTTCCGGGCGCGTGAACGTCTCGTCGGTGAACGGGTCCGTGAACGGCGAGAAGCTGTCGGGCGATCTCGATCTGTCGACGGTCAACGGCAGTGTCGACCTCGCCGTCGGCGGCGAAACGAATTCCATCAAGCTGCACTCGGTAAACGGCATGGTGAGTGTCTATCTGCCGCGCGACGTCAACGCCCGGCTCAGCGCCAGCACGGTGCACGGTGACATCCGCGGCGGGTCCGCGTTCCGCGCCCACGAGAGTCATTTCACCGGCAGCTCGCTCGACGGTATCATCGGCGAGGGCGGGGGTCGTATCGACCTCGCGACGGTCAACGGCGACATTCGGATCCGCCGCGAAGGCGGGGACGACTCGCACGACGACGAATGAGCGTTGCCGGAGGGGTCTGCGCAGGTGGTGGCGACGGATGGATGCGGCGCGACCCGGGTTGATCACCGAGGAGCGGGACTCACGAGGATGCTGGACGAGCGTGAACTGGTGCGGAGGCTGCAACGCGGCGAGCCGGCTGCCTTCCGGGAGCTGGTGGATCTCCACAAGCGCCCCGTGTACTCGCTGGCCTACGATCTGTGCGGGTGCCATGAAGACGCGGAGGATCTTTCGCAGGAAGTTTTCATCAAGGCCTTTCGAGCCATCGGCCGCTTTCGGGCCGACGCCAGGCTGGGAAGCTGGTTGTACCGGATCACGATGAATACGCACATCGACAATACACGCCGGCGGTCGCTCAAGCTGGTCAGCATCGATGCCCCGCCCGCCGGAGCGCCCGACGACGATCCCGTCGTCACGCTCCCGGCGGCCGGGGAGGCGACGCCGGAGCGGGCCGCGATGGCGGCGCGTTTCCACGGCGACGTCGAGCGCGCCCTCGACGCGCTCTCGCCGCAGGAACGCAGCGTCTTCGTGCTGCGCCACTACCACGACATGCGCATCCGGGATATTTCCGCGTCGCTGTCGATCGCCGAGGGTACCGTCAAGAGCGTGCTCTTTCGTTCCATCCGCAAGCTCCGCGGCCGCCTGGCGCAGTACGGCGACGAAGTGGGTGACCTCGCATGATCGTGTGTGACGAGTGCCGGGGCCGGATGGTCGAAGCCCTCTACCGGGAGCTCGACGACGGCGCGGTGCGCGAGTTCGACGCGCACATCGCCGGATGCGCCGACTGCGCCTCGCTCTTCGAGGAAATGCGCGCCACGCTCGACGTCATGGACAGGCGCCGCCGGCCCGAACCGGGCGGTGACTTCTGGGATACGTACTGGGAACGGTTACAGGAGCGGATGGCGCGCGACGACGCCGTCGTCGATTCGTCCCGCTCCCGGCGGCGGCGGCTGACCGGGTCGTGGGGATTCCGCGTGGGCGCCGCCGTCGTGGTCCTCGCCGCCGGGGTGTGGATCGGCCGTTCCGTCTCGCCGCCCCGTCCGGCGCCGCGGGTCATCGACACGCCGAAGCAGGAGGTGGCCACGGAGAGTCACGCGCCCGAACGGAGCACGGGTGGAGCCGCGGTCGTGGCGAGCGCCGACATGCGTGCCCGCCGGTACATCGACCGCTCGCAGGTCGTCCTGCTCGAGCTCGTCAACGCAGGGGGCGGACGGGACGAGGTGGCGAATCTGGGGGCGCAGCGCCGCCGCGCGCAGGAACTGGTCGCACAGGCCGGTCCGCTCCGCTCCGAGCTCACCGCGCCCCGCGACCGGCGGCTGCGCGAGCTGGTCGGGCAGCTGGAGTTGATTCTTCGCGAGATCGCCCATCTCGAAGAGGAGGACGACCTGGACGCAGTGGACGTCATTCGCAGCCGCGTCAACCGGGAGGGAGTTTTGTTTCGCATCGATCTGGAGCAGATGCGTGAACCGGCCGCGGCCGCGGACAGTACGAAGGCGCGCCCGCAGGGCGCGATCGATCCGGAACCCACGTTGGAGGAACGACGATGAAAACGTACATGTGGAAGAGCTGCATATGGGCCGCCGTCATCGCGGTGATGATCGCCGGACGGACCGCTCCGTCGTTCGCAAAGGGAAAGAGCGAAGACGCCCGCAGCGCATACGAGTTGCTGCAGGACATGATCTACGACGAGCGCTATTCGCAGGCGTACGAAGCGGCCCGGCAGTTCCTCAAAGACTACTCGGACAGCAAGTACATCGAGGCGGCGCAGTTCTGGAAGTGCTACGCCCTGGAGCGCAGCTCGCGCGACTACGTGGCCGCTTTCGATTGTTATCGTGGCTTCCTGGACGCGCATCCGGACGGCAAGTGGTCCGGCGACGCGCGCACCGAGTATGTCAAGCTGGCCAAGCGCCTGTCGGATGCGGGCGACCCGCGCGGCAAGGCCGCGCTCGAGCGCATGGCCGGCTCCGGGGACATGGGGAGCGTCCATCCGTCGGATGATCGTGATTTCAAGCTCGCCGTCCTCTACGCGCTGATGGAGAGCGGCGACGAGGACGTTCCCCTGAGCACCATCAAGGACGTGCTCGAGCATTCGAAGGACTCCGAGCTGCGCCGCAACGCCGTATTCATGCTCTCCGAGGTGGATGACGCCGAGGCCAACGACATCCTGCTCACCATCGCGCGCACCGATCCGGACCCGGACGTCCGGCGGCACGCCATCTATGCGGTCATCGAACGCGCCGACGACGGCGATGACAGGGTGATCGGCGAGCTGCTTGGCATCATGAAGACGGAGAAGGACCCGGATATTCGGCGGCACGTGCTCTACGCCATCTCCGAGTCCGACCGGCCCGACGTCACCGCGACGCTGGTGGACGTGGCCCTCAACGATCCCGACGAGGACATGAAGCGCGCGGCCGCCTTCGCGCTGGCCGACGTGGACGACCCCGAGGCGACGGTCGCGCTGGAGAAGATCGCCAACACCTCGACCTCGGCCGAGGCCCGGCAGGCGGCGCTCTACGCGCTCATCGAGCGCGAGGACATCACCATCGTTCCCACGCTCAAGAAGATTGCGCTGGGCACGGGTACGGACGGAGGGGACGCGGATCTCCGCCGCGTCGCCGTGTACGCGCTGGCGGAGATCGACGATCCGTCGGTGGTCGGCGTGCTCAAGGACGTCGTCGCGTCCTCGGCCGATCCCGAGGTTCGCAAGGCGGCCTTCTACGCCCTCGCCGAGCACGGGGGATCGGAGGCCGAAGACGCGCTGCGCACGGCCGCGCTCGACACCAGGGACGAGGATCTGGCCCGGGCGGCCGTGTACGGCCTGTCGGACCTGCTGGACGACGAAGAGGACGTCGCGTTCTTCATGGAGGTCTATCGCAAGTCGCCCTTCGCGGAGGTGCGCCGGGCGGCGCTGTACGCGGCCATCGACAACGGGGGAGATGCGTCCGCCGCCGCGCTGGGCGGGCTGCTGGGGAGCGAGAAGGACGCGGACCGGCGCAAGGCGCTGGTGTGGGCGCTGGCAGAGATCGAGACCGACGAATCCGTGTCGATCCTGGCCCGCACCGCGAGGGACGACCCCGACCGCGACGTGCGTCATGCGTCGGTGCAGGCGCTGGGGGCGATGGGGACACCCGCCGCGAAGAAGGCGCTGCGCGGCCTGCTCGACGAGCACTGATCCGTCAGCGGTAGATCCTGGCGCCGCCTTCCTTGAACTCGCGCGCCTTCTCGGCGAGGCCCTCTTCGAGGGCGGTCTCTTCGGAGATGCCCTTTTCGGCGGCGTAGGCGCGGACGTCCTCGGTGATCTTCATCGAGCAGAAGTGGGGTCCGCACATCGAACAGAAGTGCGCGGTCTTCATGCTGTCCCGGGGGAGCGTCTCGTCGTGGAACGCAC
>CAZCQM010000120.1:0-9354 GCA_964500785.1 uncultured bacterium
ACGACCAGCCACACACCGACCCAGCTCACCATTTCGATTTCAAACCGGGAGGTGCGCTCCCATCCCCACGCCTGGACGGCGATCCCCAGCGACGAAACCACGAGGAAGAAGGTCGCCATGCGCGCAAAGGAGACTACTGTGCACGTCCGCCGGTGGCACCGGCGGGCGACATACAACGAATATGAAATCGCGATGAGGGACGAGACGGTATCGAACGTGGGGAGAAGGTGGAAGTACCCGTCGGCGGCCACCTGGACCAGCCAGTCGGCGACGTACCCCAGGAAGAAGGCCACCGCGTAGATGGATGCGGCGGCCGCCAGACCCCGGAAGGCGCTCCGCTGGATCCGGGAGTCCAGATCCGCGAAGCGCGATGGGTCGCGCGAAGAACTCGACGCGCTGTCAGCCTTTGCCTTGAACTCTGTCGCCACGCGAACTCCCGGCCGGCCGGGATTCGGCCCGCAACTCGCGTGCCTGCGGCCGGCGGCATCGAACAGGTTAACACGGCCGCACGGGACGGGACAACACCCCGTGTGCCGGTACGTCTAGAACGCCAGACCTGCGTGAACGTACACCCGCGTGTCCTCGTCGCTTGCCGCAATGGATATGCTGATCGTGTTCTCCGGGTTGAGAAACGAGACCCACATCCCGCCCCCGGCCGCCGCGTGCCACCGGTGCGACGACTCTCCGTCCAGAAAGACGCGTCCCGTGTCTCCCAGCGCAAACACGCCCAGACGCCCGGGAACGAAGAGGTAGATGCCCGTGACGGGGATGCGAAGCTCGGCGCTTCCATACAACGACGCGTCGCCGGCGAAGCGCTGCTGCGCGAACCCGCGCACGCTGTCGCCCCCGCCGATGTAGGCCGCTTCGTGCCAGGGATAGGTCCCCCACACCTGTTTGCCCCCCGCGCGCAGCGCGAGCGTCGGCGCCGAGAAGACCGGCATGGACCGGTAGACCGAGGCCTCTGCGTGAAGCTCGCCGAACGTGCTTTCCACCGCGCCGATAGGCGGGTACACGGTGCCCTCGATGGCGGCGTGCACGCCGCTCGTGGGCAGCACCATCGAGTCGCGCGTATCGAGCGACAGACCCGCGCCGGCACCGGTCTGGAAGAAGTCGCTGGTGCCGTACGGGCGTGCCAACGCGATGAAGCGATCCTCGTCGAGGTCCGTCTTGCAGTACTTCGCGCTCACGCGGACGGCGGCGGTCGTGTGTTCGCTCATAGTCAGGTGCAGGGAGGGTTCGGCCACGTATTCGGTGTGCTTCACCTTGTAGTAGCCTTCGTCGCCCGGGTCCGAGGTCTCGTTTCCAAATCCATAGAAGTGGAGTATGTCCAGACCCGACGCCCGCGCGTAGAACCCCGTGGCCGTGCGCGAGTTCTCGTGACGGAACAGCCCGCGATAGTCGGCGCCGAAGGACCCAGCGCGCGTGGCGTATCCGACGCGGAGGGTCTGCTCGTCGGCGGACGGGTCCTTGCGGAACCCGTAGCCTTCGGACTGGAGGGTTGCCAGGAACAGAACGCCGAGGTCGCTGTTGCCGCCGATCCAGGGGATGAAGAGGTTTCGGCGTCCCCAGTCGCGCGGTGGAATCCACGGTGCTTTCTCTCGCGGCGGCGCTGTGTAAGGGCGCGTGTCCAGGGTCGTGCCACGCCCGCGGACCACCCGGTTGCCGCCGCTCGAATCCGACACGCGCACGCCCGTGCCGGCGGTGTCGTCGATGAAGTCACCGCCTTCGCCGCCGATCACGCGCACCGTGATCTTTCCCCGCGGGCCGCTCGCGATCAGCGTGTCCGCGCCGCCGGCCAGGTAGATGCGCACCTCGTCGGTCTCGTCCGGGTGAAACACGCGATGGTAATAGGGAAGTCCGTCGTCGGCGAGTGCGATGGAGACATCGACGTCGCCGTTTTCCATGCGCGTCACCGCGGCGAACTCGGGACGGTCGGTGGCGTGAACGTCGACGTCCCGCGCCAGGAAACGATAGAAGCGGTCGGCCTCGTCGGTCAGGGCATCCCGCCGGCTGCGCAGCGCCGATTCCAATCGCCGGCCTTCCAGGGACCGGTAGGCATCGGGGAGCCGCGCGATCGCCGCCGCGATGACGTCGTCGGTGATGCTCGCCTGCACGCCGGCCGCCACCTCGTTCCATACCGGCTTCTCGAGGTCGACGAGGATGCGCCGGTCGCCGTCGCGGGCGTTCCACGTCAATCCTTCGATGCCCGGGTAGTCGTCGCCAAAGCTCACGAACTGCGGCAGCCGCTGGCGGCCGACCGCCGGTATGAACCCCTCGAAGCGAACGAAGGCCTGGTCACGGTCCTCGGGGATGGGTTGCCATCGATCGCGCCCCGGGATCCGCGCCCAGCGCCACTGGCCGCGATGCCGGTCCCAGTCGCCGATCAGCAGGTCGACGAGCCGTGCCGTGAGAAACGCGGGCGAGTCGGGGCGCGTCGCGGGGCTCTCGTCCATGCGCTTCCACATCTCCGCGCCGTTGATGATCTCGGTGGCGCCGGCGAAGCCGGGCGTTCCGTCGGCAACGGGCCGGGGGTAGATCTCGAAGGTTCCGAGCCGCCCGGCGAAGTCGGCGCGGAACTCGCCGAGCAACGGATCGTCGGGCAGCACGACGAGAATCGGTTCCACGTGCAGCACGCGCGCGGCGTGCAGCAGAGGTGGCACGGCGACCGAGCCGCCCGGGAAACTCGACGCGATCTGGTCCTGCAGCACGCGGTCGACGATCGTCCCGTGGTACTCCGGCGGCAGAATCTCCGTCGGGTCCTTGTCGAGGTCACGAAATGTGTAGGACCGCCCGTCGGCGCCCTTCATGGCGAGGCCGTGCGTCTGCTGCCCGCCCACCCGCATCACCGGGCGGAGGCCGCCGGCGAAGGCACGGAGGTCGAGCTCGGGGACGTCGATGGGCGTCGTCCACAGACGCCGGTAGTCGTCGCCGAGGAGGAATCGATGCAGGCCGCCGGCCTGGTAGTGCGCGCCCGCGACCACGGTGCGGATGCGCGGCGCGGCCACGCTGTCCGGAGCGCCGGCTCCGGCCGGCCGGGCCGCGTCCGGCGTCCCGAGCATCGCGACGCACGCGAGCATCGCCGCGTACAGGGCCGTTCCGCGCACGCGGTCACGCCGCGTCGACGGCACCGTCATGGGACACCTCCGTCATTGACCGGTAGCGCCGCCCGATGCCGGCGACGATCAGAAGCCACACCACGATGAGGGCCATGTTCACGATCGCGAAGTCGCGCGGCTGCAGGGCGAGCAGCGTGCCGGTGAAGACCAGGCCCGCGGACAGGAGGTCACCGGCCCGCACGAAGAGAGTGTCGATGGCGGCCTTGGCCTTGTACTTCGCCTCCCGCGAGGTGGGCAGGAAGAGCGCCTGCCGCGTCGTGTTGTTCAGAGAGTAATCCAGCGAGTTCTCACCGATCTTGGCGACCCGGATGAGCGCCAGCACGGGGATGAACGCGATGATCCCGTAGGCGCCCAGCGCCACCAGCGGCAGGACGAACAATGCGGCGCGCACGCCGAAACGCGTCAGGATTCGCGCGACGAGGAAGATCTGGATGAACGCCGTGAGCGTGTTGACCCAGGTGAAGTAGTCGGCGTAGAACGACCCGATGAACTGCCGGATGAAGGCGTCGTGCGCCAGGCCGTGGGTGGCTCCGGCGGCCGCCAGATGGGCCGCCTGCCCCGACACGACCCGGCCCAGAATGTACTCGCCGTTGGTGTTGACGAAGTTCAGGACCAGCAGCAGCAGGGCGATCAGCAACAGGTAGCGATCGCGCGCGATCATCGCGAACCCGCCGCGGCGATCGATCATGGACTCGGTGGCGATCGCCGCTTCACGGGGAATGCGTCGCGATCTGCGATGAACGATGCCGATGAGCAGGAGATACGCGCCCAGTATTCCAGCGGCGACGAGCATCAGCTGATAGATGCCAAGTGGCCCGATGAGCGCCTTTGAGATCACGCCGCCCAGCATGGCGCCCAGCGTCTGTCCGAAACCCAGGATCGCGAAGAGGCGTTTGCCCTGCTCCGTTGTATACAGGTCGTTCGCGAAGGACCAGAACTGCGCGATGATCATGAGGTTGAAGATTCCCACCCACACGAAGAACGCGATCCCCAGCCCCGGTGTACCCGCGATCGCCAGCACGTAGAAGACGATCAGGTTCGAGATGAAGAAGAGCGTGACGATCGTGATCAGGCGGATGCGATTCACCCGGTTGGCGATCGTGCTGTAGACCGGGATCAACACGAGAAGCAGTACGGCCTGTCCGGCCGAGGTGTAGCTCTTGAGCTCGGCGCCGCCCCCGGCGAGGATCAGCGGCTCGCGAACCACCTTCAAGACGTAGTACGCGGTGAGCAGGAGAAACACCGCCAGCATCATGAGGACGGCGTCCGCACCTTCCCCGGCGCGCAGGACGGTGAATGGCGCCAGCATCCGGTCGAGGACACCGCGGCGCGCGCCGGACCGATTGCTCGTCGTATGGGGGGCGGCCGGGCTCACAGGGGAGAGAGTGTACCCCAGAAGTCAGGGCGTCGAAAAGACGGCCATTCCAGGCCCACTTGCGAGTATACTGGGGACGAATTCACCGTGGCCGCCTTCGGAGGAAGTTCATGAAACGCACCCTGATTGCGGCGGCCCTTCTGGTCATCGCGCTCGCTCCGGCCTCGAACGCCGGGTACGGTTCCGGTGACGACCGCCTCGAAACTCTCTACGCAACATTCGTATCTCCCTGCTGCTGGCACGACCCCCTCACCGTGCACCAGTCCGCGACGGCGGATCAGCTCCGCGCCTGGATCAAGGGCCAGGTGGACGCCGGCCAGACCGACGAACAGATCAAGGCCATGCTGGTCCAGGAGTACGGCCGGCGGATTCTCATCGTTCCGGAGGGTTCCGGCGCCGGCTGGTTGTTCCGAACGCCATGGCTGCTGGGCGGCGTGGCGCTCGTCGTGGTGGCGTTCGCCCTGCGAAGGATGCGACACCGCGAACCCGCTCTCGCGGAAGGAGACGCGCCGGCGGCAACGCGAACGACATGACCGGGCCGCATCCACGAACCGTGCGGTGATCGGCTGCGGGGGACGGCGGAACACCGAACCGGGTCTATCCGGCACGCGCTTCTTCCGCTATTGTGTGTCCCATGTGCGGAAATTTCGGACTCACGCGCGGTCGTATCGCCTACGTCGCGTCATTGTTTCCAAAACTGACGGAGACGTTCGTGCTGCGCGAGGTCCAGGAGATGGAGCGCGCGGGAATCGACGTTTGTCTCTTCTCCGTTCGACCCCGTCCGTCCGGTCCGTTTCACGCCGATGCGCTTCCGTATCTGGAGAAGACACACTACGCATCCTGGTTCGGATGGGCACACATCACGGCCTTCGTTTCGCTATCGCTGCGCCGGCCTCACGGGGTACTGCGGGGATGGGCCTATCTGTTCCGCGACCTTGCCGCCCACATTCTGTATCCCGGCGTACAGATGAAGACGCTGGCGTGCCTCTGCAAGATGTTTCTCTTCACGCACCGCATGGAGCGCGACGGCGTGGTTCACGTCCACGGGCACTTCGCCAACATCCCGACAACGGTCGCCGTGTTCGCCTCGCGCGTGCTCGGAATCACGTACAGCTTCACCGGTCACGCGTGGGACATCTTCGTGCCGGCGAACCAGGCCGGCCTTCCGTTGAAGATCTCGGGCGCGCGCTTCGTTGCGACCTGCACCGCATTCAACACCGGGGTCCTCGAACGCTTCTGTCGCACAGACGACGACCGCGCGCGGATCGTGCTGAACTACCACGGTCTCGACCTCGACCAGTACGCGCCTTCCGACCGGCGCGACGGGGCGCGCGTCGTGGCGGGCGGGAGTCTCGTCGAGCAGAAGGGGCTCCCGGTCCTGGTGGCGGCGGCGTCGCGGCTGCGCGACCGCGGCGTCTCGTTCCGGATCGAGATCGTGGGCGACGGCCCCCAGCGATCGGTGCTGGCGGACGCGATTGCCCGCGACGGGCTCCAGGAGACCGTCGCCCTCGTGGGATCGATGCCGCACGAAGACCTCGTGGAGCGCATGCGCACCGCAGCGATGGTCGTGCTTCCCAGTATCGAAGCCCACGACCGGCAGATGGACGGCATCCCCAATATCCTCATCGAGAGCCTCGCCCTCGAGGTCCCGGTCGTGTCGTCCCGCCTGTCGGGCATTCCGGAGCTGGTGGTCGACGGAGAAGGCGGACTCCTCACGCCGCCGGGTGATGCGGATGCGCTGGCCGACGCGATGGAGTCGTTGCTCCGCGACCCGGCGCGCGGGCGGGCGCTGGGGCGCGCGGGCCGCGCACGCGTCGAATCGATGTTCGACCTGCGACGAAACGCTCAGGAACTGGTCGGGCGGTTTCGGGCCATCGTGGACGCGCCGCCGGGAACCTGACGGTGCGCCCGCCGGTGGCCGTTCGGACCCGCCTCAGTGCGCCGGCGCTGTCGGGCCCGCGTCGGCGATACCCAGGCGCGCCGCGATCGCTGCACGCCCCGGGAAGTGCTCGACGCCGCCCAGGCAGTCTCGGTAGTGGCGGTCGGCGGATGCGGCGTCCCCCTCACGATCCAGAATCGCGGCCAGGTAACAGTGCGCGATCGGGGCCGGCTTCTTCGCTTCCAGCGCTTCATTGAGATAGACGACGGCTTCGCGCGGTCTCCCCAGTTTGTACAGTGCCCAGCCGTAGCAGGCGAGCACGGGGCCCTCGTCCTTGTTCTGTGTCACATAGTCCCGGGCCAGGGTTTCGATCCGGGCGAACGCCGCCTGAGCCCTGGCCGTCTGACCGGCGGCCTCGTAGGCCTCGCCGAGATAGGTGAGTGTGACCAGATCGTTGGGTGTCGTTTTCGCGATGAACTCGAGGTGGGGAATGGTCTCGGGTAGCCGGTTGGCCGCGCGCAATGCGAGGACCAGATAGAAATGGAACTTGGGATCGCTCTTGCGCAGTGAGACCACGGATTCGAAGTCCTTCACGGCGGCGTCGTAGTTCCGGTGGTTCATTTCGATCAGCCCCAGCAGGTAGTAGGCATTCGTGTTCTTCGGGTTCACCTGCAACGCGCGCATGAGCCACTCCTTCTCCCTGATTTCGTCGCCCCGTATGCGATACCAGCTCGACACCACGACCTCGGTGCGCCCGCCACCCAGGGGCAGCGACTTGAGCCGTGCCAGGCTGTGCGGTTCGCTCGAATTGAGCGCAATCCAGGGGACGGTGTGATAGAACGAGATGAGCACGCAACACAGGAGCGTGGCGGGAAGCGCCGCGCGCCCCGGATTCCGCGACACGATGACGGCGGTCAGCCCGAGCCCCCCCACCGTGAATACGAGGCCCGTGTGGGCCAGCAGGTCCCAGTCCCGCGCATACCCCAGGTTCGAATCCAGGAAAGTCCACGACGTTGCCAGCACCACTGCGCCCGCGGCCAGCAGGAAGGGGACGGCGCGGTGGCGGCGCACGTCCCGATCACGGAGCCCGATGCCGGTCACGATCAGGAACAGAAACAGGCCGAGCGGGCCGACCAGGATCTGTTCGTTGAAGAAGTCGCGGTAGTGACGCTGCGAGAGCATGTACCCCTTGTCGTGGGATGTGGTGAAGGCGGTCCGGCCCATGGCAAGCAGCGTTTCCAGGGGATTGTAGCCGGGGCGCAGACGCGCGAAGAGGAACGCGGTCCCGGCGCCGGCCGCGACCAGCACCACGAGGTCGCGAACGGCGTCGCGGCGTCGCTCCGGGTCGATCAGAGACATGACGGCCAGAACGGCGAATGGGACCACCATGGCCACCGAGCCCAGGTGAAGCGCGACGCACAGGATCAGCGCCAGGCCGGGAAAGAGCAGGGGAGAGGCGCCGCGTGCGTGGCGAAGACACAGCCACAGGAAAAATGTCAGGCCGACGAACTGAAACGTGTAGTTCTCGACATACCCGAAGAAGAGCTGCACGTAACCCTGTGACACAATCGTGAGCCACACCAGGATGATGAGCCAGCGTCGTTGCTTCGGTCCGACGAGACGAGCGATCTCGGTCGCCAGGTGCCACGCCACGAGCAGGAAAAGAGTGCCCGCGACGACGCTGCCCACCGCCACGGCATCCTGTGACACGAGTTCCTTTTGACGCGAAGGATCGGCGAACCAGGGTCGGGTGACGGCGTACACGCCGTACTGCAGGATGCTGGTCAGGGGTTCGCGCTCGAGGATCTCGCGGTAGCGGTCGATCCTCTGCACGATGATGTGGCCGTCACCCAGGTACGTGTGGCAGATGCGCGCGAACCAGAAGAGCGCGGTTCCCGCGACGAGCACCGCGACGCCGCTCATCCGCAGGCGGCGATCGGTCAGCTGCGGCTCCAGCCCTTCGATGGCGTCGTCGATGCGGCCGCGCCGGACCACGATCACTACCAGCAGGAAGACAAGCAGAAGCGTTGTGACGATGCCGACGGCCTCCGGGTAGAAGCCGTAGAAATGCGCTCCCCACATCGAGCGCAGGAAAGCAAATGAGGCGATGACATGGACCGCCACCATGGCGACGGCCAGGAGCATGACGGAGAGGAAGACGAGATCCTGGCTCCGTCGCGGTGGGGGTGCTCTTCGTCGAGGACGCTTCATGCGGCCACAATCTCCCGGGGTAGGCCGCATGATTGTCACACCCGGTCGGGGTGGCGTCAACCCCGCGCCTTCCTGCCCTCCGTCGTTTCGTGTATGATGCGTGCCGGGTTCGCCACGCTCACAACGCTCGTATCAGAGGCAGGTTATCGTGTCCCATCAGTTCGTTTGCACGCTCTATCGCCTGAAGAAGGTTGTTCCGCCCGAGAAGCTCATCCTGGACGACATTACGCTTGCGTTTCTTCCCGGCGCCAAGATCGGTGTCCTCGGTCACAACGGCGCGGGGAAGAGCACGTTGCTGCGCATCATGGCCGGGCTCGACACGGACATCCAGGGCGAGTGCCAGAGTCTTCCCGGCCTGAAGATCGGCTACCTGCCCCAGGAGCCGCAGCTCGGCCCGTCCAGGAGCGTGCTCGAAAACATCGAGGAGGGTGTCGCTGAGACACGAGCGTTGTTGAAACGCTTCGAAGATGTCAGCATGAAGTTCTCGGAGCCGATGAGCGATGACGAGATGAACGCGCTCCTCGAGGAACAGGGCAAGCTCCAGGATCGAATCGACGCAGTGAACGCGTGGGAGCTGGACCGCCAGCTCGAAATCGCCATGGACGCGCTGCGCTGTCCACCGCCCGACGCCGACGTCAGCACCATCTCCGGCGGCGAGCGGCGCCGCGTCGCGCTGTGCCGGCTGTTGCTGCAGAAGCCCGACATGCTGCTCCTCGACGAGCCCACCAACCATCTCGACGCCGAATCGGTGGAGTGGCTGGAGCGTTACCTGA
>CAZCQM010000121.1:0-9253 GCA_964500785.1 uncultured bacterium
CTTCTGGCCGGACACTCAGTGGCAGCGCGAGCTGGAGGCGTCGTTCCCCTACGAAGAGACGCCCGATCAGATCACCGTGACGCGCGAGGTCAAGGAGGACCTGGAGAGCGCGCAGCCGGCGGACCGGCTGGTGTGCGGCGACGTCGGGTTCGGCAAGACGGAGGTCGCGGTCCGCGCCGCGTTCAAAGCGGTGATGGAAGGCCGCCAGGTGGCCGTGCTGGTGCCGACGACACTGCTCGCCTTCCAGCACTTCCGCACGTTCGCCGAGCGCATGAAGCCGTTTCCGGTGCGCATCGCGATGCTGAGCCGGTTCATCTCGACCGCGGAGCAGAAGCAGGTCGTAACCGCGGCGCGCGAGGGCACCGTCGATCTCGTCATCGGCACCCACCGCCTGCTTTCGAAGGACGTTGTGTTCAAAGATCTCGGGCTTCTGATCGTCGACGAAGAGCACCGCTTCGGCGTGAAGCACAAGGAGCGTCTCAAGCAGATCGCGCAGTCGGTGCACGTGATCACGCTGACGGCGACCCCCATCCCGCGGACGCTCTACATGTCGCTCTCGGGGCTGCGCAAGATCTCGCTCATCGAGACGCCGCCGCGCAACCGCCACCCCGTCAAGACCGAGGTGACGGCGTTCGACGAAGAGACGATCGCCCGGGCGATCTCCGAGGAAGTGAGCCGCGACGGACAGGTGTTCTTCGTCCACAACCGCGTGCAGTCGATCTACTCCATGAAGGCGTTTCTCGAGCGCCTGCTTCCCGGCGTGCGCATCGGCGTCGGCCACGGTCAGATGACGGACGGCCAGCTCGAGAAGGTGATCCTCGACTTCATCGACCGAAAGTACGACGTCCTCGTCGCGACGATGATCATCGAGTCCGGCCTGGACTTTCCCAATGCCAACACGCTGATCATCAACCGGGCGGACCGTTTCGGCCTGGCGCAGCTCTACCAGCTGCGCGGTCGCGTGGGACGCGGAGAGCGCCAGGCGTTCGCCTACTTCCTGGTGCCGCGTCAGATCTCGCTCACGCCGTCGGCGATGAAGCGCCTGCAGGCCATGGAGGAGTTCGAGGAGCTCGGCAGCGGGTATCGCCTCGCGATGCGCGACCTGGAGATCCGCGGGGCGGGCAACGTGCTCGGGGTGGAGCAGCACGGTCACGTGGCCGCGGTGGGTTTCGAGCTCTACTGCAAGATGCTCAAGGAGACGGTGGACAGGCTGCGCGGGGAAGCCCAGGACGAGACGCCGCCCTGCCGCGTCGAGTCTCCCTACTCGTGCTACCTCCCGGACCGGTACGTCCCCGACGCCGACGAGCGCATGTTCCTCTACAAGCGCTTCGCCCGGATGACCCACCCCGACGAGGCGGTCGCCATGGAGGAGGAGCTTCGCGACCGCTTCGGGGATATCCCCGCCCCCGCCCGGGCGCTGCTCGACCTGGCCTCGATCAAGCTCCAGGCGGCGTCCCTGGGGGTTCTCCTGGTGCAGCTGCGCGACCCCGCGTACCGCTCCGGGCCGCGGCGGTCCGGGGAACCGGCGCCGGCGGGGACCGCCAGCCTGGAATTCGCGCCGGGACGGGCCCTGACCCCCCGGGCCTGCGCGAGACTTTCGGAAACTTTTGGGCGCCGGATCTTGTTTAAGGCGGGGAAAGCGTTTGCCGTGAGCCTGGTCGGGGAGCCCCCCGCGCCGCTGGTCGCCGACGTGAAGAACCTGTTGCAAGTGGCGCGCTTCGCAAGTAATATCAATACCTTACCAAGTTGACCCGGGTTAGTTAGTTCCCCCCCCGACCCACCGGTTGGAAAGGAGTCTCGTTCAATGAGGGTAGCGATGAAGACGTTTGGGCTGTGCCTTGTCGCGGCGATTCTGGCTGCGGGGTGCGCCAAACGCGAGGATGCCAAGCTCGCCGAGTTCAAGGACAAGGTCATCACGGTGGGCGATTTCGAGACGACCTACGCCAAGGTCGACGACGAGTCCCTGCCCAAGAAGACCGGCGAGGAAGGTCTCAGGGAGTTCCTCGACACGATGATCAACAAAGAGATCCTGGCGTACAAGGCGGACGAGCTCGGCTACGACAAAGACCCCTCGGTGGCCCAGGGGATGGAGATGTTCTCCAAGATGGCGCTCCAGATTGCGTACCTGAAGCGCGAGGTGGCGGACAAGATCCAGGTCAGCGACGACGAACTGCGCAAGGCGTACGACAACGTCGGAATCGTCGTCACCTTCAAGCAGATTCTGACCGATGTCCAATCGCAGGCGGAGGAAGCCTACGCCGCGCTCAAGGGCGGCACCGATTTCGAGACGGTGTGCAAGCAGTACTCGAAGCTGCCGGACGCAGCGGACGGGGGACAGCTCCTCACGGCGACGTGGGGGCGGCTCATGCCCCAGCTCCACGAGGTAGTGTTCGACCTTCCCGTCGGCGGTTACACCGAGCCGACATTCACCGCGCAGGGCTGGGTGATCGTGAAGGTCGTCAAGAGATCGGAGCCCGGCAAGAAGGATTCTTTTGACGAGATGAAGGACGAGCTGCGGGAGCAGCTGCGATCGATCAAGCAGCAGGCGGCTCTCGCCCGGTTTACCGAGAAGCTCAGAGACGATTACGGCGTGGTGTGGAACTACGACAACATGGCTATCGCGTACAACGCGCTGCCGCCGGACCGCCCCCTCGACACCCCGCCCTCGCGGACCGATGAGGTCTACCCGCTGCTGTACTTCGATCCGGCGGACCTCGACAAGCCGCTGGTCACCTACGGCGATAAGACCGTCACCATCAAGGATTTCTCCGATTATTACGACCAGGCGTCCTTCTTCGCCCGCCCGCGCCGGTTCTACCGGCTGGGTGGGATCCGCAGCTTCCTGACCGAGCGCGTCATGAACGTGATCAGCGCCGACGCCGTGCAGAAGTCCGGCATCGAGAACGATCCCGAGGTCAAGCGCGTCCTGCAGGCCAAGAAGGAACAGCTCATGGTCAACCTCCTCTTCGAGGACATGATCGGCAAGAAGGCGGTCATCACGGCGGATCAGATTCGCAACTACTACAACGACAACAAACCCAGGTTCGAGGTGCCCGAGAAACGCAAGTACGGCGTCGTGCTGACCGGCGACCGCGAGACCGCGGAACACGCCTACCGGGACCTCAAGTCCGGAGAGAAGCTCAGCACCGTGGTGCTGGCCTACTCGGTGGATGAGCAGACCAAGGACACCATGGGCGAAACGCAGCCCATGGCCCGCGGCGAACAGCCGGAGATCGACGCCGTCGGTTTCGCGCTGGCGAAGGTCGGCGATGTGTCCGAGCCGTTCGAGACATCGCGCGGCTGGATGGTTCTGAAGCTGCTGGAGAAGCAGGACGCAAAGGTGTTCTCGCTGGAGGAGGCGAAGGACCGCATCACGTCCACGCTTCGCCAGGAGCAGAGCGACAAGCGTCTCGACGAACTGCTCGACCGGTGGAAGAAAGAGCTGAACGTCGTTGTCTATGACAAGAATCTTTCGAAGATACACCTCCCGGAGCGCCTGCCGGAGTCGCAGCGCCCCGGCGCCAAGCGGCGCGCGGCGGAGGCCAAAAGGAATGCAACCACGGGGTTGTAACGTGAGAACGCCGGGAGTTCGTATGCGCCGCTCGCCGACAGGGGGCCTCGTGCCCCCTGTCGCATTGCTGGTACTGATCGGCGTTCTGGCCACCGGCGCCTGCGAACGCCGGGACGTGGGCCATCCCTCGCGCGATCCGGGTCAGGTCGTGGCGCGCATCAACGGGGAACCCCTGTACCGCGAGGACCTGGAAGCGTATGTTCCCGGCGAGGAGACGGGGGCGCTTTCGGCCGAGGAGCGCAAGACGCATTTCGACCGCTGGGTGGCGCGACAGCTCCTCTACGAAGAAGCGTCCCGGTCCGGCGTCGGAGTCTCGGACGAAATCGACCGCCAGATTGAGCAGTATAAGAAGGACCTCGTGGCCGACCGGCTGGTGGAAGAAATCATGAAGACGCACGCCGTCGTGACGCGAAGCGAGGCGCTTGCCTACTACAAGGCCCACAAGGACGAGTACAACCTCGAAGTTCGCGTCAGCCATATCCTCACCAACACCATCGAAGATGCCCGCGAAGCGCAGCAGATGCTGGCGACGCGCCCCTTCTCGTGGGTGGCCCGGAAGATGTCGGTCGACCGGCACACGGGAGCCGGCGGGGACCTGGGCTATCTCTCCAAGGGCAACATGTTGCCCGAGTTCGAAGACGTCGTGTTCAAGATGAAGGTGGGAGAGGTCAGCGACATCATCGAATCGGAGTTCGGCTATCACATTCTCAAGCTGACCGACGTCCGCACCGCGGCCAACGAGTTGCCGTTCGAGACCGTGGTGCAGGACATTTCCCGGCAGTTGCTCCTGCGCAAGCGCATGGCGGTGTACGACAGCCTGGTGACCGCGCTTCGCTCGAAGGCGCGCATCGAGGTCGTCGACCCGGCCCTGCAGTACGCCATCGCTCAAGCCGATTCGATCCGCTCGGTGCGCGCGTCGCAGCCGGAGATTCCGGGCGTCGTTTTCAGCCAGGCCGTGCCCGAAGCGGCGGAGGCGCAGAAGCGGGCGGGAGAAGCGCCGGACTCGCTCCAGGGAGATGACGACGATGAGGTGCCGTGAGCGGCTCCTGTGCGGCGCGGCGTTCTTGCTTGCGCTGGCGGCGACCATGGTCGGCGGCGCACCCGCGCATGCCGAGAAGCAGCTGATCGACCGGATCGTCGCCGTCGTCGACGACGAAGCCATCTTCGAGAGCGACGTCGATACGGCGGTCCGTCAGTTCATGCTCCAGCGCGGCGCCAGCGGCATCACACCGGCGCAACGCGATTCGCTCTTCCAGGCCGCGCTCGAGAGTCTCATCGACGATCGACTCGTCATCGCGCAGGCGGGGCGCCTCGGTATCGATGTTCCCTTTTCCGACGTCGAAGCCCAGGTCAACAAGGCCATCGAAGAGAACAAGAAGATGATCGGCGGAGAGGAAGCGTTCCAGCGCCAGCTCACCGCCGAGGGCCTCACGCTTGAGGAGCTCAAGAAGCTCTACCGGACACAGCTGCGCAACCGCATGCTGGTGGAGCGTGTCCTCCAGAAGGACATGGTGCGCGAGCACGGCGAGGTGACCGACGACGAGCTTCGTGCCTTCTACGAGCGGCACAAAGACGACCTTCCCCAGCGGCCGGAGGTCGTTCACCTCAAGACGATCTTCATCGGGTTCGATACCGCCTCCGGAGCCACCGGTGCGGCGCGCAAGAAGGCGCTCGACATCCGCCGGCAGCTGATCGAGGGGGCCAATTTCGAAGAACTGGCCAGGCGGGAGTCGGACGATCCCAGCGGGAAGTTCGGCGGCGATCTCGGGTTCGTGAAGCCCGAGGATCTTCGCGAGCCTGCGTTCGCGGCCGCGGTGAAGAATCTCGACGTGGGGCAGATCAGCGAGCCGATCCTGACCGTCTACGGCTATCACATCGTGGAGGTCACCGAGCGGCGCCCCGACACCGGGGAGCTGCACATCCGGCACATTCTGGTGCGCGCCGCGCCCAGCGATTCCGACATCCAGGAGGTCTACGCGAAGGCCAACGAGATCTACGAGGGATTGAAGGCCGGGGCTCCCTTCGATTCGCTTGCGGCCAAATACAACACCGATCCCGCCGCCGACAAGTACGGCGACCTGGGCTGGCTGCGCGTCGCAGAGCTTCCGCAATTCTTCAAGGACACGCTGGCGCAGATGAAGCCCGGAGACATCAGCCAGGTCTTTCGCGAGTCGGCCGGATTCCGCATCGTCAAGCTCGTGGAGCGCGACGCGGCGCGTCCCTACGAGTTCTCCGAGATCAAACCCGATATCAAGCGTCTCTACGATCAGGACCGGTTCGGCAACTCGTACGAGGCCTACGTCGCCGGCCTGCGCAAGAAGTTCGACATCGACATCCGTCTCTGACGCGCGCACGCCCTTCACAGGGGCCGTTGCAGCAGCGTGTACGTCCCGAACAGGTCCGTCTCCAGATTCATCTGCTCGTTCCACCCCAGGGCCTTGCCCATGGCCCGGGCCGCGTCCGTATCGTCGGCGTCGAAGGCCAGCACCTTGAACCCCGTCTTTTCGTAAAGCGCACGCGTGAACGGCGAGCGCCCGTCGGACCACGGCTTGTACGCTTCGCCTTCTTTCGACGGCGCGGGGCAGAGGTTGTAGATCAACGCGAAGCCGCCCGGCTTGAGCACGTCGAACATCGCGCGGACGAACGTCTCGTCGTCCACGCCGAGGTGGACGAGCATGCGCGGGTCCACCTCCTGCGCCGGATGGATGTAGCCGTGCTTGAGCGTGTTCTTCGATATGAACACGTCGCACCCTTCGCCCACCGCATCCCGCGTGGCGTCGTCGGCCGGGAAACGGCCGAAGACGAGCGACACGCGCCCGTCGTGTCCCGCGCCCGCGGCCCTGCAGCGCGCAACCGTGCCCGTGTCCCCGGGCCTGGAGTAGATCGCCTCCAGGAGCGGGTCCACCTCGATGCCGACCGCGCTCGCGCCCAGCGACGCGAGTGCGTGCAGCTGCCCGATGGAGCCGAAGCCGAAGTCCACCATCTTGAGGCCGTCGGCGCTCTTCACGCCCGCACCCCCGAGAATTTCGAGCGGCCGCACGAACGCCACGGGTGTTCCGTAGCGTGTCGTGTAGAAGAAGTTCTCGGAGATCTCGGTTTCCTCGTAGCCGTCCAGGGCGCCGGCGCTCATGGTCGCCGCCTTCTCCGGCGTGACGGCGTCGCGCGTCTTCTTGTTGTAGAACACGGTGCGTGTTTCGATCGCGGGCAGGCACGGCACCGCGGCGAGAAACTCCCGGGCGAGCGGCGTCGCCACCAGCGGTTTCATCGCGACGGCGTCCGCTTCGAGGCGGGCGAGCCCGGTGGGTGCATCGGGTGCGGCCTGCGCGGCGAGGGTCAGCGTGAATGCGAGCCACATGGATACGAACATGGTCGGCCTCCGTTCCGGCCCGGACCGCGGTATCCGGCGCCGAAGAGAGCATACGACATGGCCGCACTCCGGGTTGCCAGTTTGCCGTTGCGAAGCGCGCGCGATCGGGGGACGATGCGGGGTGGAGGTGCGATCATGAAAACAGTCGTTTGTGCCGTCGTCGCCCTGTGCGCGGCGACGGGAGCCCTTGCGCAGACCGACACCACAGCAACGGATACGACGTCGGCCATGGCGTCGCCCGCGGCGACGTCCGACGCCGTCAAGCGCGCGGTCTTCTGTACCGCGGTCGCCGACCGCGAGCCGGTCGACGAGATCACCACCCTGGCGGCTCCGGCGGCCAGCGTGACCTTCTTCACCGAGATCGTGGGGATGGCCGGCAAGACGATCACCCACCGATGGATGCACGGCGGCCAGGCGGTGGCCGAGGTGCCGATCTCGATCGGGGCCGACCGCTGGCGGTGTTATTCCACCAAGACGCTCGCGCCCGACCAGCTCGGGGCGTGGACGGTGGAGGTCATCGGTGAGGACGGCGCGGTGCTCGCCCGGGAGACCCTCGCGTACACGGGGCCGACCGGGTAGGGCGACCGGCCGCTCGTATTGTCGCTTCGGCGGGCGCGGGGGATTCTGGTAGATTGACGGCGATGACGCCGCTGCCCTTCATTGCCGTGACCTGCGGGGATCCCGCCGGCATCGGGCCCGAGATCGTCGCCCGGCTCTTCGGCCGGTACCGGCCCACCCGGTCCGTCGCCCTCGTCCTCGGCGCGCCCGCGGTATTCGAGCGCTGGGAACGCCGGTTCGGGTTCCGGCCCCCGGTCGCGGCGTCCTTCCGGGACGCGGAGGACCGGGTGCGGTCGGCCCCCGCGTCGCGGCGCCCGCGCATCGTCGTGCTCGACACCGGGGTCCGGGACGAGACTCCGGTCGGGGCCGACAGCGAAGCGGGCGGCCGCCACGCCGGAGTGGCCATCGAGCTCGCCTGCGAACTGGCAAATAATCGGTCAGTTGCCGCGATCGTCACGCCCCCCATCTCCAAGAAGTCGTTGAATCTGGCTCACTTCGACTTCCCCGGCCACACGGAGATGTTGGCCCGGTACTTGAATGCTCCCGACTGTCAGATGATGATGGTGCGACGCCACCTGCGGGTGGTCCCCCTGACCCGGCACGTCCCGCTGGCGCGGGTTGCCGCGGCGGTGACCCCCGAGCGCCTGGCGACGTGCATCCGGGTGACGGCGGAGGCGCTGCGCGAGCGGTTCCGGGTCCCGCGGCCCCGGATCGCGGTGGCGGGTCTGAACCCCCACGCCGGCGAAGACGGCGTGATCGGGAGCGAAGATCGAGACGTGATTATGCCGGTCGTGGAGCGGCTCCGTGCGGAAGGAATCGGCGTGAGCGGCCCCTACCCGGCAGATTCGATGTTCCAGTCGGCACCCGAAGCGGCGCGCGCGGGTTCGAAATCGACGCGCGGAAGCGCGCACCGCGGCGCGTGGAGCGTGCAGCCCCGTGGTAAGACGTACTTCGACGCGTACATCGCGATGTATCATGACCAGGGACTGGTTCCGTTCAAGATGCTGGCGCAGCGCCGCGGCGTGAACGTGACCGTCGGACTCCCGGTTCCGCGGACGTCGGTCGATCACGGCACGGCTTACGACATCGCGGGAAAAGGAATCGCGGAAACCGGCTCGTTGCTCGAAGCGTACAAACTGGCGGAAACACTCATCGTCACGCCCCGAAAGAAGCGATCATGACCGACACCCCGCGCGAAGACCGTTCCGTCATCGGCGTCTACCACCTGGTGCGGACCTACGGCGACCACAATGCGCTCGACGACGTGAGCTTCACGGTGAGCAATGGCGAGTTCGTGTTCCTGGTCGGACCCAGCGGCGCGGGCAAGAGCACGCTGCTGCGCATGATCTACATGGATCAGTACCCGACCAGCGGTCAGGTGGTGGTGGGATCGTTCGTGTCGACGCGCATGCGCCGCGGCGACATTCCCTTCCTGCGCCGTCGCGTCGGCATCATCTTCCAGGACTACAAGCTCCTCGATGATCGCACCGTCTATGACAACGTCGCCATCGGCATGCGCATCGTGGGCGCGTCTCCGTTCGCTATCAAGCACCGCGTGATGTCGCTGTTGAACGAAGTCGGTCTCTATCACAAGCGCCTCGCCATGCCCAACACACTCTCCGGGGGCGAGCAGCAGCGCGTCGCCATCGCGCGCGCGCTGGTCAACAATCCGGTAATCCTGCTCGCCGACGAGCCGACGGGAAACCTCGACTTCAAGACCGGGATCGGCATCCTCAACGCCCTGTGGCGGGCGTGTG
>CAZCQM010000122.1:0-9111 GCA_964500785.1 uncultured bacterium
CGAACGGAATGGAACGGCCGCCTGGACAGCGGGCGCCCGGTCGCGTCGGGGATCTACTTCGCGCGCATCGAGCAGCACGGCGCGGTGCGCAGTCAGAAGATGGTGTTGCTGAAATAGGTCGCAAAGGAAGTACGCCGTCGGACTTCCGCCGTTCGGTATGTTTCCGTCGGAACTTCTGCTATAATTGTATCGCTCCTGCGGCTCCTCGTGGCCGCCGCTGCGGCCAGCCCGCATCGGATTCCTTCCTCAATTCTGATCCTGCTGCGGCCGCTGGCACGGACCTCCAACCCCCGGGAGACCGAGTCATGAAACGCAACCACCTCGCGATCACGCTTTTGATCCTTTCGTCCCTCGCCGCAAGTTTTTCCGCCGACACAGCCCACGCATTCACACCGGCCTACCTCTGGGGCCGGAGCTACGGAGGCTCTTTCTCCGACTACGGACGCTCGATCGCGACGGACCCGTCGGGCAACGTATTCATGACGGGATACTTCGACGGGACCGCGGACTTCGGGGGTGGGGGCCTGACCGCCAATGGCACTGACATCGTGCTCGCCAAGTACAGCGCGAGCGGAACCCTGCTCTGGAACCTCAAGTTTGGAGGAAGTTACACCGACCAGGGATTCTCGGTAGCGACGGACGCGGCCGGTTTCGTGTTCATGACGGGGTCATACGCAGGGAACGTGAACTTTGGGGGCGGAGCGCTGACGAGCGCCGGCCTCGCCGATATCGTCCTCATCAAGTACAGCCCGATTGGGACCCACGTCTGGAGCCGGCGCTTTGGAGGCACCGGCAACGATCGGGGATACTGCGTCGCAACGGACGCGTCCGGCAATGTGTTTCTGACAGGCTACTTCAGCGGAACCGTAGATTTCGGAGGAGGGCCCCTGGTGAGCGCCGGATCGCTCGATATGTTCATCGCCGAGTACAGTTCCGACGGGACCTATCTCTGGAGTCGGCGCTTTGGAGACGCAGGTGACGACCAGGGACGCTCTGTTTCGACGGACACCTCCGGCAATGTGTTCGTGACGGGCTACTTCAATGGAACGGTGGACTTCGGAGGCGGAGCGCTGGCCAGCGCCGGCCTCACGGATGGCTTCATCGCCAAATATGACTCCGGGGGGACCCACCTCTGGAGCCGGCGCTTTGGAGACACGGGTAACGACCAGGGATATTCCGTCGCGACGGATGCCTCCGGCGATGTGCTCGCGACGGGCTACTTCAACGGATCGGTAGACTTTGGAGGCGGGGCGCTGGTGAGTGCGGGCAAAACCGACGCCTTCATCGCCAGGTACGGTCCCGGCGGAAGCCACCTCTGGAGTCAGCGCTTTGGTGACACGGAGAATGACCAGGGACTCTCGATCGCGACGGACGCAGCCGGTGACGCGTTCCTGGCCGGGTCCTTCGCCGGGAGCGTGGATTTCGGGGGCGGGGCGCTCACGAGTGTGGGCGGGGCCGATATCGTCGTCGCCGCATACGACCCGACCGGGACCTTCCTCTGGAGCCACGGCTTCGGCGGCACGCTCGATGACTATCCGTACTCGATCACGACGGACGCCCTGGGCGACGCGTTCATGATCGGGACATTTCTCTTCACCATGGATCTTCCGGACGGGACGCTCACGAGTGCCGGCGTCGTCGACATCGTCGTCGCAAAATACGGCGCGGGCTATGCGGAGCCGGCGATCACGAACATCACCGACGTCGCCAACGATCAGGGAGGGCGTGTTTACGTCGACTTTGTCCGCTCCGGTCTCGACATGGCCGACGCGGCGCGGGGGGTGAGCGGCTACAACCTCTACCGGCGCATCGACGACCCCACCTCGATCGCCACCGTGCACGACCCGGGGGCGTCCACGGACACGGAGGAGCTTCCTGCCCCCGACGGAGCGGCGCTTCCGCCGGGCTCATGGGCGCTGCTGGGAAGCGCGTATGCGATCCAGAGCGAAACGTATCGCATGGAGGCGACCACCGCGGCGGACTCGGGCGTGACCGGCACGAACGACGCCGTGTTCCTCGTGACCGCGCACACGGTCACGCCTTCGGAGTGGTACGCAAGTGCGCCCGACAGTGGCTACTCGGTGGACAATCTCGCGCCGGGGATTCCCGCCAACCTCGTCTACGATGCGGGCCTGCTCTCCTGGGATGAATCCACTGCTGAGGACTTCCAGTATTTCACCGTCTATGGCGCCGACGTGGACGACTTCGGTATGGCCACGCTCGTGGACTACACCATCACAACCGACATGGACGTGACCGCCGCGGGCTACGTCTACTACTTCGTCACCGCGACCGACTTCGCGGGGAACGAGGGAGCGCCGGGCGAGATCAACACGCTCGTGGGCGCAGGCGACACACCGCGGAGCTACGTGCTCTCGGTCTCGAACTTCCCCAACCCGTTCAACCCGACGACCACCGTGCGCTACACGGTGCCGATCCGCGGCAACGTGACGGTCGCGATCTACGACGCGCGCGGCGCGCGCGTAGCAACGCTGGTGAACAACGAGGTCCTCGGGGCGGGTGCGTACCGCACCGAATGGAACGGCCGCCTGGACAGCGGGCGCCCGGTCGCGTCGGGAATCTACTTTGCGCGCATCGAGCAGCACGGCGCGGTGCGGACCCAGAAGATGGTGCTGCTCAAGTAGGCGGACACCAACGATTGGGCAGCGGTGGATCGACCGTTGTCCGCGCCCGCTCTATCGCAGCATCCCCAGGACCGCGCGCGCCGCCAGCGCGACGATGAGCCCGCAGGCGAAGCTCCACATCGTCCCGATGATCACGTACTCCGCCTCCTTGCGGTGCTCGCGCAGCTCACCGAATCGGAGGATCGACTTGGCGGCGATCAGGAATCCGATCGCGCCCGCCTCGCCCATGAGCACGAACACCAGAATCAGGAAGCGCTCCAGGCGGCCGATGGTCCCGCCGCCGGCGAGGAAGCCGGGATCGGCCACGCTCTCGGGAAGCTGCTCCTGAAACGGCTTGATGGCCTTCTCGATCACGATGCCCGCGACCTTCGTGGCGGCGATCACCGCGGATACAACGACGAGCACGGCGCTCGCGCGGTTGCCGAATTGCATCACCCACGCGAGCACGAGCGGCGCGAGGTCGAGCGACCACGCCAGGCTCACGATTACAATGAGGTGGGCGGTCTGGTCGACGGCGAACGCCACCAGGCCGTGACGGTTCGAGCGCACCTTGATGAAGTCGATCAACGCGTGTGTTACGAAGATCACGGCGGGGATCTCCAACACGAACCACGCGCCCGCAAGCACGTACGAGAGCCACGCCACAACCGCCGCGTGTCCGATCAGCACGAGGTTGTTGCGCTTGCGCGCGATCATGCTCCGCGACTGGAAGACGAAGTCCCCCAGCAGGTGTGCGGTCACGAGGGCGATGGCGAGGTGCACGGGCGTCGGGGTCATGCGGGTTTCCCTCCCAGGGTCTCTTCATAGAAACGAAGCGCCTCGCGGACCGCGTCCCACCCGGCGCGCGCGAGATGCTGGGCGACGGCCTGCTGCGTGATGGGATCGTCGGGCCAGTCGGCCGCGATCTTCTCCTGCGTGAGGTCGAAGAGCACGCCACACACGGCGCGCGCCTGCGCGCTCGTCCACCGCGTCACGATGACGTCGAGGATCGTAAGAACGGTCTCGACGGCGCGCGCGTCGCGGGCGGTGTCGGGATCCGTGTCCGCGATCGCAAAACGCATGCGCGCGGGGACCTTCCAGTCGATCGCCTCGCCGGAGAGTCGAAAGGCTTCTCCGCGACCGGTCGCCACGCTCTGCGCGGGCACGGCGTCGATGGCCCCGACGCCGATGGCGAAGCGCGTGTCGGCGTCGGTCTCCGCGCGGACGAGCGCACGCAGGTAGAGCGCGATCCGGAGCGCGCGGGCGGGAACCGTGACGAGCATCTGCCAGCTGTCGCCGCGGAAGAGCTCGAGCGGCAGGGGCACCTGGTTCGAGAAGCGCCGGCGGATCTCCCCGCCGCCCCGCCGCAGGATCGCCTGGACGCCCTCGAACGCGTCGCCGGAGAGCTTTCCGGAGCGCACGATGTCGCCGGTGATGACGGCGCAGGCCTTTGGATCCATCGATGTCATAGTACAAGCTATATAGCTTGTATCATACAAATACAACCATAATCGCTTGTTTCGCCCCGCGGCGGAGGATCAAGGCTATTATCTAGCTTTATTACAACAGGTTATGCCGATCGCTACAGGAACTGGAACCCCAGGTTGAACCCGATGCTCTGGATGGTCCGGTCGCTGTCCAGGAAGACCGGCGTGTACTCGACGCCGACCTGCAGGCTGTGCTTGGTCCGGACCAGGAATGCGTAGCCCGCCCCCAGGAAGAGACCGAGCCCGCGTTCCGAGTCCCGGCCTTCCGTGTCGGCGAAGCCGAAGCCCGCACCCGCCTCGACGTTGAACCGATCGTTCACCCAGTACTGCCCGTCGAAAGCGAGCACCCCGGCGATGGCGTCGCGGTCGATCGACGTCGAAGCGCCGGGATAGGTGTAGTCGTAGGTCACGTTGGTCCCCGCGAAGCGGGCCATCAGTGCGAGGTCCGGTGTCGCGAACCCACCGATTCCGAGCGACAGGCCGGACAGGCCGCCCTGCCAGTCGTTCTGGTCCTTGAACACGTCGTCGGATTGCAGCCCGTAGCCGAGCGTCAACAGGAGCGTGAAGCCCTCGCGCTCCTGGCTGCGCGCGTCGTGGGTCGTAAAGAGAAACAGCAGGACGAACAGGAACAGGAATTTCCGCATGGTTGTCCCCTCCTTGCGACTCGAGGTCGGCGCATTCGGTCGCCAACCGTGTGGATCTGCCGGCTTCGTCGCGAGCACCGCCCATTATAGACCGGGCAGCGATGACGCCCAAGCCCGGGGATCACACGATTCGCGAGAAATGCGCCGATTTGCGATTGTGCGCTATCTAGTTGTTGGTAGCTCTGTTACCACAAGCTATGATTCCGGCGTGATCCGGTTCGCCACGCTCCTGTTCCTGCTCGGCCTGCCCGCGTTCGCCACCGCGCAGCCCCCCGAGCTTTCCTACCGCTTCGAGCTCGTGCGGCAACCCGCGCTGGTCGTTCGCGTGCACGCGGAGATTCCCGGTGCGCCCGGCGGCGAGACCACCCTCGAGGTGGACGAGCAGTGGGGTGGCGTGCGCGCGGGCGGTGCGGACATCGCCGACCTCGCGGCCACCGACGCGTCGGGGACTCCCCTTGTCGTCGCGCGCCCCGCGCCGTACCGGTTCGTCATCACCCACGCACCGGGCGCCGTGATCCACGTCGTCTACGGCTTCGCGGCCAACAACTATCAGGCGCAGACCGATCCCGGCGAGTACCGGCGTCCGATCGTCAACGCGCATCTGCTCCGCTTCGTGGGCCACCTGGTCCTCCTCACTCCCACCTGTATCGATGACAGCGTGTCGTGCACGGTGCACCTGGGCTGGGACGGCTTCGACGATGCCGGGTGGCGCGTGGTGTCGTCGTGGGGCGTCGGCACGGAGGATCGCACGCTGGCGGTGTCCCTCTACGACCTCGCCGACGCGCTCTACGTGGCGGGCGACCTCCATTTGATGACGCGCGACATCCATGGCTATCCGCTCACCATCAGTGTTGCGGGGGACGCTTGTTCGTTCACGCCGGAGGCGTTCGCCGACGTGTGCGAGCGCATCGTGACCACCGAGCGCGGCTTCTTCAACGACTACGCGCACGACTTCTACTGGATCAGCCTGGTGCCCACCGGACCACGGGAGCAGGAGAGCTCCAACATCCACGGGACGGGACTGAACCACTGCTTTTCGCTCAGTGTCTCCCCCACCGCACGACTCGTCTCCCGTGAGGGCTCGACCGACGCGCTGGTGTCCGTGATCGCGCACGAGATGTTCCACGACTGGAACGGAATTCTCATCCGGCAGGCGGATCCCGAAGAGCTGGTTTACTGGTTTTCGGAAGGGTTCACCGACTTCTACGCGCGGCGGCTGTGTTACCGCGGCGGGCTCATCGACGCAAAGCAGTACGCCGCATCGGTGAGGGAGACGCTGGATCGATACGCCACCAGCCCCGTCCGCGACGAACCCAACACGCGCATCCGCGAGGACTTCTGGAACGATCACGACGTGCAACGGCTCCCCTATTATCGGGGAGACATCGTGGCCATGATCCTCGACGACGCCATCCGGAGGAAATCCGGCGGCGCGCAGAGCCTCGACGATGTGATGCGTCTGCTGGCCGACAGGGGCCGTTCGGGCACACGATTCTCCACCGACGACCTGTTCGAGACCTTTGCCGGGTTTGCGGACGACGCGACGCTGCGCGTGCTGCGCAATCTGGTGGAGGAAGGCGGCCTGCCCGATCTCCGCGGTCTCTTCGCCCCCTGCCTGGCCATCGAGCCGACCGAAGCGGGCGCGCCCTACCGGGTGAAGGTCGTCGGATCGACGCGAGACTGCTCGTCGCTCTAGCCGTGGACTTTCGTGAGCAGCGTCCTACTCCGGCCGGTAGCGGACGATGTTGTCGGCGTCGGCGCCGTAGATCTCGCTGAAGTTGCCGCCCACGTAGAGCGATCCGTCGTAGCCGGCGGCGGTGAACACGGGTGACAGCGCTCCGTTGCAGGTCCCGCCCAACCCGCACGCGCAACCCGGGGAGCCCAGCGGATACCAGACCGACCCCGTCCACTCGACCGCGCGGTCCGCGCACTGGATGTGCGGCCGGCCCTGGTCGTCGAGGCTCCACGTCAAATCGAAGCCACCCGCGGCGTACAGATTGGACTGGAAGACCGCGAATAGATTGACGGGCGCGAATCGCTGCTCGCCGAACTCCCGGAGATGGCTTCCGTTCCAGGCCAGAATATCGGATTCCACGCCGTTGGCCCCGCCGTCAAAGATCACGAGCTCGTTGTCGTAGATAACCATGGCCTGCGGGTCGATCGACTCTCCGCCGGTCAGGTCATCTTCGGTCCAGCTGGTTCCGGTCCACCGCCACAGTCCGGGGAGAATCGTCTGCGTCCCGTTGATCCACGTACTCGACGCCGCGTAGAGCATGCCGTCGAACTCGATCAGCTGGTGGGCGTTCAGCGGTGAGCCCATCTTCGTCCAGCTGGTGCCGCTCCAGGAGGCGACGTAGGGACGTTTGGTTTGATTCGGCCCCGGGAACTCCGCGCACACCGTGAGTGCGCCGTTGAACTCGATCAGCGCCTGGCCGTCGCCGGAAATCTCGGAACCGAACCCGCTCCACGACGTCCCGTCCCAGGCGGCGATCCCGCGGGTCTCCACCGTGCCGGCCCGCGTGAAGTTGCCGCCGACGACCAGCTGATCGTCGAGGACGAAAAGCTGACCGACATACGCGAAGCCGGTACCGAGGAATGTGAGCCCTTCCGCCAGCGGCGACCAGCGGGAGCCGTTCCAGGAGGCGACGAGATTGGCGTCCACACCCCCCACCCGCGAGAATGCCCCGCCGGCGACCAGCTCCCCATTGTAGACACCGAGCGCGTAGACGATCCCGTTGGCCCCGCCTCCCACCTCGGACCATGACGAGGACGTGGTATTGGCGGGTGAGGACGGCGACGAGTTGTCGGAGCCGCAGGACGGGAAGAGCAGGAGCAGCGCGGACACCAGGCCCGCAACGACGAGGAGCAGCAGCGCGAAGCCGCGTTTCATGGAGACGCCTCCAGTCAGGGGCTAACCGCAGGGGGAACGTCGCCGGAAGTGTAGGACAGGCCGCTCCAGATCGGCAAGAAGTCTGAATGCCCCGGATCCGGTCCTCAGCGGGGCCAGACCGTTGCCCTGATCGGCCCGGGGGCCCGAGTTGCCTGTGGCTCGAAATCCCGCGGCCACTTTTGGCGCCCGCTCCGTTATATTGACGGTAGCCGCGTCGATGGTAACAGGAGGCCAGTGTATGAAAACCCCTATCCTTTCTCTCGTTGCGGCCGCCGCCGTCCTGGCGATGGCCGCCTGCTCGAGCAACGACAACCCCGCCGCCCCCGTAATCACGCCCCCCTCGACGGACCGGTACGTCGACCAGTCCGTTGGCAACAACGGCGACGACGGCTCGTCCCGCAATCCATGGAAGACGATCACCTACGCGGTGGCCACCGCCGACTCGGACGTTACCATCCACGTCGCGCCCGGTACGTACGACGGAGTCAACGGGGAGACCTTCCCCATCCAGCTGAAGAAAGGGCAGTCCATCATCGGTGACGTCGCCAACAAAGGGGCGGGCACATCGCCCACGGTCATCCGGGGCGAGGCCCCGTATGCGGTCGGGATTCTGATCGGGACGGCCGTTGTCGGAACGGACCACGGGCGCGTCGCGGGCTTCAGGATCGAGAACACCTCCCACACGGCCCTGTACGTTGGAGTCGTCGCTGACGCCGAGGAAATGGAGATCGACCACAACACATTTCCGGTCACCCTGTACGGAGGCATTGGCGCGAGCAACGGCGCGGACGTGGACGCCCACGACAATGTCTTTCAGGCCACGGACTATGGACTCGTGATCGACGGCTCGGGCATCGTCACCGTGCACAACAACATTATGGATGCGGAGCGCTACGGCATCCGGGCCTTCGTCGTCGACAGCCTGGACGTCGCCAACAACACGATGACCGCGATCGTATACGGCGGCGTGCAGGGAAACTTCGGGACGTCGACAAGGATTCACAACAACACGTTCGACAAGGCCGCGGGCAACTACGGGTCGATTCTGGCCGTCGGTGGGTCGCCGGTGATCCGAAACAATACGTTCACGGGCGGCGTGGCCATCTACGTGCAGAGCGCTGCGACGCCGGACGCGGGCACGTCCGCGAGCCCCGGTCAGAACGACTTCTCGGCGGTTACGGGGCCGGCCATCAATCATACCGGCACGGGGACCGTCATGGCCGTCGGGAACACCTGGGCGCACGATCCCCCGACGCTCGGCGTGGACTACCTGGTCACGGGCGGCGGGACCGTAGTGACGCAGTAGGCTACTCGAAAACCTCGAGCGTCTTCACGTACGCCGAGTGGACCTTCTCCACCGAGGCGAGAATCGCGTCCCTGTTGTCCGTTCCGGCAATCGCGACAAGATCGTCAACGGACTTCGCGAGTGACGCCACTGCGGTGGCGAATGCCTCCTGCCGGTCCGC
>CAZCQM010000123.1:0-9088 GCA_964500785.1 uncultured bacterium
CGTCGGCGGAGATTTCACGTCCGCCGACCAGGTCAACAGTCCGGGCGTGGCGCGCTGGGACGGAAGCGCGTGGCACGCCATGGGTATCGATGGCCAGGTTTACACGCTCCTGGTGGACGACGGCGACGTGTACGCCGGAGGTTACCTGGGAGTGGGCCTCAAGGGGCGTGTGTTCAGACGGGACGGATCGTCGTGGACCCAGATCGCGCAGTTCGCGCCGGATCCATCCCTCAATTCTCCCGAGGAAGTCCACGACCTCGTGGCGTTCGGCGCCGACATCGTTGCCGGCGGCCTGTTCTACGAGGTGGATGGCGTGCCGGCGAACAACATCGCCAGGTGGGACGGAACGGCCTGGTCGCCGCTGGGCACCGGCACCAACCGCCACGTGCTGGCGATGTGCGTCATGGGATCCGACCTGTACGTGGCCGGCACCTTCACCACGGCGGGCGGGCAGTCCGCCTCGAAGGTGGCGCGCTGGGACGGAACGAACTGGTACGGTCTCGGGGGGTACATCGCCAACGACGTCCTGACGCTGACCCCGTTCGGCTCGTCGCTCTATGTCGGGGGCCTGTTCACCAGCGTCGCCTTCACGCCGATGAACCACGTGGCCGTGTGGGACAACGGGACGTGGTCCCCGCTCGGCAGTGGGACCGACGGAGAGATCCGCTCGCTCGCCGCCTACGATGGAAGCATCCTCGTCGCCGGGGCGTTCAGTCACGCCGGAGGAAAGGTATCCAGCAATGTCGGGCAGTGGACGGTGCAATCGTCGACCGGTGTCGGATCGCCCGTGGCGGTCGGCGGCCCGCGGCTCGCGAATTATCCCAACCCCTTCAACCCTCGCACCACGTTCCGCTATCGCATCAACCGGCCGGGGCGCGTCACGTTGCGCATCTACGACGCGCGCGGGCGACGGGTTCGAACGGTGGTCGATCGCTTCGAATCCGCCGCTTCCCAGCGCGTTGCCTCATGGGACGGTCTCTCCGATGACGGCAACGCGTGCGCGAGTGGGGTCTACTTCGCCCTCCTCAAGTCGCCCGGCGGCGAGGCGCGGACCAAGGTCGTCCTGCTGAAGTGACCGGGGGCAGCCCCCGCCCCCGACCCGGGCCGCGGGCACCCGGGCGTTTCCGGATCCAAAAAGATATATTGGAATATTAATATCTGATTGGCCTTGGCGGGGTGTCGGATTTATAATCGGGCCCACCCCTGGCCGCTGTATTCTTACTCATTCGGAGGCGGAGATGGATGATGCCGCTGTAAGAGACGATGGCGCTCTAGTCCATGACTGGAACCGCCGGGACGTCCCCGCGGGACCTCCCGGCGTCGTGGACCTCGACGACGAGACCCTGCGCGACGGGCTGCAGTCGGCCTCCGCGGTCGACCCCACCATCGAAGACAAGGTCGCCCTGGTCCATATGATGGTGAGCCTCGGCATCCGCTCCGCGGATATCGGACTGCCCGGCGCCAACGAGATGACCTTCGAGTCCGCGCTGGCCATCGCGATGGAGATCGCGCGGCACAAGCTCCCCATCAACCCCAACTGCGCCGCGCGCACCGTGGTGGGCGACATCGCGCCCATCGCCACCGTGTCGCAGCGCGCCGGCATCCCCGTCGAGGCCTCCCTCTTCATCGGGTCGAGCCCCATTCGCCGCCTCGTCGAGCGCTGGGATGTCGACGACATGGTCCGCCGGGTCGAGGAGGCGGTCACCTTCGGCGTCCGCGAGGGGCTGCCGGTGATGTTCGTCACCGAGGACACGACCCGCGCCGACCCGGAGGCGCTGCGCGCGCTCTACACCGCCGCCATCCGCTGCGGCGCGAAACGCATCTGCCTGGCCGATACAGTCGGACACGCGACCCCCGATGGCACGCGGGCCCTGGTGCGCTGGGCGCGGGAGCTCATCCGCGAGTCGGGCGAGGACATCAAGATCGACTGGCACGGCCACAACGACCGCGGGATGGCGCTGATCAACTCGCTGGTGGCGCTCGAGGAAGGCGTCGACCGCGTCCACGCCACCGCGCTGGGAGTCGGCGAACGCTGCGGCAACACGTCGATGGAGCTGGTCCTCGTCAACCTGCGCATGCTGGGCCTCATCGACAACGACCTGCGCCGGCTGCCCGAGTACTGCGGGCTGGTTTCCCGCGCGTGGGGCGTTCCCCTGGCGTACAATCACCCCGTGGTCGGGCCCGACGCGTTCCGCACCAGCACGGGCGTCCACGCCTCCGCCGTGCTCAAGGCGACACGGATGGGTCAGCAATATCTGGCGGACCGTGTATACTCGAGCGTGCCGGCCGGCTGGGTCGACCGGGTGCAGCAGATCGAGATCGGCCCCATGAGCGGGTCGTCCAACGTGATCCACTGGCTGGAGTCGCGCGGTCGCGCGGCGCCGCCGGACGCGGTGCGGGCGATTCTCGACGCCGCCAAGCACTCGCGGCGGCTGCTGACGGAGGAAGAGATCTTGGGCATACTCCAGGGATGCGTCCATTGACGGTACGGACGGTCGCACTCGTGGTGAACGGGGCGAGGCGCGAGATCCTCGTGCCGGCGGAGCGCACCCTGCTCGAGGTGCTGCGCGAGGACCTGCGCCTGACGGGAACCAAGTTCGGGTGCGAGCACGGCGAGTGCGGGGCCTGCACGGTCCTCGCCGACGGGGTGCCCGTCCTGTCGTGCATCACGCTGGCGCAGTCGTGTGAAGACAAAGCGGTGACGACCGTCGAGGGGCTATCCGGGCCCCTGGCCGATGCGATGCGCGCGGCGTTCGCCGAGGCCGGCGCGTCGCAGTGCGGGTACTGCACACCCGGCATGGCTGTCATGTTCCACCACCTGCTCGGCCGTCACGTTGCCGGTGAACCCATCGATCCTCGAAGAGAGCTTTCCGGCAACATCTGCCGTTGCACGGGATTCGTGAAGATACTCCGGGCTTATGAACGAAGCGTCCAGATCGCCGAAGAATCCAGCCGCTCATAACGTCGTCGGGGGACGCGGGCCGCGGGTCGAGGCCGTCGCCAAGGCCTCGGGCCGTGCCGTATACGCCGACGACATGAGCCTCCCCGGGATGCTCTACGGGAAGCTCAAGCGCAGCCCCATCGCCCACGGCACCATCGAGCGAATCGACGTGAGCCGCGCGCGCGCGCTCCCGGGCGTGCATGCCGTCCTCACCGGGGCCGACCTTCCCGTCCGCTACGGGATCCTCCCCGTCCACCAGGACGAGACCGCCCTCGCGGTCGACCGTGTGCGCTACGTCGGCGAGCCCGTGGCGGCCGTGTGCGCGGAGACGGAAGCGATCGCGCAGCGCGCACTCGACCTGATCGACGTGTCGTACACCCGGCTCCCCAACGTGCTCTCGGTCCAGGACGCCTTCGCCGCGCGCGTTCGCCTGCACGAGTCCCCCAGGTTCACCGGCAACGCGCACCGCGTGGTGGCGCTGCAGTTCGGTGACGTCGAGAACGCGCTGGCGTCGTGCGAGTACACGCGCGAGGACATGTTCTACTACGCGGGCAGCACGCACGTGCCCATGGAAACGCACGCGACACTCGCCGACTCTTCCGACGGACGGGTGACACTCTACGTCTCGCACCAGGCGCCGTACTACCTCCAGCAGATCCTCCCCAAAGTACTCGGCATCCCGCCCTTCGCGCTGCGCGTCGTGGTGCCGTACGTCGGCGGCGGGTTCGGCGGCAAGCTCGATCCGTTCCCGGACACGATCTGCGCGGCGAAGCTCTCCATGGTGACGGGACGCCCGGTCAAGATCACACTCACGCGCGAAGAGGTCTTCTACAACCACCGCGGGCGGCACCCGTCTCTCATGTGGATCCGGACCGGGATCCAGGACGGGCGCATCGCCGCGCTGCACTTCCGGGCGTTCCTCGACGGCGGCGCCTACGGGAGCTTCGGGACGGCGGCCGCGTACTACCACGGCGCCCTGCAGCCGACGACCTACCGCTTCGACACCTACAAGGCCGAGATCGTGCGTTTCTACACCAACAAGCCGCCGTGCGGCCCCAAGCGCGGTCACGGGACCCCGCAGCCGCGCTTCGCGCTCGAGTGCCACCTCGACCGCATCGCCGAGGACCTCGGTGTTGCGCCCGATGAGCTGCGGCGGGCGAACCTCATCGCGCCGCACTCGACGACGGTCAACCACCTGCGCGTTACCTCGTGCGCACTCGACGAGTGCCTGCGCCGTGTGGTCGAGGCATCGGGTTTCGCCGAAAAGCGCGGCCGGCTGCCCTTCGGCGAGGGCATCGGGATCGCGGTGGGCTGCTACATCTCCGGTGCGGCGCTTCCTATCTACTGGAACGAGATGCCCCACTCGGAAGTCGTGGTGAAGGCGGACCGCTCCGGAAAGATCTCGGCCTATTCCGGTCACACCGAGATCGGCCAGGGCGCCGACACGGTGCTGGCGTGGATCGTCGCCGAGGTGCTCGGCATCGCGCCGCAGGACGTGGCCCTCGTGCTCCGCGACAGCGACAGCGTTCCTCCCGACCTCGGGAGCTACTCGAGCCGCGTCACCATGATGATGGGCAACGCGGCGCACCAGGCGGCCGGGAAGCTCCGCGACGCGCTCGCGGCGGCCGCGGCGGAGGCGCTCTCGGCGGACCCCAATGATCTCGTTTTCGCCGACCGGCGCATCGCCGTAGCGGCGGATCCGGAGCGCTCGATCCCGATCGAGGAGGCCATCCACCGCGCCGAATCCTCGCACGGCATGCTCTCTTTTACCGGGAGCTACACACCCCGCCCGAAGTACGGCGACTACAAGGGCGCGGGGGTGGGACCGTCGCCGGCGTACAGCTACACCGCGTGCGCGATCCAGGTGCGCGTCGATACCGACACCGGCCGCGTGCGCCCCACGAACGTGTGGATCGCCCACGACATCGGCAAGTGCATCAGCCGCGTCAACGTCGAGGGCCAGGTCGAGGGCGGCGTCTACATGGGCCTGGGCGAGGCCCTGATGGAAGAGATGGCGTTCACGCGCGAGGGGCTTCTGCGCAACGCGGGTCTCCTCGACTACAAGACGCCGACCATCCTGGAGACGCCCGAGATCGAAACCTTCCTCATCGAGGACGCCGACCCCGAGGGGCCGTTCGGCGCCAAGGAAGTCGGACAGGGGCCGCTCCTGCCCGTTCCGCCCGCACTGGTCAACGCGGTGTACGACGCCATCGGCGTGCGTTTCGACGAGATCCCGGTCACGCCGGAGAAGGTGTTGCGCGCTCTCGAGCGCAAGGACGGCCGCGTCGGCCCCCGGAGTGTGATCGACTTTCCGTTCCCCGAGCCCGTCAACGTGGAGGTGCCGGAGCATGCAGCGGATTGAACCGTTTGAGATGCTCTATCCGCGCACGCTCGACGAGGCGTCGCGGATGCTCGCCACGCACAAGGGCGCGCAGGTGATCGCCGGCGGCTCCGATCTCGTGCCCAAGCTCAAACGCGCGCAGTTCTCCCCCGCGACGGTGGTCTCGCTGTCCCGCATCGACGGAATCGCCGGAGTGACGCGCGACGCCGGCACCGTCCGCATCGGCGCGCTCACGCGCGTCGCAGAGCTCGAGCGGGCGGACGATATCGCAGGACTCACCGCGCTCTGCGAGGCGGCGGGCGGCGTGGCCACACCGATCATTCGCAACATGGGGACGGTGGGTGGCAACCTCCTGCAGGACACGCGCTGCCGCTACTACGACCGGAGCGCGTTCTGGCGCGAGGCGACGGGATCGTGCCTCAAGCTCGACGCCGACGTGTGCCGCGTGGCCAGCGGCGGGAAGAGGTGCTTCGCGACGCTGTGCTCGGACCTGGCTCCCGCGTTGATCGTGCTCGACGCCCAGGTCGTGCTGACGGGAGAGAAGACGCGTACGATCCCGCTCGAGGACCTCTACCTCGACGACGGCATCGCCCCCTTCGACCTGCGCGGCGAAATCCTGACGCGCGTCGACGTGCCCGATCGCGACCGCTTCTCGCGCTACCGGAAGTTCCGGATCCGCGACTCGTTCGATTTTCCCGAGGTCGGCGTCGCCGCGTCCATCGAAGACACGGGCGACACGCTCCGGGTCTCGGTCGCGGTCACGGCGGTGGCCCCGTTCATTCCCTTCTTCCGCGAGGAGGTCACGCGCGACCGGCTCCCGTCGGTCGTCGACTCCGTCTACGCCGCCATCAAGCCCCTGGACACGCTCTTCTTTCCGCCCGCCCACCGAAAGAACGTGGCGCGCAACTTCCTGCGCGGGATCTTCGATGAATTTCTCTCTGCTCGATAGCATCCTGCGCACGGACCAGGGTGTGCTGGTCACGATTACCGGCGCGCGCGGACACACCTACAAGAAGACCGGACAGCGAGCCCTCTATGCGCCGGGCGGGATCGAGCCGGTGCACGGGAACCTGGGCGCGTTGTGTGCGGACCAGGAGATCATCGCGCGGGCCGGGCACGCTCGTGCTTCCGGGAAACCGCTCGTGATCACGATCGACACCACCAGGCCGATGGACGAGCTCATGGGCTCGGGAACCGGGTGTGGCGGCGAGCTCGATCTCCTGCTGGAACCGCTGGGCCGCGGGCACAAGCGCGTCTTCGCCGAGCTCGCCGCGCATCTCAAGCAGGGACCACCGGTGTTTCTCGTCCACGAGATCGAAACCGGTGAGCTGCGCATCGAGGACAAAGCACCCGACGACGCGCCCGCGCGCTACGTCGAAGAAGTCGCGCCGCTGACTCCGCTGGTGTTGTTCGGCGCGACACCGCTCGCGCGGCGCCTGGTGACGCTCGCCGCCGACATGGATTTCACCGTTCACCTCGTGGACTGGCGCGAGGCCTTCCTCGACCTGTTTCGCGGGGTGCCGGGCATGGAGCTCCACGGTGTCCCCTTCACCCCGCCGGCCGGCGCGTGCGTCTTGCTCATGTCGCACAGCTACGAACGGGATCAAGCCGCGCTTCGCGATGCGCTCGGGGTCGACTGCCGCTATATCGGCCTGTTGAGCTCGCGCAGCCGGCGCGACCGGATGTTTGACGCGCTCGCTTCCGCGGGTGTCGCGAAGGAGCAGTTCACCCGCGTGCATTCGCCCATCGGTCTCGACATCGGCGCGGAGACCGACGCGGAGATCGCCCTCAGCATCATGGCCGAGATCGTCGGCCACGTCCGCGCATGATCGCCGGCGTGGTGCTCGCCGCCGGACGGGGCGAACGCTTCGGATCCGACAAGCTCCTTCGAGCACTGGGCGGACAACCGCTCATCTGCCGCACCGTCGCCAATTGCGTCACGTCGTCGCTGAGCCGGATTCTGGTCGTGGTGGGCGATGACCGTGGGCAGGTGGCGACGGCGGTCCGCGCGACCTTCTTCGAAGACCCCCGCGTGTTGATCGTGGAGAACCCCGACGCCGGGCGCGGTCACCTGACGTCGGTCAAGGCGGGCCTGCGTGCCATCGCTCCCGGCACGCGTGCGGCCGCCATCGTGCTGGGCGACATGCCGCTCGTCGGCGCCTCCATCACCGACCGTCTCATCGAGACACACCGCCGCACCGGCGGATTCGTGGTTCCGCTCTGCGACGGTGTCTGGCGCCATCCCCGCGTGATTCCGTCCGCCCATTTCGGCGACTTCCTCTCCCTCGACGACGCCGCGGGCGGCGGCGTTGTCTTCGAACGCTTCCGCGACGAGGTGGAGACGGTCGAGGTCGGCGAGGACTGGCACTTCCTCGATATCGACACCGCGGACGATCTCGCCCGCGCCGAGCGCCTGCTTCGCGCCTGACTCCCGCCCCCGGCCTCCACCCGGCCCAAGCATATAATTGCCAATTGCGCAATGAGTTAGTCATTCGGGGTATCCCGGCGTGGCATTATTCGGATTTACGGGTCTTCAAGTCCATATTGACACCCGTTCACTTTTGCCGTCTCATGCCCGGAGGCCGCAGGAAAGGCTCCGGAGGTGCGGACGGAGTACTGGGTGTCGAAGGTCCTGGCGTGGTGGCGCGCCCTGCCCGAGCAGGTCAAGCGCCTCTCCATCGTCTTCGCGGTCATCGTCATCGCGTTTGCGCCCGTGCGGCGGCTGCTGGTACCGCCGGACTTCGGTAAGTACGGCCACTACCGCGCGTCTGCGTTGAGCGACGTGGCCTCCATGCCGCTCCACTATGCGGGCCAGGGTGCCTGCTACGACTGTCACGACGACGTCGTCGACACCAAGAGCCACGGCTTCCACGCGCCGGTTGCGTGCGAAGTCTGTCACGGGGCCGCCCTCGCCCACACCGAGAATCCCGACTCGATCGTTCCCCCGGCTCCGCGCGAGCGCGGCTACTGTCCGATCTGCCACGAGTACCTGGAATCGCGCCCGACCGGTTTCCCGCAGATCGTGAGCGTCTCCCACAACCCGCTCAAGCCGTGCATCTCGTGCCACAACCCGCACGATCCGGTGCCGCCGGAGACGCCCAGAGAATGCACCGCGTGCCACGCGGCCATCGCGCACAGCAAGGAGGCGTCGCACCACGTGTACCTCGCGTGCACGCGCTGCCACAACGCCCCCGAAGAACACCGCATCAACCCGAGGGCGTTCCAACCGAGCAAACCCGACAGCCGTGAGTTCTGCGGACAGTGCCACGCCCGGGACGCGGACAGCAGTCCCGAGATTCCCCGCGTCGACATGCAGACGCACGGCGAGCGCTACGTGTGCTGGCAGTGTCACTATCCGCACAATCCGGAGGCCCGCTGATGAGCAACGCGCCGATCACGAAGGAACCCGTTCCCACAACTCGAGAGCTGCCGCGCCGCGACTTCATCAAACGCGCCCTGGGCGCCATCGCCGCGCTACTGGTCCCCCGTGAGCTCGTCGCCAGCAACAAGGAACTCCAGGACGCGCCGGAGTGGATTCTCGCCGGCGGCTACAAGCCCGGCGAACACTACTGGGGCATGGGGATCGACACGCGCAAGTGCATCGGTTGCGGCCGGTGCGTGGAGGCGTGCAAGACGGAGAACAACGTCCCGCGCAGCCCGGAGTATTTCCGCACCTGGGTCGAGCGCTACCGCATCATGACCGGTGGGGAGACCGTCGTCGACAGTCCCAACGGGTCGATCGACGGGTTCCACGACGAACCGTCGGACGACGACGACATTCTCCGGACGTTCTTCGTACCCAAGCT
>CAZCQM010000124.1:0-9060 GCA_964500785.1 uncultured bacterium
AATCGGCCAGATCCGCCGCTGCCAGCAGTGCGGCGATTTCCGCCCCGACCGTGAACGGCGAATAGCCGGGATCTTCCTCCCAGCGGTCCTGCGGACTCACCGGGCCGTTGCAGACCAGGTAGGCCGCGGCCCGCCGCACCATGGGCCAGAAACGGGCCACATCGCCGCCGTCCAGGGCGCCTTCGCGGCGGGCGAGGTCCACGAGGAGGACGGGCAGCGCCGTCTCGTCCATCTGGATCCCGTTCCAGTAGGGCGAACCGTCCAGCCACATGTTCTGCGCCCAGTGCCCGTCCGGCTGCTGGGTGGCCTCCAGAAAGTCGAGCACGCGGCGCGCATCGTCGTACGCGCCCGCAGCGATCAACGCGCCCGCCGCCTCCACCATGTCGCGCGACCAGATCAGGTGGTACCCGCCGATGTCGTTGTCGCCCTTGCTGAATCCCCACGGGATGGAAAGGCTGGCGATGAGTCCGCCGGGCCGGGTCTTGGACTCGTGGGTGCGCAACACGGCAAGGCTGGTCCGCGAAAGATCGTGCGGGTCACGCGCGCTGCCGTCCGCCGCGGCGTGCGTCGCCATCCACTGCTGCCAGCCGGCGACGTAATCGTCCTTTGCCTTACCGAACCCGTCTCGCAGGCTCGCCGTGGCCTGGCCGGCCGCTTCCTCCGGGGTCCTGCCGAAGCCCAGCGCGAGCACGACATCTCCCTGCGCCACCACGACCGGGATTTCAGCCGCGAGAGCGACGTTGCCGTTTTCGGCCCGCGCGTACTCCCACGTCATCCGTTTGTGCGCCATGAGGTCCTGCCAGCCGTCCGAGGAACCGACGTAGCCGACCGACCGCTTCTTCCACGGAATCGAGCACGCCAGCGCCAGGGTGGCGCCGTCGCGCTCGGCGAGCAGCAGGGGCACACCGCCCATCTCATCCACCCAGGCCGTGTTGCCGCGACCCCGGTTCCCCAGGTGGGGCGCGAGAAGGACATGCAGGCGGAATCGCGAGGGCGCGCCGCGCTGAGCGAAGAACCGCACGTGCTGCAACAGCACGTCGCGATGGGGATCGGCGACGATCTCCTTTTCGATGCGGTAGCGGCCGTGCCGGCAGGTGTTGATCACGCGGAACGCCGGCACGCCGTCGGCCAGCCGGTGGACGGCGGACGTGGTGTCGCGCTTCTCCTCGGAGAAGAAATCCGCGCCGTCGGTGACGATCAGTCCCAGGTCGCGGATGCAGGCCTGGTCGATGCGGGGGTAATAAATTTCGTTGAGGATCCCGTGGCTCAGCGTGAACCAGACGCGGCTTTCGTCGCCGAGAGCCGTGCCGACGCCGGTCTTGGCGCTCGATGTCCAGCGCGGTTCGATGCCGGGACCGCCGGGTGCAAAGCGGCCGGGTGCTTCCAGAGTCACAACGTGCATATTCGTGCCCCTCGATCAGCCGCCATGGGCGAAATCGGGATAGTCGGTCATGCCGCCGTCCACGAACACCGTGCGTCCGGTGAGGTAGGAGGCGGCGTCTGAAACCAGCACCACGACCATGCGCGCGATTTCCTGCGGGTCCCCGATGCGATTCAGCGGAATCTTCTCGAGCAGGTCTTCGAGGCTCGCGGGGTCGCTCCAGACCGAGCGGTTGATGGGTGTCTTGACGGCGCCGGGTCCCAGCGCCAGCACGCGCACGCCCTGCGGCGCCGCTTCCTGGGCCAGCGTCCTGGTCAACATCCCCACCGCCGCCTTGCTCGCCGCGTAGGCGCTGTATCCCGACCACGCAATTACTTCGTGCACGGAGCTGATGTTGAGCACGACCCCGCTCTTTCGCGGCACCATGCGGCTCAGAGCCTCTCGCGCGCAGTAGAACACACCGAGAAGATTGACGTCGATCACTTTTCGCCACGCGGCGATATCCGCGTCCCACCCGGGGGCGCGCTCGCCGTCGATACCCGCGTTGTTGACCAGGATGTCGATCCCGTCCCAGGCCTCGTCGATGCGCCGGAACATGCCGGCCACGGCGTCGGGGTCGGAGACGTCGGCCTGCACGGCAAGCGCACGGCCACCCCCGCCGGTGACGCGTTCGACAAGCGCCTGCGCGGCCTCGGGGTGGGTGACATAATTGACGGCCACGCTCGCACCCGCCCCCGCGAGCGCCAGCACGATGGCCTCGCCGATGCCGGAGTTGCCTCCGGTCACCAGGGCCCGTTTTCCTTCGAGTTGGATGTTCAAAGATCCCCCTCCCCTGCGCGAGTCACAATGTGATATACACCGGGCGCAACCCGGGATTCCTGCCCGGACGCTTCGGCGCCCGGTCGGCCGCGGCGTCTATTTGACTCGCCCGGCCGTCAAGGCTATGCTCTCGCCCGGCGGGTCATTCATGCGGCGTCCCCTCAAGATCGTAATTCCGGTTGTCGTCCTGGCGGCGGTCGGCGTGACGTGGTGGCTCACGCATCGCGGCACCGACACGGACGCCCTGAAGCTCTACGGCAACGTCGATCTCCGCCAGGTGGCGCTCGCGTTCAACGACAACGGGCGGGTGTCGACCGTGCTGGCGCAGGAGGGAGACCGGGTCGACAAGGGCCAGCTCCTCGCGCAGCTCGACACCAGCCGCCTGAAGCCGCAGGTGGATCGGGCGGAAGCGGTCGTCAACGCCCAGCAGGCCGCCGTCGAGCGTCTCCACCACGGGAGCCGGCCGGAGGAGATCGCACAGGCGCGCGCGAATCTCGCCGCGGCGAAGGCCGACGCGCTCTACGCGCGCCAGCAGTACGACCGCGCCGTGGATCTCGCCGAGAAGGCCGTCGTCAGCCAGAACGACCTCGACGCGGCCAAGGCCTCCATCGACATGGCGGACGCGAAGGTCGTCGCGGCGCAGAAAGCGCTGGATCTCGCCGTGGCGGGACCGCGCGCCGAAGACATCGCGCAGGCCGAAGCGGAGCTGCAGGCGGACCGGGCGCAGCTCGAGCTCCTGCGCCAGCAGCTCGACGACGCCCGGCTCGTGGCACCCTCGTCGGGCACGATCCGGTCGCGGCTGGTCGAGCCGGGCGAGATGGTCTCGCCGCAGCGGCCGATCTTCTCCCTGGCCATCACCGATCCCAAGTGGGTGCGCGCTTACGTGGCCGAGCCCGACCTGGGTCACGTGCGTTCCGGGATGAAGGCCCGCATCGTCGTCGACAGCTTCCCCGGCCGGGCGTTCGAGGGCTGGATCGGCTTCGTCTCGCCCGTCGCCGAGTTCACGCCGAAGGCGATCCAGACCGAGCAGTTGCGAACCAGCCTGGTCTACGAAGTCCGCGCCTTCGTCAACGATCCTTCCAATGACCTCCAGCTGGGCATGCCGGCGACCGTCGTCCTGTCGCTCGCGCCGGCCGCCCCCGCCGCGACGGCGGCGGCCGACCCGGACAGCGCCGGGGGCCGGAAGTGAACACCACGGCGCTCGACGTTCCCGTCGTCGCCAGAGACATCCGCAAGACATTCCGGCGCGCGACCGGCGAAGAGGTGACCGCGCTGGGCGGCGTCACCTTCGAGGCGCGGCGCGGCACACTCACCGCGCTCGTGGGGCCCGACGGCGCCGGCAAGACCACGCTCATCCGGCTCGTCGCCGGACTCATGACGCCCGACTCGGGCTCGCTCGACGTTCTCGGTCTCGACGTCGCCGCGCACCCCCAGGCGGTACAGGATCGCATCGGTTACATGCCGCAGCGCTTCGGCCTGTACGAAGACCTGAGCGTGCAGGAAAACCTCGACCTCTACGCCGACATGCACGGTGTCGGCGGCGACGAGCGAGACGAACGCTACCCGCGCCTGATGGAGATGACGGCGCTGGGACGCTTCCGCAGCCGTCTCGCGGGCCACCTCTCCGGAGGCATGAAGCAGAAGCTGGGTCTCGCGTGCACGCTCATCCGCTCGCCGGACCTGCTGCTGCTCGACGAGCCGACGGTCGGCGTCGATCCCCTCTCGCGCCGCGAGCTCTGGGAGATCGTGCTCCATCTGGTCCGCGAGGAGGGGCTCAGCGTACTCATGAGCACGTCGTACCTGGACGAAGCGGAACGGTGCGACCACGTCATCGTGATGTACGCGGGAACGGTGCTCGCCCAGGGGCCGCCGGCGGACGTGACCGCGACCGCGAAGGGACGCGTGTTCGTCGCCGACGCGCCGGGACGGGAGACCGCCCGCGCCTTCCAGGCCCGGCTGCTCGCCGCACCGGGCATCGTGGACGCGGTTCCCCAGGCCGGGCGTGTGCGTTTCGTGCGCGGCGGCACTCCGGAGCCCGGCCCGACGCCGGACGACGGCCCGCTGGCCGGGACGAGCGTCACGGCGGTGCCTCCGCGCTTCGAGGACGGCTTCATGACCCTGCTGCACGCGAGCACGGAGCGCGCGCATACCGCCGAGCGCATGGTCCTCAGGGGTGTGTCGGCCGACGCCGGGCGCGATCTCGTCGTCGAAGTGAACGACCTGGTACGGATGTTCGGCCCGTTCACCGCGGTCGATCACATCTCGTTCAGCGTCCGCCGGGGGGAGGTGTTCGGGCTGCTGGGTCCGAACGGCGCGGGCAAGACCACGACGTTTCGGATGCTGTGCGGGTTGCTGCCTCCGACGGGCGGCTCGCTGCAGGTGGCCGAAACCGACCTGCGCACCGCGCGCGCCTCCGCGCGGCAACGCATCGGCTACGTCGCGCAGAAGTTCTCGCTCTACGGCCTCTTGAGCGTGCGCGAGAACCTCGAGTTCTTCGCCAGTGCCTACGGGCTGCGTGGCCGGCGCCGCGCCGAACGTATCGCGTGGGCGCTGGAACAGTTCGAGCTGACCTCGCTCGCGCGCCTGCCCAGCGCGCAGCTCCCGGGCGGGTACAAGCAGCGCCTCGCCATGGCGGCCGCACTCCTGCACGAGCCCGAGATCCTCTTTCTCGACGAAGCGACGAGCGGCGCCGATCCCATGGCGCGCCGCGAGTTCTGGGGCCGGATCAACTCGCTGGCCGAGCAGGGCGTCACGGTGATCATCACCACACACTTCATGGAGGAGGCGGAGTACTGCGACCGCCTCGTCATCATGGATGCGGGCCGACTCCTCGCCGAGGGGACGCCCGCCGCCGTGCGCCGCCACGCGCGCACGCCGAGCGGCCTCGAAGGCACCATGGAAGACGCCTTCATCACCGTCGTCGAGGACTCGCGCCGGAATGCGGCGACCGGGGGAGGCGCGGCATGAAACCGGGACGCCCGGGCGGCACGCGGGGCAAGCTGCGCCGCATCGTGGCACTCGCGCGCAAGGAGACGTACCAGCTCACGCGCGACCCGAGCAGCATCGCCATCGGCATGGTCATGCCCGCCCTGCTGGTGCTCCTGTTCGGCTACGGTCTCTCTCTCGACGTCACCAACGTTCCCGTGGCCATCGCCGTCGAGGATCCCTCTCCCATCGCCATGGACCTGGCCGCCGGATTCCGGCTGTCGCGGTATTTCGACGCCGTCCTCGTGCCCTCGATGGCGCAGGCAGAGCAGTTGATGCTCGACGACGAGGTCAAGGGCATCGTCCGCATCCGCCCCGACTTCTCACGCCACATGGCCATCGGCGACGCCGAAGTGCAGGTGATCCTGCACGGCACCGACGCCAACACGGCGCGCATCGTCCAGGGCTACGCGCAGGGTGCGGTCGCCCAGTGGACGGCGCGGCGCGCCGCCGAGGGGTACACGGTGACCTCCCCGCCGGTCGTCGTCGAGAGCCGCCTGTGGTTCAACGAGGCCAACGACAGCCGCTACTTCCTGGTCCCGGGACTGATCGTGCTCGTGATGACGCTCATCGGCGCGTTTCTGACCGCGCTGGTGATCGCGCGCGAGTGGGAGCGCGGCACGTTCGAGGCGTTGTTCGCCACCCCGGTCCACACCGACGAGATCCTGGTGGGCAAGACGATTCCCTACTTCGTCATGGGGATGATCGGTCTGGCGCTGTGCATCGTGGCGGGCGTGTTCCTGTTTCACGTCCCCCTGCGCGGCTCGATCTGGATCCTGGTCGGCGTGTCGATGCTCTACCTGCTGGTCGCCCTGGGGACCGGTCTCTGGGTGTCGTCGGTGACGAAGAGCCAGTTCGTCGCGAGCCAGCTGGCGCTGTTGTTGACGTTCCTGCCCGCGATGATGCTCTCAGGCTTCCTGTTCGACCTGCGCAGCATGCCGGCGGCGGTGCGCGCGATCACCTACATCCTTCCGGCGCGCTACTACGTCGCGCTCCTGCAGACGCTGTTCCTGGCGGGCGACATCTGGGGCGTCATCATCCCCAACGCCGCGGTTCTGGCCGTGATGGCGGCGGGCCTGTTGGTCATGTGCCGCGCGGCCACGCGCAAGAGGCTCGCGTGAGGTAATCATGCCCGACGTCGTGTTCCGCATTCTGGCGCTGATCAAGAAGGAGCTCCTCGCGATGCTCAAGGACCGCCGCACGCGCACGAGCCTCTTTCTCCCCCCGGTGCTCCAGAGCCTCCTGTTCGGCTACGCGGCCAGCTACGATTTGAACCACGTGCCCTACGCGGTGGTCGATCAGAACCGCAGCGAGGCGTCGCGCGCCTTTCTCGCCCGCCTCGATGGCTCCGGCGTGTTCGAGCGCGTCGTCACCCTGCGCAGCGCGGCGGACATCCAGGACTGCATCGACCACCGGCGCGCCCTCCTTGTTGTCCAGTTCGACCAGAACTTCGAGCGCAACCTCCAGGCGGGGCGGCCTGCCCGGGTCCAGGTGATCGCCGACGGGCGCAACTCCAACACGGCGAACACGGCGGTCGCGTACGTGGGTGCGGTCGCCGACGCGTTCGGCGCGCAGTGGCAGGAAGATCACGATCAGCCCGGCCCGCCCGTCACCGTCACGACGCGCGCGTGGTACAACCCCGCGCTCGAGACGCGCTGGAACATGATTCCCGCGCTGGTCGGAACCCTGACCATGCTGCAGACGCTGCTCCTGACTGCGATGTCGGTGGCGCGCGAGCGCGAGCAGGGCACCTTCGACCAGCTGCTGGTCACGCCCTACCGGCCCTCCGAGATCATGGTCGGAAAGGCGGTGCCGTCGATGATGGTGGGGACGCTGCAGGCCACACTGATCCTGGTGGTCGCGCAGCTGTGGTTCCGGATCCCCTTCGAGGGATCGTTTCTCACCCTCTACGCGGGACTCGGCGTGTTCCTGCTTGCGGCGGTGGGGATGGGGCTGATGGTGTCGTCGTTCGTCGCGACCATGCAGGAGGCGATGTTCTTCTCGTTCGTGCTCATCATGCCCTTCACGCTGCTCTCGGGGCTCACCACGCCGATCGCGAACATGCCGCGCGCGCTTCAGTACTTCACGATGATCAACCCGCTGCGCTACGCCATCGACATGGCGCGGCGGGTGTATCTGGAGGGCGCCGGCCTGCCCCAGATCGTCCCGGATCTGTGGCCGCTCGTCATCATCGGGGCGATTACGCTGCCCATCGCGGCGTGGATGTTCCGTCACCGGCTGACGTGATGGCCTAGAACGACCATTTCACCCACAGCATGCCGATGTCGCCGTCGTCGCCGAACTCGGTTCCCGAGTCGCCGCCGAACAGCAGCCCGCTCACGATGACGTCGAGATTCGCCGCCGCCGACCAGCGCACGCTCGGCCCGACGTACCACGAGAGATCGTACGGATTGAGGATCCCCGAGAGATCCGCACGCACCAGCGGGGTCACGTCCTTCGCCACCTCGGCGAAGAGCGAGAGGCGCGCCGGCGTCAGCCAGCGCCGGAGGTACGCTTCGAGCAGGAGCGCGCCGCCGGCATCGCCCGTGGTCCCGCATCCATTATATAGAACGGCGCCATGGAGGTAGAGGGTGTTGGAGAAGGTGTAGTCCCCGTCGACGCTGGCGTGGAGGCACGAGTCGCCGAGCAGGCTGTCGGCGGGCGAGGCCGCGTCGCGCGGCGTCGAGTAGAGGAACTCGCCGCGAAACCCGCCCCCGAGGATGCTCCCCGCCCATGCGCCCCCCGCGACGGTGTTCGGGCCGCGGCGGCCGCCGAGCGCGATCCAGTCGTACCCGGCGCGATTGACGACCACTTGCACCGCGCCGACGGTCTCGTCGGTGTCACGCACCGGCGCCACGGCCACCTCCACCTTCGAGTTCGGCCCCAGGTAGACCTGCACGCGCCCCGCGTCCGCGCCGGGCTTCTCCTCGTTGTCGAAATCCAGCGGCGACGAGGGATTGAAGATGTCGATCGGATTCCACACCAGCCCCGTCCCCCACGCGATGCGCTGGCGTCCGAGTGTCATCTGCACCGGGCCCGCGTTGGCGTTCAGCCACGCGCGGTCGAGCACCATGGCCAGCACCGCGCGCTCCTCGTCGATGAACCGGTGTTCCCAGTCCCAGTACGTGCGGTTGCCGCCGGCGACGTTGGTGAGACTGAGCAGCTCCTGCGCGGCATCTCCGGTGACGAGGCGCGTCTTCAGCTCGAGCCCGAGCGAGATCGAATGCGGGAAATACGCGCGCAGATTCTGGCGCGCGTGGAGCATGTTGGTGAAGTTGGTGGACGCGTCCGGGGCGGGCATCAGGATGGCCGTCGGCTCCCACACGAAGGGCGACTCGCGGACGTAGCCGCCCAGCGTCACGTCGTCTTTCCACGCCGCGCGGCCGGCCGACGGGACGGCCGCCACGACCGCAAGCGCGATCGCCACCACCGACCGCGTCGACCTCCGCATCGCCACCGGCAACTCCCTACGCCTTCGCCTCGTCCCCGACCACGCGACCGTCGCGCAGCGTGATGACGCGGTGCGCGCGCTTGACGACGCGGGCGTCGTGGGTCGAGAAGACGAACGTCATCTTCTGCTCGTGATTCAGCCGCTCCATGATGTCGAGCAGGTTCTCGGCGGATTCGGAGTCGAGATTCGCGGTGGGCTCGTCGGCGTGGACGAACGACGGCAGCGAGGCCAGGGCGCGCGCCACGGCGACGCGCTGCTGCTGGCCGCCCGAGAGCTCGTGCGGCCGCCGGTCCACGAGGTCGGCGAGACCCACGCTCTCCAGCAGCTCGCGGGAGCGGCGCACACGCTCGTCGCGCGGGCGCTTCTGCAGGAGCATGATGAACTCCACGTTCTCCTGTGCCGTCAGCACGGGGATCAGGTTGTA